>CANQEW010000058.1 GCA_947596085.1 uncultured Clostridia bacterium | reverse complement strand
CAGATGGACGGCGCGATCCTGGTGGTGTCGAGTGCGGACGGCCCGATGCCGCAGACGCGCGAGCACATTCTGCTGGCCCGTCAGGTTGGCGTGCCGTACATCATCGTGTTCATGAACAAGACGGACCAGGTGGACGATCCGGAGCTGCTGGAGCTTGTTGAAATGGAGATTCGCGAGCTGCTGAGCGAGTACGACTTCCCGGGCGACGACATTCCGATCGTGAAGGGCTCTGCGCTGCTGGCGCTGGAAGCGCTGACTGCTGGCAAGGATGCGAAGACCGCGCCGGAGTGCGCGTGCATCTTCGAGCTGATGGACGCTGTTGACGCGTATATCCCCGAGCCGCAGCGCGCGAACGACAAGCCGTTCCTGATGCCGGTGGAGGACGTGTTCACGATCACGGGCCGCGGCACGGTAGCGACGGGACGTGTGGAGCGCGGCCAGGTGAAGGTGTCGGATCAGGTGGAGATCGTAGGACTGACGGACGAGAAGCGCACGACGGTCGTGACGGGCGTGGAGATGTTCCGCAAGATTCTGGACTATGCCGAGGCGGGCGACAACATCGGCGCGTTGCTGCGCGGCGTGCAGCGTTCTGAGATCGAGCGCGGCCAGGTGCTTGCGAAGCCGGGCAGCATTCATCCGCACACGCACTTCATGGGACAGGTGTACGTGCTGACGAAGGAAGAGGGCGGCCGGCATACGCCGTTCTTCAACGGATATCGTCCGCAGTTCTACTTCCGCACGACGGACGTGACGGGCAACATCAAGCTGCCGGCGGGTGTAGAGATGGTAATGCCGGGCGACAACATCGACATGGAGATCGAGCTGATCACGCCGATCGCGTGCGAGGAAGGCCTGCGCTTCGCAATCCGCGAGGGCGGCCGCACGGTGGGATCCGGCGTCGTGACGAAGATCTGCGAATAAGATCAAAGAAGAGGATAGAAACGCCCGAGCGGCGGGGGAAGCGATTTCCCCCGCCGCTCTTAGTCTTTCAAAAAACTTTGCAACGTTGATCCTGTTCAATCAAATCCGGCGGCGTGTACGTCGGATTTGGTTTTTGTCGGAGTGGAACGTAGACAAAAACAATACCTTTAGTCAGGTTTCCGCCCGGAAAATCGTGAGATTTTCAGGAAACCGCAGTCCTTTTCTCCGCACGGGAAATCCTCAGATTTCCCGTGCAAGTGTCGAAAATACTTTTTCGACACGCTGCGGCGGGGGAAGCGATTCCCCCGCCGCTCTTTGCGCGCGTTTTAAATGCGCATGAGCCCCACATTTTTAAATGAAACGGCGTTGATTCTTTACGCGTGGGTGGATACACTTAGAAGCCACGGAGACCCGCATCGGGAATCCACTCTATGGAAAGGAATCCAAATCCATGCCCGAACTCTATTATAAGGACGCTTTGAAGCTTGCGCAGAAGGAATACAAGAGCTGTGTCGCCAGGGGAATTGATCCCAACCTGCAGGTGCTGGACGATCTGCTCCCCTCGGAGAAGGCCGTGCGCGGAATCGATCTGGGGGTCGTGCAGATTCCGGCGGAATTCATCGTCGGCACCCGCCACGCGGGGCGCACCAACAGCTTCACGCGCAGCTTTCTGCCGCTGATGCCGGAGAGCAGCGAATTCGCGAGCAAGTGGCAGCACCTCTGCTGCTCCCATCTGGAGGAGGGCATTCGTGATCCGATCAAGGTTTGCGAATACATGAACCGCTACTATGTGGAGGAGGGCAACAAGCGCGTGAGCGTGCTGAAATTTTTCAGCGCGGTCTCGATTCCGGCCCAGGTGACGCGCATCCTGCCGGAGCGCGACGGCTCCCGCGAGGTGGAAATCTACTATGAATTTGTGAACTTCTACCGCCTGAGCAAGGTCAACTACGTGGAGTTCTCCAAGCAGGGCAGCTACGCCCAGCTCCAGAAGCAGGTGGGCAAGGAGCCGGACGAAGTCTGGACGGACGACGACCGCGCCAGCTTCGGCACCGCCTACCACTATTTCCGGCAGGCCTACGAGAAGAGCGGCGGCAAGCGCCTGTCCTCCACCGTGGGCGACGCGCTGCTGGCCTTTTTGAAGGTGTACGGCTACGACGCGCTGCGCGGCAAGAGCGCCGGGGAGATCCGCGCGCTGGTGTCCGGCATGTGGGAGGAGATCGAGCTACAGCAGGAGCAGGCCCCCATCGACGTCAAGCTCCAACCGGAGGAGAAGAAGGAGAACCTGCTCCAAAAGATGTTCTCTCCCTCGGAGCCGAAGAACATGAAGGTCGCCTTCGTGCATGACAAAAATCCGGAAACCTCCGGCTGGACGCGCGCCCACGAGGGCGGGCGCAAGTACGTGCAGCAGGCGTTCGGGGACAAGCTGACCACCTGCGCCTACTTCGACGCCATGGACGGCGATCCACTCAGCGTGATCGAGACGGCCATTGCCGACGGCTGCACCGCGATCTTTACCACTTCCCCGCGGTTGCTGCCGGCGAGCCTGCGCGCGGCGGTGGACCATCCGGAGGTCGCGATTCTGAACTGCTCGCTGAACAAGTCCCACCGCTACGTGCGCACCTATTACGCCCGCATGTACGAGGCCAAGTTCGTGATCGGCGCGGTGGCGGGGGCGCTTTCGATGAGCGACAACGTGGGCTACCTCTGCGACTATCCGATCTTCGGCCAGATCGCGGGCATCAACGCCTTCGCGCTGGGCGCGCAGATGGTCAATCCCCGCGCCCGGGTGTGCCTGGAGTGGTCGTCCGTGGGCGGCGCGGAGGCGGCGCTCAAGCGCCTCGCCGAGCGGAACGTGCGCATCATCTCCAGCCAGGACATCGGCGGCCGGGGCCAGGGGGAGCGCGGCGCGTTCGGGCTCTCGCTGTTCACGGACGCGGGCCAGGTGGAGCTCGTGCGGCCCATCTGGCAGTGGGGAACCTACTATGAGGCCATGATTCAGAGCATCCGGGACCGCTCCTTCCGCGCGGAGTACGCGGAGAGCAGCAAGGCGCTCAACTACTACTGGGGCATGGCGTCGGGCGTGGTGAGCGTGGAGTGCTCGGACCGCATCCCGGCGGGCACGAAGCGGCTGGCAGAGCTGTTGCAGCGCGGCATCTGTGCCGGCGCTTGCGAGCCCTTCCGCGGGCCGATCTACGCCCAGGACGGCCGGGTGATCGACGGCGAGGACCACCTGCTCTCCCCGGAGCAGATCATTGGCATGGACTGGCTGGTGGACAATGTGGACGGCGAGCTGCCCCGCTACGGCGATTTGAACGACACGGGCAAGGCGACCGTGGACATGGTGGGCGTGGAGCCCTCTACGAAGGAAGGAAAATGAGGATACTGGCCGTCGCCGACGTCGAGGCGAAATACTACTACGATTACTATACGCCGGGGAAGCTCGCGGAGTTTGACCTGATCCTCGCCTGCGGCGATCTGCGCCGCGAGTATCTGGAATTTTTGGTCACGATGGCGCGCTGCCCGGTGCTCTACGTGCGGGGAAACCACGACGACATCTTTGCGAAGCGCCCGCCCGAGGGCTGCGTCTGCGTCGACGGCCGCCTTTACAACTATAACGGCCTGCGCGTGCTGGGGCTGGGCGGCTCCTACCGCTACCGGCAGGGCGAGAACATGTACACCGAGGTCCAGATGCGCCGACGCATCCGCCGCCTCGGATGGAGCATTTGGAAAAACCGTGGCTTCGACATCCTGCTGACCCACGCCCCGGCGCGGGGAATCAACGACTTCGATTCCCTCTCCCATCGCGGCTTCGAGTGCTTTACCCGGCTGCTGGATCGGTACAAGCCCCGCTTCTTCGTGCACGGCCACATCCACAAGAACTACGGCGCGCGCATTCCGCAAAGGACGCAGCGCGGCGAGACGATGATCATCAACGCCTGCGAATACTGCGTCTTCGACATTGACGTTGCGCAGAAGTAATCCGCACGGCAAAGCCGCTCTCCCCGCGAACAGGAGAGCGGCTTTTCGTGCGGAAACATCTTTTACAGCAGTTCGATCATGTCCTTGAGGCTGCCGAACTTCAGGTCGGGGATCGTATCGGAGGCGGCGAGCATCTTCTCCGTGGTCTCGCCGGACATTACCAGGATCGAGGTCATGCCGCTGCGCAGGCCGGTTTCGATGTCCGTGTAGAGGCGGTCGCCCACCATGGCGAGCTCGCGCACGGACAGGCCCGTGCGGCGCAGCACGGCCTCCACGATGCCCGTGTGCGGCTTGCCCACGATCAGATCCGGCCGGCGGCCGGTGGACGCCTCGATGAAAGCGATGATCGCGCCGATGTCCGGCATGAAGCCGGTCTCGGTGGGGCAGTTGAAGTCCGGGTGCGTGGCGATGTAGGGAAGACCCGCGCGCACGAAATCGCAGACGGCGCGCATCTTCGCGTAGTCCAGCGTGGTGTCGAAGCCGATCACTACGATTTCGGGATTCTCCGGGTCGATGGGGATGCCCGCCTCGCGAAACTCCTCCAGCAGAAACTCGTTGCCCAGCACGAACGCGCGCCTGCCGGGGTAGAGTTCGCGGAGCTTCTCGCAGGTGGCCTCGCCGGAGGTCATCACCCGGCTCCGGTCGATGGAGAGCCCCATGCGCGAGAGCTTTTGCACGTAGAAGGCCGCGTTGTGGGAGGAGTTGTTCGTGAGAAACAGGAAGTCGCGCCCCGTCTCCCGCACCCGCCGGATGAAGTCCAGCGAGCCTTCGATCAGCTCGTCGCCCAGGTAGAAGGTGCCGTCCATGTCCAACAGGAACAGCTTTACGTTCGCGAGGGAGTTCATTTCACATCTCCGAATTCGATGTGGCCCTCATCCATGCGGCTGACCGGGGCCAGCACCTCCACGCGGTAGCCTGCGGAGCGCAGCTTCTTGAGGCCGGGCTGGAACGCCTTCGCGATCACAATGCCGATGCCCGCCAGCTGCGCGCCCGCCTGGCGCAGCAGCCGCGCCGCGCCGAAGCACGCTTCGCCGTTGGCGAGAAAGTCGTCGATCAGTAGCACCCGGTCGCCCGGATGGATGAACTCGGATTTGAGCGTCAGCAGATAGGGGGCGTTCTTCGTGAAGGAGAACACGTCGGTCTGCAGGATACCTTCGTTGAGGATGCTGGACACCGACTTCTTCATGATGACCATGGGCAGATCCATCTCCAGCGCGGTCATGGCCGCCGGAGTGATGCCGGAGGATTCGATGGTCACGACGCGGTCGATGTCCGCGTCCGCGAAGAGGCGCGCGAACTCCCGGCCGACCTCCCGCATCAGCTTCACGTCCACCTGATGATTGAGAAAGGAGTCCACCAGCAGCACGTGATCGTTCAATGCCCGGCCGCAGTCCAGTATCTTTTGTTTCAAAAGCTCCATGACGAGTTCCATCCCTTTCCCAGATTTATTTCTATAAATATTATAGCACGCGCGCCCGGCGCGTGAATTTAGGAATGGGTTAACCTTGGGTGATTTTGGCGAACGCGGCTGGTTTTGAGGTTGACGACGGATGGCGAATCAATTATAATTATGCGGGTGGGTTATTTTGGCGCGCAAGGCGCCGGCTCTGCCGAAAACAAATGATGGAAAGAGAGTTTACGGTCCATGAAACGCCTCCCCTGTATGTTGCTTGCGCTCCTTCTTTTGACAAGTTGTATCCCCGCGGTCGCGGAGGAAGATGCTCCCGTACAGGAGGTCGTCACGGATACCGCGCTTGACGCCGACGAGATTCGGATGCTTCAGGTCGACCTCATCGCGCAGGGGTATTTGGAGGGCGAGGCGGACGGAATCATGGGTTCCGGGACGCAGACCGCTATTCGCGCGGCACAGGAGGCGCTGGGGCTCGAAGCGAACGGCCTGATGACGGCTGAACTCCGCGAGGCGCTGCAGAAGGACGCGTTTCCGCTGGAGATCGAGAATCGAAGCAGCACCGTCTATGAACTGCAGGAGTCGCTCTGCCAGTGGGGATTCCTGGAGACGGAGCCGACCGGCTATTTTGGCGAATCAACAAAGGACGCCGTCGCCTTCTTCCAGCGCTATGCCATCGACGGTTACGCGGCGCGCAAGCAGCGGGAGGCGGACGCGGAGTACGACGCCATGGAGGTTCCCGAGGACGTCGTGGTGGATCGCGTGCGCTACAGCGAGGACAACATCCCCTGCGATGGCGTGATGACGCAGGACTGGTACGACTTCATGCGCGGTGAATTTGAGCTGCCCAACGTGGCCATCGGCCTGGACGACCGGGGGGACGATGTGCAGCGGGCGCAGAATCGCCTGCACTCGCTGGGCTATCTCTACCGGGGAATGGACGGCGTGTTCGGCGACGCCACGGTGCTGGCGCTCAAGTACTTTCAGCGCAGAAACAAACTGCCGGAGACGGGAATCTGCGACGGTGGTACCTGCGACGCGCTGTTTTCGGCGGATGCGGTGAAGTCCGACCAGTACGTGATGACCTACATGGCCTATGTGGAGCGCAGCAAGAGCCGGGTGCACATCCTCGGCTGGGATGGAAGCGGATACAACGTGGAGGCCAAGACCTTCAAGTGCTCCTGCGGCGCAAAAAAGACCCCGACCATCGAGGGCACCTACTACGCGGAGGGCCCGATCGAGGAGTGGTACTACATGGCGAGCTCGAACGTGTGGGTGCGCTACGCGTTCAAGATCGTGGGGAACTACTTCTTCCACTCGGTGCTCTACCACAGCAAGGGTGGCAAGAATCCCACCTCCACTTCCGTGAACAATCTGGGCCGGAACGTGTCCCACGGCTGCATTCGTCTGGCGGTGGAGGACGTCAAGTGGATCTATGAAAACTGCCCCAAGGGCATGAAGGTGGTCATCGTATAAGAGGATCAAGGTGGATCGGCCCATAATTGCAGGATTATATGCATAGATGGTGCTCGTGCTGCAAGAGATCTTTCACACAAAAGGGCGCTTCGATGTGGGGGAAAACCCTTCCATCGGAGCACTTTTTTGTTAAATTTCAGTTTATTTCAGAAACTGGGCCCAAAAAGGGAAAAAACGGCGTTAAAATCCACTTGACAATCAAAAAAAGCTTTGATAAACTATTATATTGCGTTAATATGGATAAGACTCCGCTTTTCAATGGGAAATTTAACGATGTGAACAAAAATTTCTCGAGAAAATGGGGAAACAGCCGAGAGTTATCCCAAAAATAACCTTGGCGCGTCCACTGCGCGAATAAAGATAGGGGTGATTGTAAGGTATGGTTCATCCGGTGCAAATGGGCAAGCGCACGCGAATGAGTTTTGCCCGCATTGAAGAGGCGCTGGCAGTACCCGATCTGATCGAGGTGCAGAAGAATTCCTACCGGAGCTTCTTGAAGGACGGCCTTCGGGAAGTTCTGGCGGACGTTTCTCCGATCACCGACTACAGCGAAAGTCTGGTTCTCGAGTTCGTTGATTATTCGCTGGATGACAAACCAAAATATACCGTCGATAAGTGCAAGGAGCGCGACGCCACCTATGCCGCCCCCCTGAAGGTCACTGTGCGCCTGACCAGTCGCGACACCAACGAGATGAAGGAATCCGAAGTGTTCATGGGCGACTTCCCGCTGATGACCGAGCACGGCACCTTCATCATCAACGGCGCGGAGCGCGTCATCGTGTCCCAGCTGGTGCGCTCGCCCGGCGTGTACTACGCCAAGGCGATCGACAAGACCGGCGCGGCGCTCTATTCCAGCCAGATGATCCCCAACCGCGGCGCCTGGATCGAGTATGAGACCGATTCCAACGGCGTGGTCTTTGCGCGCCTCGACCGCGCCCGCAAGCTGCCCGTCACGGTGCTTCTGCGCGCGTTGGGCATCGAGAGCGATGAGGAGATTCTGCGCAAGTTCGGCGACGACGAGCACGTTACCGCTACCATCACCCGCGACGCTCCGTCCCTCAACGACAAGGGCGAGCCTCGCTACAAGTCGCGCAAGGATCAGGCGCTGATCGAGATCTACAACAAGCTGCGCCCCGGCGAGCCGCCGTCGGTGGATTCCGCTACCAGCCTCATCAATGCCCTGTTCTTCGATCCCAAGCGGTATGATCTGGCCCACGTTGGCCGCTATAAGTACAACAAAAAGCTCGCACTGGCCCAGCGCATCGCCAACTACACGGCCGCCGAGGACGTGGTCAACCCCTACACGGGCGAAGTGCTCGCCGCGCAGGGAGAGGTCATCTCCCGCGAGCAGGCCGAGGCCATTCAGAACGCCGGCGTGAATGAAGTGCTTCTGCAGATCGGCGACCGCCAGGCGCGCGTAGTCGGCAACAACTTTGCCTATATCAAGCCCTTTCTGGAGAATTACAGCGCGGAGCTCTACGCCCAGTACGACGAGGAGGAGATCCGCTTCAGCGAGCGCGTGCACGTGCCCACGCTGGTGGAGGTGCTCAAGAGCGTCCAGGCGGAGGGCGGACTGCCGCTCAACCAGGCGCTGAAGGAGGCGGCCAAGCGCCTCTCCCCGAAGCACGTGCTGACGGACGACATCGTGGCTTCCGTGAGCTACCAGTTCGGCCTGTTCCTGGGCCTGGGCAGCGTGGACGACATCGACCATCTGGGCAACCGCCGCCTGCGCAGCGTGGGCGAGCTGCTCCAGAACCAGATTCGCGTGGGCATGTCACGCCTGGAGCGCGTGGTCAGGGAGCGCATGGCCATCCAGGATCTGGAGAAGGTGCGCCCGCAGGATCTGATCAACATCCGCCCCGTGTCCGCCGCCATCAAGGAATTCTTTGGAAGCTCGCAGCTTTCTCAGTTCATGGATCAGCCGAACCCGCTGGCCGAGCTTACCCACAAGCGCAGGCTTTCCGCGCTGGGCCCGGGCGGCCTGAACCGCGAGCGCGCGAGCTTCGCGGTGCGCGACGTGCACTACAGCCACTACAGCCGCATCTGCCCCATCGAGACGCCGGAAGGTCCGAACATCGGCCTGATCGGTTCGCTGGCGACCTATGCGCGCATCAATGAGTACGGCTTCATCGAGGCGCCCTACCGCAAGGTGGACAAGGCCACCGGCATTGTGACCGATCAGATCGACTACATGACCGCCGACGAGGAGGACCAGTACATCATCGCCCAGGCCACCGAGCCGCTGGACGAGGAGGGCCGCTTCGTCAACGAGCGCGTCACCGTGCGCCGCCGCGATGAGACCATCGAGGTGGAGAAGGGCATGGTCGACTATGTGGACGTCTCCCCGCGCCAGTTGATCTCCGTTGCCACCGGCATGATCCCCTTCCTGGAGAACGACGACGCGAACCGCGCACTGATGGGCTCCAACATGCAGCGCCAGGCCGTGCCGCTGCTGGTTCCCGAAGCGCCGCTGGTGGGCACCGGCATCGAGTACAAGGCCGCGTGTGATTCCGGCGTGGTGCTGCTGGCCCGCGAGGCCGGCGTGGTCACGCGCGTGACCGCGGACGAGATCATCATCCGCGACGACGAGGGCGTGGAGCACTACTACAAGCTGCAGAAGTTCGCCCGCTCCAACCAGGGCACCTGCATCAACCAGCACCCGATCGTAAACGAGGGCGAGCGCGTGGAGAAGCGCCAGCCCATCGCGGACGGCCCGTCCACCGATCACGGCGAGATTTCGCTGGGCCGCAACGCGCTGATCGGCTTCATGACCTGGGAGGGCTACAACTACGAGGACGCGGTGCTGCTGTCCGAGCGCCTCGTGAAGGAGGATATGTACACCTCCATCCATATCGAGGAGTATGAATCCGAAGCTCGCGACACCAAGCTCGGCCCGGAGGAAATCACCCGCGACATCCCCGGCGTCGGCGAGGACGCGCTGCGCGATCTGGACGAGCGCGGCATCATCCGCATCGGCGCGGAGGTGCGTGCCAACGACATTCTGGTGGGCAAGGTCACGCCCAAGGGCGAGACGGAGCTCACCGCCGAGGAGCGGCTGCTGCGCGCGATCTTCGGCGACAAGGCGCGCGAGGTGCGCGACACTTCGTTGCGCGTGCCCCACGGCGAATTCGGCATCATCGTGGACGTCAAGGTATTCACCCGCGAGAATCGCGACGAGCTCTCCCCGGGCGTCAACCAGATGGTGCGCGTCTACATCGCCCAGAAGAGGAAGATTCAGGTGGGCGACAAGATGGCTGGCCGCCACGGCAACAAGGGCGTCGTGTCCCGCGTGCTGCCCGAGGAGGATATGCCCTTCCTGGCTGACGGCACACCGTTGGACATCGTGCTGAACCCGCTGGGCGTGCCCTCCCGAATGAACATCGGTCAGGTGCTCGAGGTGCACCTGGGCCTGGCCGCCAAAGCGCTGGGCTGGCACGTGGCCACGCCCGTATTCGACGGCGCGCAGGAGGCGGACATCACCGCGCTGCTCAAGCAGGCCGCCGAGAAGGAGGATGGGCCGCTCTACGACGAAAAGGGCCGGCCGCTGATCCAGTTCTCGAAGATCGGCATCAATCCCACCGGCAAGCTGTGGGTGTACGACGGCCGCACCGGCGACCGCTTCGATAACCCCGTCACCGTGGGCTATATGTACTATCTGAAGCTGCACCACTTGGTGGACGACAAGATTCACGCCCGCTCGACCGGCCCGTACAGCCTGGTCACGCAGCAGCCTCTGGGCGGCAAGGCGCAGTTCGGCGGTCAGCGCTTCGGCGAGATGGAGGTCTGGGCGCTGGAAGCCTATGGCGCGAGCCATGTGCTGCAGGAGATCCTGACGGTCAAGTCGGATGACACCATCGGCCGCGTCAAGACCTACGAGGCCATCGTCAAGGGCGAAAACATCCCCGATCCGGGCGTGCCGGAGTCCTTCAAGGTGCTCATCAAGGAGCTGCAGTCCATCGCGCTGGACATCAAGGTGCTCGACAAGGACAAGAACGAGATCGAGATCCGCGAGCTGGACGACGACCTCTACGCCACGGAGAGCGAGTTCAAGGACGAACTCGTGCCGCAGCTCACGCCCGAGGCGTTGGCGGAGGAGGAGGCCGCGGCCGAGGACTTCGACTTCGACACCATCGACTTTGACGACGATGATCTGGGCCTGGACGACGACTTCCCGCTGGACTAAGAGAGTGTGTGACTGGTGAGGAATTCACCGCGTCTGTATAGAGAAGGGAGAGAGCTCCTTGTTTGAATTGACAAATCTGGATTCCATTCAAATCGGTCTGGCTTCGCCGGAGAAGATTCGCCAGTGGTCGCACGGCGAGGTGACCAAGGCGGAGACCATCAACTATCGCACCCTCAAGCCCGAGCGCGACGGACTGTTCTGCGAGCGTATCTTCGGGCCCACGAAGGACTGGGAGTGCAACTGCGGCAAGTACAAGCGCACGCGCTTCAAGGGCGTGGTGTGCGACAAGTGCGGCGTGGAGGTCACCAAGGCCAAGGTGCGCCGCGAGCGCATGGGTCACATCGAACTGGCCGCCCCGGTCAGCCACATCTGGTACTTCAAGGGCATTCCGTCCCGCATGGGCACGCTCTTGAACATCAGCCCCCGCGCGCTGGAGCAGGTGCTCTATTTCGCCAGCTACATCGTTCTCGATCCCGGCGACAAGAACGTGACCGGACTGCAGCTGCATCAGCTGCTGAGCGAGGCCGAATATCAGACCAAGAAGCAGCAGGCCGAGGAGCAGGGCTTCGAGTTCCGCGTGGGCATCGGTGCGCAGGCTGTGCGCGAGATGCTGCTGGAAATCGACCTGGATAAGATGAACGAGGAGCTGCGCGCCGAGCTCGACGAAATCTCCGCCAAGGAGACCAAGCGCGACAGCGAGAACCAGAAGCGCCAGCGCATCATCAAGCGGCTGGAGGTTGTCGAGGCCTTCCGCCAGAGCGGCAACAAGCCGGAGTGGATGATCCTGGATGTGGTGCCGGTCATCCCGCCGGAGTTGCGCCCGATGGTGCAGCTGGACGGCGGCCGCTTTGCCACCGCCGATCTGAACGACCTGTACCGCCGCGTCATCAACCGCAACAACCGCCTGAAGCGGATGCTGGAGATGGGCGCGCCGGACATCATCGTCCGCAATGAGAAGCGCATGCTGCAGGAGGCTGTGGACGCGCTGATCGATAACGGCCGCCGGGGCCGCCCCGTGACCGGCGCGGGCGGGCGGCAGCTGAAGTCGCTGTCCGACCTGCTGCGCGGCAAGCAGGGCCGCTTCCGCCAGAACCTGCTGGGCAAGCGCGTGGACTACTCCGGCCGCTCGGTTATCGTCGTCGGCCCGAGCCTCAAGCTCTACCAGTGCGGCCTGCCCAAGGAGATGGCCCTGGAGTTGTTCAAACCCTTCGTCATCGAGCGCCTGGTCAACCAGGGCATGGCTGTGAACGTCAAGACCGCCAAGCGTTCGGTCGAGCGCCTGCGCCCCGAGGTGTGGGACGTGCTTGAGAGCGTCATTCACGATCATCCGGTGCTTCTGAACCGCGCGCCGACGCTGCATCGCTTGGGCATTCAGGCCTTCGAGCCGATCCTGGTCGAGGGCAAGGCGCTGAAGCTGCATCCGCTGTGCTGCACCGCCTTCAACGCCGACTTCGACGGCGACCAGATGGCCGTGCATGTTCCGCTGTCGATGGAGGCACAGGCCGAGGCCCGCTTCCTGATGCTGGCGGCCCATAACATCCTGAAGCCCCAGGACGGCAAGCCCGTCATCTGCCCGACGCAGGACATGGTGCTCGGTTGCTACTATCTGACGCTGGTGCACGAAGGACTGAAGGGCACGGGCAAGTATTTTACCGACGTGGACGAGGCGCTGATGGCCTACTCCTGCGGCGAGCTCGCGCTGGAAGCTCCCTGCAAGATCCGCATGACCAAGGTCATCGACGGCGTGACCCATTCGCGCATCGTCGAGACCACCATCGGCCGCGTGATCTTCAACGAGGCGATTCCGCAGGACATGGGAATGCAGAAGCGCGAGACCATCGACGACATGTTCAAGCTGGAGATCGACGAGGTCGTGGGCAAGAAGCAGCTGGGCAAGATCGTCGATAACTGCTACCGCACCCACGGCGTGACCGTCACCTCCCGCATGCTGGACGACATCAAGGCGCTGGGCTATAAGTATTCCACCCGTGCGGCGCTGACCGTCTCCGTGGCGGACATCATCGTGCCGCCCGCCAAGAAGGAGATTCTGAAGGCCGCCGAGGATCAGGTGCACCGCATCGAGCGCGAATTCAAGCGCGGCCGCATGTCCGAGAATGAGCGCTACGCCGCCGTCATCAAGATCTGGGAGGAGGCCACGAACAAGGTCACCCAGGAGGTTCTGGCCAACCTGGAGAAGTTCAACCCGATCAACATGATGGCCGATTCCGGCGCCCGCGGTTCCACGAACCAGATCCGCCAGCTGGCCGGCATGCGCGGCCTGATGGCTTCGCCGACGGGCAAGATCATCGAGCTGCCGATCAAGGCGAACTTCCGCGAGGGCCTGTCGGTGCTGGAGTTCTTCCTGTCCTCCCACGGCTCGCGCAAGTCGCTGGCCGACACCGCCATGAAGACCGCCGACTCGGGCTACATGACCCGCCGCCTGGTGGACGTGTCCCAGGAGAACATCATCCGCGAGGTGGACTGCTTCGCCAATCGCGGCGAGCGCGTGCGCGGCATGAAGGTGCAGGACATCGGCGAGCCCGGCGACATCATCGAATACCTCGAGGACCGCATCCGCGGCCGCGTGGCCGCCGAGGACGTGGTCGACCCGAACACCGGCGAGGTCATCGTCGAGATCAACGAGATGATCACCCACGACCTGGCGAAGAAGATCGTCGCCGCGGGTATCACCGAGGTCACCATCCGCAGCGTGCTGACCTGCCAGTCGAACGTGGGCGTGTGCGCCAAGTGCTATGGCGCGAACATGACCAACGGCAAGCTGGTCGACGTGGGCGAGGCGGTTGGCATCATCGCCGCCCAGTCCATCGGCGAGCCCGGCACGCAGCTGACCATGCGCACCTTCCACACCGGCGGCGTCGCCACCGGCGAGGACATCACCCAGGGTCTTCCCCGCGTCGAGGAGCTGTTCGAGGCGCGCAAGCCCAAGAGGGAGGCTACGCTGGCGGACATTTCCGGCACCGTGCGCATCGTGACTGACGCCAAGAAGCGCCGCAAGCTGGTCATCCAGTCCGACATGAGCGCCGACGGCGAGCCGAACGCCATGGAGACCAAGGAGTATCCGATCAACTACGGCAGCAAGCTGCGCGTGGAGGATGGCGATCACGTATCCGCCGGCGACGAGCTGATCGAGGGCTCCATCAACCCGCACGATCTGCTGCGCATCCTGGGCGTGAAGGCTGTGCAGGACTATCTGGTCAAGGAAGTGCAGGCGGTGTACCGCCGTCAGGGCGTGGAGATCGCCGATAAGCACATCGAGGTCATCGTGCGCCAGATGCTGCGCAAGGTCAAGATCGAGGAGGCCAACGAGACCGACCTGCTGCCGGGCACGCTGATCGACATCTTCAAGTTCGATCAGGTGAACCGCAAGGCCGTGGAGGAGGGCAAGCGCCCCGCCACCGCCAAGCGCACGCTGCTGGGCATCACCAAGGCGGCGCTGGCGACGGATTCGTTCCTGTCCGCCGCGTCCTTCCAGGAGACCACCCGCGTGTTGACCGAGGCCGCCATCAAGGGCAAGGTCGACCCGTTGCTGGGCCTGAAGGAGAACGTGATCATCGGCAAGCAGATTCCGGCCGGCACCGGCCTCAAGCGCTACACCAACGTGGAGATTCACGAGGCGTACTGAGGCAGAATAAACGGGCCCGCTTCGAAGGTGTGAAAGCCTTTGAAGCGGGCCCATTTTTATGTAACGACCAGCCGCCCGGCGGGCGGCCATTCCGCTACTGTTCCAGCTGCTTGGACAGCGTGATGGCCAGAATGTCGTCTGAGGAGGGATTCTTGACGTAGAAGTTCGTGGTCTCCACGGTGCGGTAGACGCCGTCGTCGCCCAACTGCCGGGTGACGACGCGGCGGCGGCGCTCCCCGCGGTTGTACGCGTCGATCTGCGTCTGAATATCGAAGGTGCGGGAGAACAGCTCCCGATCGTCCGGGTGCATGGTGGACGCGCCGTGCACGATCAGCTCCGTGTACACGCCGGTGGAGGGACAGCACGTGGTGGTGAAGTTCTCGTACACCATCATGTAGAAGCTGTTGCGGGACAGGTTGCTGAGAATGACCAAGGGATAGCACATGAATACCGCATCCAGCAGAAGCTGGGTCGCGCTGGCTGGGGGCTGGGTCAGCAGAATATCCTCGCCGGGCGTCTCCTGGTGATCCTGTCGCAGAAGCAGCTCAAACTCTGCCTCCGGGACGGGGCGGGAGAAGTAGAAGCCCTGAATCGTCTCGCAGCCGCAGGTGCGCAGAAAGCCCAGCTGCTCCTTTGTCTCCACGCCCTCGGCCACGGTGGAGAGCTTCAGGCGGTGCGCGAAGTTGAAAATGCTCTCCAGAACGATGCGCTCCTTTTCATTTTCACAGTTGCCACTCAGCAGCGAGCGGTCGATCTTGAGCACGTTGGCGGGCACCTCCTTGACGAAGGTGAGTGACGACAGGCCGCTGCCGAAGTCGTCGATGGCGACAGAGAAGTTCTGCGCGCGAATATCCGCGATAAACTGAATGATGTTGCGCCCCTTGACCAGCGCGGATTCCGTGATCTCCACCTCGATCAGCTTGCGGGGGATGCCATAGCCGTCCACGATCCCGCAGAGCCGCTCGATGAAATCCGGTTCCTTGGTATGATAGCGCGAAAAATTTACGGAAACGGTCACGCAGTCCACGTGGTTCTGAAGCTGCACATGCAGAAAGCGGCAGACTTCGCACAGCATGTGCCAATCCAGCCGCGTAATCAGCGTGCTGTGCTCCAGGAGCTCCACAAAATCAGTCGGGGGAAGGACGGAGCCATCCTCGTCGAGCCAGCGAGCCAGCGCTTCCGCGCCGTTGAGCTTGCTGGTCAGCGCGTCATATTTCGGCTGATAGTAGGCGACGATGCGATGTTTGTTTATCGCTTCATCCAATAATGTTTCAATATTTTCCTCAGTAAATTGAACGGCCATTCGTGCGCTGCCTCCCTTGAATCATGTTGGGCGGTTCCACACGATGATTATAGCAGAAGGCATAAAAAATTACAACGTTTTGGCAGAAAACATCGCACGATTTTTACACATATCTTTCAAATCAGCGCTTTCGCTTCTTTCAAAATGCAGGATCAATTGCAGTAAATGAGGCGCGTCTTCATCTGGGGTGCAGGAGTTGGATTTTTTCGGTCAAACGGATTAGAGCGAGTAAAATATGCGAGAGATTTCATAAAGTATTGATGAAATTCTCCATTATAGTAATCAATATACGGAAATATTTGGAAAATTCCGTAAAAAAGTGTAGAAACGCGTGGAAAGAGATGTTTGGTAAATATCGAACGAATCAACCAGAAAGACGCGAGGCGAACGGCCGGCGGAGCGCGTCCCCTAAAAATCCGCTGACGACAGCCATACAAAGGGGAGGGGTTCCGCCGCTTCAAGGTCGAAAGTTCAACGCGCTGACGGGCGAGGAGATGTGGAACGTCGACGTGTCCCGCCAGCGCCGCAGCGAGAGCGTGGCAGCGGGTCGCTTCGCCACGCCGGCGATCAGGAAGGGCAGCCTGGGCGATCTGGTTTACTTCAATCTTTCCCGCGTTCAGGGCGGCGGGGGCGGGCTGGGCGCGCTGAACAAGGAGACCGGCGGTAGTCTGGCAGATCAGTACCAGCGGTTCCAGCTGGTCGTCGCCCGTGTGCGTATACGATTCCAACGAGCGCGGCTACGTCCTGCTCTGCAATTCGAGCGGAATTCTGCGACAGTGCGACGGCCGGACGGGCGAGGTGAGCTCCTCCATCGAACTGGAAGGCGACATCGAGGCTTCGCCCGCGGTCTTTGGCGACACCATGGTCATCGGCACCCGCACGTTGGATCTACGGCGTGCGCATCACAGCATGAACAGTTGTTATCAAAAGAATGGCGACGCGCAACTGTAGGATTACAATACATATTGGAAAGGAGAAGAAGAAAAAGGAGAGGGACTGGACACATCTGTTATAGTTGAAGTT
>CANQEW010000057.1 GCA_947596085.1 uncultured Clostridia bacterium | reverse complement strand
GTGGTCTTGATCATGCGCGTGGCGAGGTTGATGGCCTGGGGCGTGAGCCGGCGCAGAATCTGCGGCGCCAGCACGTAGCGGAACGCCTGCGCCCGGGTCAGCCCCAGCGCCGCTGCGCTCTCCGACTGATGGACGGGGATCGAGGTCAGCGCGCCGCGCACCAGGTCGCCCATCTCGCCCGCGCCCCAGAAGGTGAACACGATCACCGCCGCCACTTCGCCGGAAATCTGGATGTCAAACGCCTTTGCCAGCCCGAAGTAGCACAGAAACAGCAGCACCAGCTGGGGCATGATGCGGATGATTTCCAAGTACAGCCGGCAGAGGAAGCGCGGCAGCGGATGTTTGAGCGTCATCGCCGCGCCCACGAGCATCCCCAGCAGGATGGACAGCGCGATGGAGATCAGCGAAAGCTCCAGCGTCACGCCCAGGCCGCCCAGCAGACGGAGCAGGTTCTTGCCCCTAAACAGAACGGTGATCCCCAAATCCTGCATGGCGAAGCCTCCTTTCCAAGAATGAACCGAGTATCGACAGCGGCAGTAAAATCACCAGATACGCCACCACCAGCATCGTCAGCGCCTCGTCGGTCTTGTAGTACATGCCGATCAGATCCTTCGCCACGTACATCAGATCTGCCAGCGCCACGGCGGAGAACACACTCGTCTCCTTGACCAGGAAGATCACATTGGCAAACACCGCGGGGAAGGCCGTCGCCAGCGCCTGGGGAAAGATCACGTAGCGCGCGTTCTGCAGCGGCGTAAGTCCGAGACACTCCCCGGCCTCGATCTGCGCGATCTCCACCGCATCCAAGCCGCTGCGCAGCGCCTCCGCCATGTACGCGCCGCCCAGGAATGTCAGTCCGATCACCGCGCAGCTCTCCGCCTCCAGCACCACGCCGATCTTCGGCAGGCCAAAGTAGAGGAAGAAGAGCTGAATCAAAAGCGGCGTATTGCGCGCCAGCTCAATGTAGGCGCCTGCGAGCTGCGCAAGCCCCGGCACCCGAAAGCGCCGCGCGGCGCAGCAGAGGATGCCCACAACCAGCGAAAGCGCGATCCCGATCGCCGCGATGCGCAGCGTCAGCCCGGCGGCTTTTACGTACATCGGCGCGTACTTCGCCACAAAGCCCCAGTCCAAACCGATCCCCCCGTTCTGACTCACGATATGCAAAATTCGGGAGAGCATCCATGCGGACGCTCTCCCGAATTGGCGCGATGTGCGAATTCAGAACAGGCAAGACACGCATGGCAATGCAAGGCAAGTACAGCTACACTCGCCCAGCTGCATACCGCACATCCGCTTGCTCATCGTTCCGACCCCCATGCACATCAGTTGTTGCTATTATATGCCGTATTACCCATTAAGTCAATAGGTTTTACAGTTAAATGTCCGTTGCACCCCTTTGGCGAATTCGCCCAGCATTTCCGCAAATCTTTCGTGGCATGCGTAGATTGTTCTAGAAAGCGCTTGACAGAACTCCGCTTGCGCGATATAATCCCATCAACCTACTTGTTTAATCGTTTATGAAAGGAGAATCCACGGTGAGGAATGCGCGCGTGTCGATGTGTCAAATGAATGTGTGGCGGCGCTCCATGCCGTCGCGCATGCGCCTCTGTGCGCCGCAAGCGATGGATTCCTCCACATCTATATAGCCAGACGCGTCAAAGCGTTGTAGATGGCCGGGAGGATTCATCGGAATTCCCCGGCCGATTCTTTGGGAGGTGTGCCCCGTGACGTTCTACTTTGAGAAGCTCGTGCGCGAAAACTTCCGCTTCGGCCGAATGTGACGCGAAGCGAGAGATCCCAAACCCACGACGATATGGATGATATAAGAAAGGAATGAATCTCATGTCGAATTACAAGTTTGAAACCCTGCAGCTCCACGTCGGCCAGGAGCATCCCGATCCCGCGACGGATGCCCGCGCGGTGCCGATCTACGCCACCACCTCCTACGTTTTCCGCAACTGCGAGCACGCCGCCGCGCGCTTCGGCCTTGCCGACGCGGGCAACATCTACGGGCGGCTCACCAACTCTACCCAGGATGTGCTCGAACAGCGCGTGGCGGCGCTGGAGGGCGGCGTGGCGGCGCTGGCCACCGCCTCCGGCGCGGCGGCGATCACCTATACACTCCAGGCGCTGGGTCAGAGTGGCGGCCATTTCGTCGCCCAGAAGACCATCTACGGCGGCAGCTACAACCTGCTGGCCCACACGCTGCCGAATTTCGGCGTGACGGCCACCTTCGTCAACATCCACGATCTCGCCGAAGTCGAGGCGGCGATCCTGTCCAACACCCGCGCCATCTACATCGAGACGCTGGGCAACCCCAACAGCGACATCCCGGATATCGACGCGCTGGCGGGGCTTGCCCACAAACATGGTCTTCCGCTGGTGGTGGACAACACCTTCGGCACGCCGTATCTGATCCGCCCCATCGAGCACGGCGCGGACATCGTGGTGCATTCCGCCACCAAGTTCCTCGGTGGCCACGGCACGACGCTGGGCGGCATTATCGTTGATTCCGGCAAGTTCGACTGGAAGGCCAGCGGCAAGTACCCGGCCATCGCCGACGCGAACCCCAGCTATCACGGCGTATCCTTTGTGGACGCGGCGGGTCCGGCGGCGTTCGTGACCTACATCCGCGCGATCCTGCTGCGCGACATGGGCGCGACGATCTCCCCATTCGCGGCGTTCCTGCTGCTGCAGGGCATCGAGACGCTCTCGCTGCGCGTGGAGCGCCACGCGGAGAACACGGCGAAGGTGCTGGCTTTCCTCTCCAAGCATCCGCTGGTGGAAAAGGTGAACCACCCCGCGCTGCCGGATCATCCCGACCACGCGTTGTACGAGAAGTATTTCCCCAACGGCGGCGGCTCGATTTTCACCTTCGAGATCAAGGGCGGCGTGAAGGAGGCGCACAAATTCATCGACAGCCTAGAAATCTTCTCGCTGCTGGCGAACGTGGCGGACGTGAAGAGCCTGGTGATCCATCCGGCTACGACCACCCACAGCCAGCTTACCGAGGCGGAGCTGCTCGATCAAGGCATCAAACCCAACACCATTCGCCTGTCCATCGGCACCGAGCACATCGATGACATCCTCGCCGATCTGCAGAAGGGCTTCGACGCGATCCAGTAAGGCGCAAAATTCCCGGCGGGCGACGATCCCGCCGGGAAATGATTTCCGTCATGAGAGAAGAAACAACTCGGGCTCGGGCGCTGATCGCCATGAGCGGCGGCGTAGATTCCAGCGTGGCGGCGCTTTTGATGATGGAGCGCGGCTTTGCCTGCATCGGCGTGACGATGAAGCTGTTTTCCAACGAGGATGCCTGCCTTCCCCGCGAACGCACCTGCTGTTCGCTTACAGACGTGGAGGACGCGCGCAACGTCTGCTATGCGCTGGGCATCCGGCACTATGTTTGTAACTTCTCGCGGGAGTTCAAGGCGCAGGTCATCGACCGCTTCGTCGCCGGGTACGCCCGCGGCGCGACGCCAAACCCCTGCATCGACTGCAACCGCCGCTTGAAGTTTGATCGCCTCTATCGTCGCGCGGCGGAGTTGGACTTCGACCGCGTCGCCACCGGTCACTATGCCCGCATTGAGCGCGATGCTGCCTCCGGACGTTACCTGTTGAAGAAGGCGCGGGACGCAAGCAAGGATCAGAGCTACGTGCTCTACGCGCTGACCCAGATGCAACTTGCCCGCGCGGCCTTCCCGCTGGGGGAACTGACCAAGGCCGAGGTGCGGGAGATCGCCGAGACGCACGGCTTCCGCAACGCCCGCAAGCGCGACAGCCAGGACATCTGCTTCGTGCCGGAGGGCAGCTACGCGGACTTCATCGAGCGCAGCGCCGGGCATCCCTTCCCGCCCGGAAACTTCGTTGACCGGCAGGGAAACGTGCTGGGCAGGCACGAGGGCGTCGTTCACTACACCGTCGGCCAGCGCAAGGGGCTGGGTCTGGCGCTTGGGAGGCCGATGTACGTCGCGCGCATCGACCCGGTTCGAAACGAAATTGTTTTAGGTGAGGAAGAAGAGCTCTATTCCCACAAGCTCACCGCCCGCGACATCAACCTGATTGCCGTCCCACGTATTGATCGCCCCCTGCGCGTTCGGGCAAAGATCCGCTACCGCCAGCCGGAGCAGTGGGCCACCGCCGTCCAGACGGGCGAGGACGAGTTGGAGGTCATGTTCGATGAGCCCCAGCGCGCCGTCACCCCCGGCCAGGCGGTGGTGCTCTACGACGGCGACCTCGTCATCGGCGGCGGAACGATTCAGTGAAGGAAGAAATACACATGGACACATTGCAAGAAAAGTATCATCAGTTGCAAGAAAACCTGCGTTCACTGGAGAGCGTGGCCGTCGCCTTCTCCGGCGGCGTGGATTCCACGCTGCTCCTGCGCGTCGCCCACGACGTCCTGGGGGACGAGGCGATCGCCGTGACGGCGCGCTCCTGTTCCTTCCCCGAGCGCGAATTGAACGAGGCGAAGCGCTTCTGCGTCGAGAACGGCATCACGCAATTCCTCTGCGACTCCGAGGAGCTCAACATCGAGGGCTTCCGCCAGAATCCGAGGAACCGCTGCTACCTCTGCAAGCGCGAGCTGTTTCAGATGATTTGGACGATCGCCCGGTTGCGGGGCTTTCGCGCAGTGGTTGAGGGCTCGAATCTGGACGACGAGGGCGACTACCGCCCCGGGCTGATCGCCGTTCGGGAGATGGGCGTGCGCAGCCCGCTTCGAGAGGCGGAGCTGAACAAGGCGGAGATTCGCGAGCTGTCCCGGCAGCTCGGCCTGCCCACATGGAACAAGCAATCCTTTGCCTGCCTGTCCTCCCGCTTCGTTTACGGCGAGACGATCAGCGAGGAGAAGCTGCGGATGGTGGATCGGGCGGAACAGTTGCTGCTCGATCTGGGCTTTCGCCAGGTGCGGGTTCGCGTGCACGGCACGATCGCCCGCATCGAGATTCTGCCGGAGGAGTTCGAGAAGCTGATGGCCGCAGACGTGCGGGAGAAGGTGTACGATACCTTGAAGTCCCTGGGTTTCAGCTATGTCGCGCTGGATTTGGGCGGCTACCGCACGGGCAGCATGAACGAGACATTATCAAAGGGAGATCAATGATGAAACGGAATTTACTTTTGACAGTCGCACTTCTGGCGCTCGCGGCGATGCTGGCCGGTTGCGGCCGCGGATCGGCCTCCTCGCAGGCCACGGTTTCACCGACGGAGGACGCAATCCCGGCGGAGACGCTGATCAAGGAGGATGCCGAAGTATTTGCCGCCACGGATGGCCTGACGATTCCGCTGGATAACTTGAGCGCCGAGCCTCTCTTTGTCGATTGGGAGCAGGACGGCACGCCGATGCAGCTGATCGCTCTGTTGGACGGGAATCAGGTGCGGCTGGCGTACAACACCTGCCAATCCTGCGCGGGCTCGCCCTACGCCTACTTTGAGTATACAAACGGCCTGCTGACCTGCCAGAACTGCGGCAACCAGTTCGGCCTGGATTCGGTCGGCGCGGTGGTCGGCGGCTGCAACCCCCTGCCCGTGGGCGAGGCCTCCATCGAGGGCGACAGCGTGGTGATTCCCACCTCCGAGCTCAGTGCGAACGTTCCCGCCTTCGCCAACTGGAAGAAGTTCCAATGAGCGCGATTCGCAAGACCTGGCGCGTGGAGGGGATGCACTGTCCGCGCTGCGAGACGGCGGTGCGGCGGGCACTCTTGGGCGCGGCAGGCATTTCAGAGATTGAGGTGAGCTTCCAGAAGGGAACGCTCTCGGCGCTGTGGGACGCGAAGCTGCTGCCGGAATCGGATATCAATGCGCGGCTGCGGGAGGCTGGCTACAGCCTGATTCGCGGATCGTCGCGCGCGGCGTGGCTGGGGGACACCCTCCGGCTGTTGGCGGCGCTCGCGGCGGCGTGGCTGCTCTACCTGCTGCTGACGCGGACGGCCGTCGCCGGCTGGACGCGCGCATTTCCGACGGCCCGCGAGGGCATGGGGCTGGGCGCGCTGTTCGCCGTGGGACTGGCCACGTCGCTGCACTGCGTGGCGATGTGCGGCGGCATCAACCTGGCCCAGAGCGCGGCCTCCGTTCAGCGTGGCGCGAAGCCAGCGCGGGCGAACCTGCTGTACAATCTCGGCCGCCTGTGCTCCTACACGTTGACCGGCGGCATCGTGGGCGCGCTGGGCACGGCGCTGAGCGTCAGCGGCGCGGCGAAGGCGGCGATTCAAATCTTCGCGGCGGCGTTCATGCTGCTGATGGCGCTGAACCTGCTGGGCGGCTTTGCGTGGCTGCGCAGGCTCACGCCACGCTTGCCCGAAAGCCTGAGCGCGTGGCTGTTCGGGCGCTTCGCCGGAAAATCCTCCTTCACCATCGGCCTCGCCAACGGCCTGATGCCCTGCGGCCCGCTGCAGGCGATGCAGCTCTACGCGCTGTCCGCCGGAAGCTGGTGGCGGGGCGCGCTTTCGATGTTCTGCTTCTGCTTGGGCACGATCCCGCTGATGCTGGGCGTGGGGCTGGTGAGCGGCAAATTGAACGCGCGCTTCGCCAAGCCCATGCGCTACGCCTCCGCCGCGCTGGTGCTGGCGATGGGCGTGAGCGCGCTGGCGAGCGGCCTGGCGCTGGCGGGTGTCGATGTACAGGGCGTTGCACCCGCACAGCTGCGCGCGGAAGCGAGCAGTTCAGCAGAGGAACCCTCAGGCGAAGATGGCGCAGCGGTGATTCGGGACGGCGTGCAGTACGTGCGCTCCGAGCTGGGTTACGGCGGCTATCCCGCCATCACCGTGCGCGCGGGCATCCCCGTGGAGTGGACGATCCACGCCGACGCCAACCATCTCAACAGCTGCAACAGCGAAATTTACATCCCCAAATTTGACCTCAGCGTCCCACTGGAGCCCGGCGACAACCGGATTTGCTTCACCCCGGACGCGGCGGGAACGATCCCCTACACATGCTGGATGGGCATGATCCAAAGTGCGATTTACGTGCTCGCGGACGAAGCGGAGGAACCGAAATGATGGTTTCAATCTGAAACAGATATGCCCTGCGACTATTGATCGACCTGGCGGAAAACCCAAATGGGGGCAACATCTCCATGAAGGGGATCGCAAAGGCTAAAGTATGAAGCCATAGAGAGTTTGAGGAACAAATATGGGGTAGGCTTTCTATGTGAAATTATGAGCGTGGACATGACGATATCTAAACACAAAGGAATCCAATGGGAATGGACAATCCTGTTGGATACTTTTAACAACGAGATATTGGCACACCAGGCGACCTGTGTGTCCGGCAGCAGAAAACGATATTATCATTGCCTGGAACAGCGGAAACTGCTCGTGGGGAAGAAAGGAGAGCAGACATTCCGATAGTTTTCCATATCGACCAGGGTTCCGTCTATTCCTCCCGGGCCTTCTGCCAAGCCCATCAACATTATAACATACTTCGCTCCATGTCGCGAAGGAACACTTACCGATAATCCAATGATTGAGGCGTTAAACGGCCGGATGAAAGGAGAACCGCGCCTTGACTTCGGCCTGACCGAAGCGGAGGATGTGCCTCTATTGTTGGATCGGTATGTGCATTACTTCAATCACAAACGACATGCTGCCGCCCAGTGCGATATAAGCCCTGCTCAATATAAAACCGAACGGGACTTATCGCTCTTTGGTGCTTCCTCTGTATCCATTTCCCTTGAATACTTTACTGTGCCGGTGATCATGATTTGCGCGCACTTGTTTCGCGCTCCACATATCAGCGGGGTGTAAGCCGGTAGCCGCGAAGCTCGCCCAGGGCCGTCTCGGGAGAACCGCCCTCGATCAGGTAGCGCACGATGCTGCGGCCGTCGATCACCGAGGAGGGGGCGCCCGATGCAGTCAGCACGAACCATGCGCGCTCCCGGGGGCGCAGCAGCGCCAGCGCGCGATGGGCCGGGGTGCGCGCGTCCAGCTGATAGATGTGCGCCGGGCGAGGTTCGACCTCCGCGTCCATGACTTCGCCGAGGGCCTCCGCGCGGGCGGCGGTGAGCGCGCCGGTCTCATCCCTTCCGGAGGCGAACAGAAAGACTGCCGCCAGCGGCAGCGTGAGATTCCACGTGCCGCGGCGAAGTCCGCCCAGCGCGAATGCGAGCAGCATGTGCACCGCCAGGAGTCTTCCCATCCAGAGGGCCAGCGACAGTGCGCGGCGATCGCCCAGGGCGCGGCGCGACAGGGCGTAGAGGATGCGGCCGCCGTCCAGCGGAAGCGCGGGGAACAGGTTGAACAGCATCAACGCGAGATTGGGCTGGATGAACCTCGCAGCCTGAACGGGATCGAGGATGCGCCACTGTGCGAGCGCCGCCAGCAGCACGGCCAGCGCGAGGTTCGCGGCGGGTCCGGCGGCGGTGGTGGGGATGAGCTGCGCGGAGGAGAGGCGATAGGGGTTTTCGATGCGCGCGCTGCCGCCGAAGGGCATCAGGCGGATCTCCGCGATCTCCACCCTGCAGAGCCTCGCTGCAAGGAGGTGGGCCAGCTCATGCGCTCCCAGCGCGAGAAACAGCGGAAACGTTCCCCCCGGAGCGCCGAGCCTCATGGCCAGCAATGGCGCGATGAGCGCCAGCGGGGGCAGCGAAAAGTTTACCCCGAAAGCGCGGAAGCGGATCACAGGCCGAGGCGCTCCGAGGGATCGCAGGCCGCACCGCCCTCGCGCAGTTCAAAGTAGACGCTGCCCCCAGAGGCGCCGATCGTGCCGCCTCGAAGTACGGCGTCGCCCGGCTCCAGATCGACGGAGGCGAGGTTGGCCGTGACGCTCTCCAACCCGTTCCCGTGATCGATGAGCACGCCGTAGGTGCCGTCGGACAGGGGACTGACGGCCGAGATCGTGCCGTCCGCCGCCGCGCAGACCGCGGAGTCGGCCGCGCAGTCGAACATCAGCCACGGCTGCGCTTCGGAGTATTCGTGGGACAGCTCGCCCCGCACGGGGGATTCCAGCTCGTGTCCGCCATCCAGATTGAAGAATACCAGTGCGGATTCCGGCACGAAGTTGCGCACGAAGGAGAGCTGACCCAGGGACTGGTCGAGGTCGACGCGCATGGTGAGCGCCTGCTCGATGCCTTCGGAGGCACGCACGGCCCAGGGCTGCTGAATGTTGCCCAGCGCGAGGATGCCCAGCAGCACGGCGCAGGCGAGGAAGCTGTTGCGCAACAGGCGCTCCTGAAAGCTGAGTCGCGCCTTGACGCGCAGGCGGCGCGCGCGGCTGGGCAGCGCCTTCGCGGCCTGCACGGGCTGCGCCGCCGGGGCGCTCGACGTGTGAATCAAGAGTTTCAGATCGTCCGAAGCCATGAAAAAATCCCTCCTTGTCCCAAAAGGTTATGCGGACGGGAGGGTTTTTTGAATGGGCAATCAGATTTTTCGCGGCGTGCGGGTGCGGTCGTGGCGGGCCTTCTGCCGGGAGCGCATGATGACGTTCTCGGCGAGGCCGATGGCCGCCATGCTGGTGAGCATGTTCGAGCCTCCGTAGCTCATGAAGGGGAGGGGGATGCCCGTGACCGGCAGCAGCCCGATCACCATGCAGATGTTCTCCACCACGTGAAAGATGAACATCGAGAGCACGCCCATGAGAATGTAGCTGCCGAAGGGATCCTCCGCGCGCAGCCCCTGGTAGATTAGCCGGGCGAACAGCAGTCCGTAGGCCAGAATCAGCGCGCAGGCGCCCACCAGGCCGAAGGATTCTCCCACGATGGAGAAGATGAAGTCCGTGTGGTCATCCGAGATATAGCCCAGCGAGGCGAAACTGCCGGGGGAGACGAGACCCTTGCCGAACCAGCCGCCGGAGCCGAAGGCGGTCTGGCCGTTGATGACCTGGCGCGCCTCGTCGGGATAGGCCTCGGGATTGAGCCACATCAGAATGCGGTCCACGCGGAAGTTATCTGCGGAGGAGTTATTCATGAAGAACCACACCGGAATCAGCATCAGCACGCCGCAGAGGATGACGCCCCAGATGAGCTTGTAGTTCGTTCCGGATACGAAGACCAGGATGCAGAACACCGCAACGTACACCAGCGCCGTGCCGACGTCCGGCTGGGCGATGATCAGCACCAGCGGCAGCGCCATGTACAGCACCAGCGGCAGCGCGTCACGCAGGGTCATGATCGGCTTCGTTCGGGAGGCGAAGGCCTCCGCGAAGGCGATGATGATGATGACCTTGCCCAGCTCCGAGGGCTGAAAGCCGCGATCCGAACCCCAGGTAAAAAAGGCGGTCATGCCGCCGCGGCCGCGCTCGACGCCCAGCACCAGCACCAGCATCACCAAGTTTAGCACATAGAGCGCGTTGGCGTGCTTGCCGTACTGCTCGTAGTCGAAGAACATCAGCACGAACATGGCGACGATGCCCACGGCGATCCAGATCAGCTGCAGGCGGGGGTAGGTGAGGGGTTGAGTCTGCAGCATCTCCATGATGGTGGCGGGCTTCTGCGTGACCTCGATGCTGCCCGCGCTGAAGATGGAGACCACGCCGAAGAGCGATATTCCGACGACGATGAAGAACAGCGGCCAGTCGAAATATCGCATCAGGCTTCGGGTGAGGTGGTTTTCATGCAGTCCCTTGAGGAACGCGACAATTCTTGCGAACATTTCTTGCTCCTGTGTCGTTTGCGGCGGGAGAGGGCGGCCTCCGCGTCAATCAGCGATGCTGAATTCCTGGCCGGAGGAGGTGGGCTCCGAGCGCTCCAGCGAATCGAGATAGTGCTCGATCACCTTCTGGATGGCGGGCGAGCAGCTCGAACCCGAATAGCCGTTCTGGATGTAGCACACCACGACGATCTTCGGGTCTACGCGCGGTGCGAAGGCCACCATCCAGGCGTTGTTTTCCACGTCGAGCTCCGTCCTCTGGGAGGTGCCGGTCTTCGCGGCGATGACGTCTGAATACTTCCAATCCTTGAAGTACTTGCCCGCGGTGCCGCCGTCCTCGGCCGACGTGACGTCCTCCATGCCCTTCATGATGAGGTCGAAGTAGCTGGGGTCGGTTTCGATCTGATTGGCGACCACGGGTTCCTTTTCGAGCACCACGCGGCCGTCGGCGGCGATGATCTTGTCCACGATCTGCGCGTCGTACACGGTGCCGCCGTTGCAGATGGCGGATACGTAGCGTGCGACGGCGATGGGCGTGACCTGCGTGATGGACTGGCCGATGCCGTCCATGATGGTCTCGTTGGGCACCCAGAAGATGTCCTGCAGGTAGGTGGTGATGGTGTTGCCCAAATAGTGATTGCGGATGTAATCCTCGGGCAGCCCCAGGTCGAATTGCAGCACCTCGCGGATCGGCCGGCTCCACTCGCTCTTGGATTCGTAGGAGACGGCGATCTTCAGCAGAGAAAGTACGGCTTCATCCACCACTTCCTGGTTGAACTCAATGTTGCGCTCGGCCGCGATGCGGTCGATCAGCTCGCGGATGGATTGAGCGGCCAGCATGGGCTTCGCGGTCTCCTGGTCGTAGACGGATTTTTCCGGATCATAGAGCATGTTCTGGTTGCCCACGATGGACGTGGATTCGCCGGGCAGCTCAATATTGGTCTTGGAGGTGAGGCCTAGCGCCGCGGCCCACTGATACAGCCGCGTCACGCCCAGTTCGTAGCTGGTCTGATAGAAGAAGTAGTTGCAGGAGTGGGCCAGCGCCTGCGTGACGTTCAGATTCGCGTGGGTGTAGCGCTGGTCATTGCTGACCCAGCACTTGGCGGGGTTGGTGGGGTTGGTGCGCACGAACGAGCCCTTGTCCGTGATGGTGCGGTCCGGCGTGAGCACGCCCTCGGCGAGCCCGGCCAGCGCGGTGACGAGCTTGAAGATGGAGCCAGGCACGTCGCGGGTAGAGATGGCACGGTTGTACAGCGGATCGTTGGCATCGAGCAGCTTGTTCCACATGGCGTTGTTGACCTGGCCGCCGTTGAACATGCTCAAATCGTAGTCCGGATAGCTGACCATGCCCAGCACCTTGCCGGTCTGCGGGTCCATGCAAACCATCGCGCCAGACTCCGCCAGGTCGATATCCCAGTCGTTTTCCTCGTACTTCTGGAGGATGTCCGCGTTCAGGTTCTGCCAGTAGGTGCGGTTCATCTGCTCCACCTGGGAGTCGTGGATCTCCTCGATGGTGTCCACGAGCGCGTCGGTCATAACCTTTTCCAGATCCACGTCGATGGTGAGCACCACGGAGTTGCCGTCCGTCGGCGCCTCATAGTCCAGCTCGCGCACGACCTTGCCGCGGGTGTTGACCTCCACCTTGCGCTTGCCCTGGCGGTAGGAGATGTAGGGGGACAGCTGATCCTCCAGCGAGTATTCCACGCCCGCCGCGCCGATGTAGGCGTCGTTGGGGTAGCCCTGGCTCTGATAGGTTTCGAGCTGGGAGGCGGAAATCTTCGAAATGTAGCCCGTGATGTGCGCGGCGGCGGAGCCCTGCGGGTAGACGCGGGTAGAGCTCTCCTCGATGTCGATGCCGTCCAGCTCCAGCGACATGGCTTCGATCTCCGATACGGTTTCGAAGCCCACGTTGTAGGCGATGGGAACGGGCATGGAGTTGAAGGCGTTCATGCGCGACTCCTGCCACAGCGCCAGCACCTTGACGGTCATCTCCTCGCTCAGGTCGGGGGGAATCACGTACTTTTCCAGCAGCGTGCTCCAGAGTTCATCTTCAGGGGTCTTGGTCATGTAGAAGTTCGTGCGCCACTGGCTCTCCCGGGAGCGCTCGACCGCCTCGGAGCTGGAGCCGGAGTTGAAGCGCCAGATCCCATCGTCATCCTTCTTCAGCCAGAGGTCGTTTACGGTGGATTTGCCATTGGACTCGATCAGATTGATCACCTTGATCAGCACCTGCGTGTACGCGGCGCGATCCGCCTCCTCGGACTTGGTGGGGTCGCGGTAGAAGGTGACGTTCCAGCTCGTCTCATCGTAGGCGAGGGGAACCATGTTGGTGTCGTAGATGGTGCCGCGCTTGCCGTAGGTGGTGATGGTCTTGGAGGCCTGCGTGGTGGCGCGGGCCGTGTAGCGGTCGGAATTCTTGACGATCATGCCGTACATGCGCACGAACATCGCGCAGAATACCAGCGCGAGGATGCCCGCGAGCATCGCGATTCTTCGCGCGTTGGGTTTGAGCGTCTTCAAAAGTGTTTCACCTCCCGGGTGCCGCGTCCGGCGGCGGAAACCCTGCTCCGGCCGAAGCAGGCGGCATGGAACAGGGGATAGGCGGCCATGCACAGCGCCGTGGTCAGCGCCACGCGGATGAGCAGATCGCGCACGTAGACCCAGCGAAATACCGCCGTGTGGAAGTATTGGTAGACGAAGAGTATGATTTCATGCAGTAGCAGCAACGCGACGATCCAGATGGCGCGCACGAGCAGCAACTGCAGCCGGTCCCGGCGCGGCATGCTGCGGTCGATCTGGGGCTGCTGGTCCAGAAAGAAGCCGATCAGGAAGCCGATGAGCACGTAGGCGAACAGCTTTACGCCCAGCGTGCCGGCGCTCACGTCCAGCAGAAGCCCCGCGATCATGCCGTAGAGCATCCCCTGCGTGCGGCCCCGCTGGATGCCCGTGAGTATGACCGCCGCCAGCGTCAGGGGCACGAGATACCGCCCGTAGTAGAATGCGGGCAGCACGGCCGTGTCCAGAAGGAAGGCGGCCAGCATGATAAACAGCGGCGCGAGTCGTCTAAGCAAGGTTTACCTCCGAGTCGTTCAGGTATCGCTGGCCCACTCGTCTTCGACGAGGTTGCCGACGTGGAAGTCCGCATAGTCGGAGTCGTCCGGCGCGGGGGTGACGGTCGGATAGGACCAGATCGGATTCTCCGCCGTCGGCGCGGGCGTGGCGGTCTGGTTCGGCCCGGGCGTGGCGTTCGACTGATAGCCAACGGCGGGGGTCGTCAGCGCGGGCAGCGCGTCGTCGTCGGTTTCAATGACCGTGCGGAGGATGAACACCTCCTCGAGGCGCTGGAAGTCCGCCGAGGGCGTCACCACGGCGTAGGTTCCCTCGGAGCCCGCGTCGAGGCTCAGCGCCGTGACGGTGCCGATGTGCAGCCCCTTGGGATAGAGGGAGTCCGTGCCCGAGGTGATGACAGTGTCGCCGGGCGTGATGGAGTTGACGTTGGGCAGGTAGTACACGTAGCAGGCGGCGGCGCTGTCCGAATCGGCGATTTGGCCGCGCATGATGCCGTTGTCGCGGGTGCGCTGCATCAGGCAGGCCACCGCGCTGCGGGGATCGATGATGGTGATGACCTTGGCGTAGTTCAGGCCTACCTCGTATACGCGGCCCACCAGGCCGTCGCCGTTGACCACGGCCATGCCGGTGGCCACACCGTGATTGGTGCCCCGGTTGACCGAGAAGGTCTTGAACCAGGGGCCCGCGTCCCGGGCGATGACCTTGGCGTAGACCGGGTCGAGGGAATCGTAGGTGGACTGGGCATCCAGCAGCTTCTGCAGGCGCTCATTTTCGGCCATCGCCTCGTCGGCGCTCTGCAGCTCCATGCGAAGTTGTTCGTTTTCAAAGGAAATCTCGTTGTAGTCCCTCTGCAGCGCGTTGTAGTTGCGCCAGGTGGTCACAAAATTGCGCACGCCGTCGGAAGCGGCGCGCACCGCGCCCTGCACCGGCGTCACCAGCGAGCCCAGGGTGTTCTCGAATATGGAACTCTGACCGCTGCCGCGCGCCATCAGAAAGGAGATCGTCGCCGCGACGACGACGAAGGCCAGCGCGGAGAGCAGGATGCGCCGCGCCCTGCCGCGCCTGGCGCGGGGCGCGCTCGCGGCCCTCCGCGTGGAGTAGCGCCGCTTTTTGCCGGTCGGTTTCTTTGTCATTCTATCTGCTCCTTCGGTGTCGGGGGGATGCGCGCTCAGATCTCGATCAGGCAGCCAGTGGCCGCGAGCTTCTGGTAGATCTTGTCGTCGGACGCGGCGATGCAGGCGCCCAGCGCGACCTCATCCTGCGGGTTCTCGCCGACCGCCACGGGCACGCCCAGCAGCGCCGCGAGGCGCTCGCGCAGCCCCTCCAGCAGCGCGCCGCCGCCCGAGAGGCGCACGCCGTTTTTGAGGATGTCCTCCGCCAGCTCGGCGGGGGTGTTTTCAAAAACCTCGCGAATGCTCTCCAGCAGCTCGTCCAGCGTAGGCAGGATCGCGCGCTGAATATCCAGCGCGTTGATCTCCGCCACGCCGGGACGGCCCGTGCGGGCGTCGCGGCCGCGCAGACTCGCGCTCTCCAGCTTGTCCATGGGAATCTCCAGCGCGGTGCCCAGATCGAGCTTCAGATCCTCCGCGGTGCGCTGGCCGATGATCAGCCCCTTCTCCCGGCGCACGTAGCGCATGATGGCCTCGTCCATGGCGAGGCTGCCGGTGCGCATGGTGCGCGCCGCGACCACGCCGCTCATCGAGAGCACGGCCACCTCCGTGGTGGAGCCGCCGATCAACACCACCATCATGCCCTTGGGCTCGTCGATGGACAGGCCCGCGCCCAGCGCCGCCGCCGCGGAGCCGCGAATCAGCGCCGCGCGCTTCGCGCCCGCGCCGCGCACGGTCTCCTCCGCGGCCGCGTGCTCCACGCGAGTCGCGCTGGTGGAAATGGACACCACCAGCCGGTTCTTCTCCAGCGCGCGCCGCTTGCCCAGCGCCTTTTCCGCCAGCAGCTTGAGCAGCAGCGTGGCGAGCTGCACGTCCGCCACCGCGCCGTCCATCACGGGGGAGAGCAGCACCACGTCCTTGGGCGTGCGCCCGAGCATCTGGCGCGCGTCGCGCCCCACGCCGAGCACGTCCGTGTCGTCCTCGCGCATGGCCAGCACGTAGCTGGGCTCGCGCAGCACGACGCCCTCGTTTTCCAGGCAGATGGTCACATTGGCGGAACCCAGGTCGATTCCGACGCCGCCGCTAGAGAAAACGCCCATGTATCCGAACCCTCCGAATGATTATCGATTGGTAAATTCCCGCAGCATCTCCTCGATGTCGCGCACGGGGAAGCCGATCACGTTCTCATAGGAGCCGTCCAGCGCCTCCACGAAGTCATGCGCGCCGCCCTGGATGGCGTAGGCGCCGGCCTTGTCCATGGGTTCGCCGGTGGCGATGTAGGCTTCGATCTCCGCGTCCGAAAGCGCGCGGAAGCGCACGCTCGTGCGCACGACGCGGGTGAGCCGCCGCCCGTCCGCCGCGTCCGCGAGCGTCACGCCGGTAAACACCTCGTGGGTGTTGCCGGAGAGCTCCCGGAGCATGCGCAGCGCGTCCGCCGCGTCCGCGGGCTTGCCGAGCGCCTCGCCGTGAAACGATACCAGCGTGTCCGAGGCGATGACGACGCCCTCGCTCAAGCGCGCGGCCGCGGCGTCGGCCTTGCGCCGGGAGAGGATGCCCACCACCTCCCGCGCGGGGCCGGATACATGCTCGTCCACGTCGGGCACCAGTATTTCGAAATCGTAGCCCATCTTGGTCAGCAGTTCCCGCCGCCGGGGCGACCCGGAGGCCAGAATCAGCCGAAAGGGCTGCGCGCCATGTTCATTCATACCTGCATTACTCCACAATAACCACAATTCTAACATTCTATATTATACCACACCCGCCAAAGGATTCAAGCGTTTCGGGCCCGCGTGCGGAATTTGTCACGAACAAATTACAGAAACGTGCAAAAAAAGCGGGCCGCGGCCCCGATTTGGGAGGCCGCGGCCCGGAAACTGCATCCTACGCCGGACGCGTCTTTTCGTTGGAATAGATCTGATAGGCGGTGTCCAGGATCTCCCGGTCGCAATCGTGGGTGAGCATGGCGCGCGCCTGCTCCACGGGGTAGTAACCGCCGTTGAGGAAGCCCTGCTCGAAGGAGATGTGGAAGCTCGGATCGTCGGCCTCCATGGCGAACCACTGAATGCGGTTGCTCACGTCCTTGCCGCGGCTCTCGGAGAAGAAGTCGAAGCGCGTGTTTCCGGCGATGCCGAGGATGTGCGCATGGATGCCCGCTTCGTCCTCCACGCGCCAGAGCGCCACGTCGTTGGAGCGGTTGCGGTTGCGGATCACGCCCTTGGGCATCACCCACTCGCCCCGATCGCTCATCAGCAGGAATACCTGCTCCCCACAGAATACCACGCCGCCCGCACAGCTGCGAATCGCGCTTGCCATAAAAAGAACCACCTCTCTTCATTGGACGAATATCATCATAGCACAAATTCGGAGAAATTACAATAACATTTTCTTGAAAGCGCCGGGAAGGCTGTAGGATTACAATACATATTGGAAAGGAGAAGAAGAAAAAGGAGAGGGACTGGACACATCTGTTATAGTTGAAG
>CANQEW010000056.1 GCA_947596085.1 uncultured Clostridia bacterium | reverse complement strand
AGGAGGGGGCCTTCTTGACCTCGATGGAGATGGCCTTCTTGGGCTTCTTGCCGTTGAAGGTGGAGGCGGAGACGGAGACAGTGCCGGGATTGCGGGCGGTGAGGAGGCCGTCGGGGGTGATCTCCGCGACGTTCTGATCCGCGGGGACGGAGAAGGTGACCTTGCCGGCGGAGTCGGAGGAGAGCTTGTAGCCGAGCTGCAGCGATTCGCCCACGCCGAGGACGGTGCGGTCCGCGACGAGCGTGACGCTGGAGGGGGCCTTCTTGACCGTGATCTTGACGGTCGCCTTGACGCCGGGGTCGTAGGTGGAGGCGGTGATGGTGGCGGAGCCGGTCTTCTTGGCGGTGACCACGCCGTACGCGTCCACGGAGGCGACGGAGGATTTGCTGGACTTGTAAGATACGGCGCAGTAGTCGCCCTCAAAGCCCTCGAACACGGGCGTGAGCGCGAGCTTCTCCTTTACGCCGATGGTGGTGCGCTCGGCCTCGAGCCGCAGGCCCGCCGGGCGCGGAACGACCCGCACGCGCAGCCTGGCGGATATGCCGTTGTAGGCGGAGACGGTGACCTCCGTCTCGCCGACGGCGGCGGCGGTGACCGTGCCGCTGTCGGGATCGACCGCGGCCACGGAGGGATTTGCGGAGGCAAAGCTCACTTTGCCCGCCGCGCCTTCGTCGAGCGTCCAACTGGGAAACCAGGTGTCGCCCACGCCGATGGCGATGGCGCTGGTGGCGAGCGTGAGGGAAGCGGGGGCCTTCTTGACCTCGATGGAGATGGCCTTCTTGGGCTTCTTGCCGTTGAAGGTGGAGGCGGAGACGGAGACAGTGCCGGGATTGCGGGCGGTGAGGAGGCCGTCGGGGGTGATCTCCGCGACGTTCTGATCCGCGGGGACGGAGAAGGTGACCTTGCCGGCGGAGTCGGAGGAGAGCTTGTAGCCGAGCTGCAGCGATTCACCCACGCCGAGGACGGTGCGGTCCGCGACGAGCGTGACGCTGGAGGGGGCCTTCTTGACCGTGATCTTGACGACGCAGCTCGCGTCGGAATTGGCGGCCTTCAGCGTGATCTCCGTGTTGCCGGCCTTCTTCGCCACGACCTCGCCGCTGGCGTTCACCGTGGCGATCTTGGTCGATTTGCTGGTATAGGTCACCGCGTCCTGCGCCCCGGCGGGCAGCATCGTCCAAGCGGCGACAGAGGCGTGCTCGCCCACACCCAGCGTCAGGCTGTCCATTGCCGGAACGATGCTCTCGGCGGCAGTCAGCGCCACGGGAGCGGCGGCGTCGAGCGTCATGATCGCATCGGCGGCATAGCGCAGCTCCATGGCGGCCAGACAGCCGCTTTCGGAGACGGCGAGGGAGACGGAAGGGGCGATCTCCGCCAGCAATTCGCGAGCCATCGCCTCGACGGACGGCTCCTCGCCGGCGTTGAACAACAGAAGCTCCGCTTCTCCGCGCTCCACGGCGGCGGTCAGGAGGGCGCGCAGGTCCTCGCGGCCGGTGAAGGCATGGTAACCGCGTTCGCGAATAAAGTAGTTGTTTTCGGCGCTGGCGCAGGCGGGAATCTCCTGCGTCCAGCGGTGATCCCGCGCCATGGCCGCGTCGGTCAGGCCGAAGTGCAGGCCAAAGCCATCGGGCGCGTCGTCCGCGTAGGCGTCGATGTGCGTCCACGCTCCGTCGAGCTTCGCGACGTTCCATGCACCACCTTCGCCAGTGACGGTCATGCATTCGATGCCCGCGCCGCGCAGCAGCGCTTCATAGGCGCGCGCGTATCCGAGGGAGGAGGCATCCAGGCCCGACAGGGCGGCCGCCGCGTCGTCATTGTCCCCGTGGGAGAGATTGGTAATCAGCGCGTCGTAGAGCCAGAGGGCGCGCGCGTAGTCGCCGGACATGCCCTGCACGTCCAGCGCCGAGATCCAGCGCGCGACGAGCTCCTCGATGGAGGCGTCGATGGTCGGAGCGGAGACTTCGTCGGACGCGGTCTGCGCGTCTTCGGCGGGCGCGTCAATGGGATTCGCCGGAAGCAGGTCGGGAAGTTCCTCGGAGGGCACCGGGAATTCCTGTTCCGTCACATCGGCGGGTTCTTCCGAGGCGACGGGCGGAAGCTCCGATTCGGGCGCGTCGTCCTGCAAAGGGGGAATTTCAGCGGCGGGCGCTTCGATGGAAGCTTCCACGGAATCGACGGGCAGCGCGTCGTCCGCTCCCGCGGGAATGCCGGTGAAGAACAGCGCCAGGCACAAAAGCGCGGAAAATAGGCGCGACCATTTGTGTATCATGCTGCATCCTCCTTTTGCCATACACATCCAATATAAGTATAAAATGACATAAATACATATTAGCACAGAATTGTAATATAATCAAGACAAAGAACACATTCTTTGTGGAGAAAATATGTCATGACGATGGAATATTTTAGAATTTTATCAAATAGGGAAACAAAATTTGCTTGATTTCGCGCGGCGGGGGTTCAAATCGGAGGAAAATGTTGTATAATAACGACAGAAAACTTGGAAGGGGAGATGAACCCATGCTTGAACAGTTGAAGAAGGACGTCTACGAAGCCAACATGGAGCTGCCCCGCCGGGGCCTGATCACCTACACCTGGGGCAACGTCAGCGGCCGCGACGCGGAGACCGGCTACTTCGTCATCAAGCCCAGCGGCGTGGATTACGACAAGCTCACGCCCGAGGACATGGTGGTGGTCGATTTGGACGGCAAGGTGATCGAGGGCAGGTATCGCCCGTCGTCGGACACGCCCACCCACATCGAGCTCTACAAGAAGTATTCGGAGATCGGCGGCATCGTGCACACTCACTCTCCGGAGGCCACTTCCTGGGCGCAGGCAGGCCGGAGCATTCCGCTCTACGGCACCACGCACGCCGACTACTTCTATGGCCCGATCCCCTGCGCGCGCAGCCTGACGAAGGAGGAGATCGAAGGCGAGTACGAGCGCAACACCGGCCTGGTCATCATCGAGACATTTGAGCAAAATGGCATCAATCCGGTCTACACGCCGGGCGTGCTGTGCTGCAATCACGGGCCCTTCACCTGGGGCAAGGACGCCGCCGAAGCGGTGCACAACGCCGTGGTGCTGGAGGAGGTCGCCAAGATGGCCACCCGCACGGAGATGATCAACCCCAAGGTGCAACCCGCTCCGGACACCATTCGCGACAAGCATTTCTTCCGCAAGCATGGCGCGAACGCCTATTACGGACAGAAATAAGCCTGAAAGCCCCTGTACTAAGAGAGAAGCCCCGTGCTGCGGGGCTTCGTTCATTTTTGCTTTTCGATATAGTCCTTCAGGAACAGAATCGCCTGCCGATAGCCTTCGAAGCCCAGTCCCATGTAGGTCTTGACGCAGGCTAAGCGCGCGTAGGAGATCTGGCGGAAGTCCTCGCGGGTGCTCACGTCCGAGATGTGCACCTCCACGGCGGGCAGGCACACGGCCTTGAGTGCATCGAGGATGGCGACGCTGGTGTGGGTGTAGGCGGCGGGGTTGATGACGATGCCGTCGCAGTCGCCCATGGCGGCCTGGATCTTGTCGACGATCGCGCCCTCGTGGTTGGATTGGAAGATCTCCACCTCCACGCCCGCCTCGGCGGCGGCGTCGCGCACCAGCTTCTGGAGCGCGTTGTAGTCCTGGCGGCCGTAGATGTTCGGCTCGCGCGTGCCCAGCAGGTTCAGATTCGGCCCGTTAACGACGAGAAATTTCATGGTACACCTCCAACATCTTTTCGGCGGTTCGCGCGGGAACGCCCGTGCTTTCGACCCTCGCGTCGGCGAAGGCCAGGTACAGGGGCAGGCGGCTCGCGTACATTTCCTCCAGCGAATTCCGCAGGGAGAGCGGCCTGCCCTTCTTCGGCAGCAGATCCAGCGCCCGCTCCAGGAAGAGCACGACGCCGTTTTGCCGGAGCAGATTGAAGTTGCGCGGCTGGGTGACGCAGCCGCCGCCGGTGGCGATCACCAGACCGCTCCGCTTACAGGTATCGGCAATGGCGCGCGTCTCCTCGTCCCGGAACGCCGGCTCGTCATGCGTTTCAAAGAACGCGGGAATGGTCATGCCGATATTTGCCTCGATCACATCGTCCAGATCGACGAATTCCCGCCCGGTGGGCTCGGCGATCAGCCTGCCCACGGTGGTCTTGCCCGAGCCGGGCATGCCGATGAGAATGATGTTCTGCGTCTCCTCGCGCAGCGCGGACAGAATCTCGTCGGCGCGCGTGGCGGGGATGGTCAAACCCGTGAAGCGCTCCGACGCGGCCCGGGCCTGCTCCACCAGCATGGTCAACCCGCCGATGCAGGGGATGCCCCGCGCCGCCGCGTCCTGCATCAGCCGCGTGCGCGCGGGATTGTAGATCACGTCCAGCACGGCCGTCAGATTCGGCAGCCGGGAGAGGTCGACGGGCGTCTCACCGTTGTTCGGGTACATGCCCACAGGCGTGGTGTTGGCGAGAATCGCCGCGTCCGCGTGGCGCTCGAGGTTTTCGTAGTTGTCCGGTCCGCCGCGGGAGATGACGATCACCTCCGCGCCGCGTTCGCGCAGCACGTGCCGCGCCGTCAGCGACGCGCCGCCGCTGCCCAGCACCAGTGCCTTTTTGCCCGCGACGGGCGCGCCCAGCCGGTCGAGCATGGCGGAGAAGCCCGCCGCATCGGTGTTGTCGCCGAAGATGGAGCCGTCGCCGCGCTTCACCAGCGTGTTTACGCTGCCGATTTGCCGCGCGGCCGGGCTCAACTCCGCGCAGTAGGGGATCACGTCGCGCTTGTAGGGGATGGTGACGTTCATCGCGTCCCAGGGGCCGCCCCTCAGAAACGCGTCCAGCGCGTCCGGCTCCACCTCGAACAGATCGTAGCTGTAATCGGCGAGCATGGCGTGAATCCGGGGCGAGAAGCTGTGGCCGAGCTTGCGGCCGAGAAGTCCGCAGCGCATGTCAGATCACCTCGGAATAGCTGCCCAGGTAGCGGAATTCCTCACTGATGGCGGCCAGATCGCCGATCATCTTGCCAAACTCGGCGGAGTAAACCGAGGTGCCCAGATCAAAATAGAACATGAATTGGAAGTCACGCTCGGGGATGGGGCGGCTCTCCAGCTTGGTGATGTTGATGCCCAGCGCGTAGAAACGCGACAGCGCGCGGCACAGCGAGCCGGGGCGGTGGGGCAGCGTCATCATGATGCTGGTGCGGTCCGCGCCGGGGTAGATCTCCATGCTCTTGGAGATGCAGATGAAGCGTGTGTAGTTGTTGCCGCGGTCCTGTATATCCGCGTCCAGGCACTTCAGGCCGTAGAGCTCCGCGCAGCTGTGGGAGGAGATGGCGGCGATGTCGGTCCGGCCGGACTTGGCGACGAATTCGGCGGCCATGGCGGTGTTCTCGAAGCGGGTGATCTTGACGTCCTTGCCGAACTTTTCCAAATATCCCGCGCACTGGTCCAGCGCCTGTTGATGGGAGAAGATCTCCTTGATGTCCTCCCGCTTCGCGCCCGGCAGCGCCAGCAGGTTGTGGTCCACCTTGAGGCGCGCGCTGCGCACGATGTAGAAATTGTGCCGGAGCATCAGGTCGTACACCTGCTTGACCGAACCCGCGCTGGAGTTTTCGATGGGCAAAATGCCGTACTGGCAGAGGCCGCTCTCGATGGCGGAAAACACGCTTTCGAAGCTCTTGAAGTACATGATCTTGGGCGCGGAGAAGAAGCGCTCCGCCGCGAGCTGGGAGTACGCGCCCTCGGTGCCCTGGCACGCCACGTAGGCCGAGCCGGGAAAGAGGCGGGATGTGTTCTCGATGGCGGCGCTCACCTGTTCGCTGAGCGCGCTCTTCTCGCGGATCAGGTCGCTCTGGTAGCTGCGGCTCAACTCAAAGACCATGTTGTAGAGCATCTGCGCGTAGGTTTGCATCTCGGGCCGCGCCTTCTCGGAGATCTCCGCCAGCTTGTCCCGCTCGCGGCTGGGGTCGAGCACCGGCAGCCGGTTGGCGCGCTTGTAAGCGGCGATTTCTGCGGACACGTCCATGCGCGCTTGAAACAGCCGGATCAGCTGGTCGTCGATTTCGTCGATCTTCGCGCGAAGTTCATTCAGTTCCATGATCAAATCTCATTCCTTTCCAGAAGCGCGTCGGTGAGCGCGATGGCCAGCGCGGATTCCACGCAGGGCACCGCGCGGGGGGCGATGCAGGGGTCGTGGCGGCCCCGGATTTCCAGCTCCGCGTTCGCCTTTCGCGACAGTGAAACGCTTTGCTGTACCCGGGCGATGGAGGGCGTGGGCTTGATCGCCGTGCGGAAGATCAGCGGCATGCCGCTGGTGATGCCGCCCAGTATGCCGCCCGCGTGATTCGTGCGGGTTTGCACCCGGCCGCCGTCCATATAATAGGGATCGTTGTTGACGCTTCCGCGCATCGAGGAAACGCCGAATCCCGCGCCGAATTCGACGCCCTTGACCGCCGGAATGGCGAAGGCGATTCGCGCGACGCGGTTCTCCATGCCGTCGAACATGGGGTCGCCCAATCCGGCGGGCACGCCGATCGCGGCGCACTCGATCTCGCCGCCCACGGAGTCCAGCTCCGCGCGCGCCGATTGAATCTCGGCCCGCATCCGCTCGCCCGCCGCGTCGTCCAGCACGGGGAAGGGCTTCGCGCCGGGCGCGCGCAGCGCGGCGGCGGTAAGGTTCACCGGATCGAAGGGCGCATCTGCGACAGTTCCAATTCTGGAAAGGTGCGCGCCGATCTCGATGCCCCGGCGGCGAAGAATCTGCAGACAAATTCCGCCCGCCACGCACAGCGGCGCGGTGAGCCGGCCGGAAAAGTGGCCGCCGCCCGCCACGTCCTGATGGCCGCGGTACTTGATCTGCGCGGTGTAGTCCGCGTGGCCGGGCCGGGGAACGTCGCGCAGGTTTTCATAATCCCCGGAGCGCGCGTTGGTATTGCGAATGAGCGCCGCCAGCGGGGAACCGCAAGTGGTATCGTCCACCAGCCCGCCCAGAAATTCGGGCAGATCGGCCTCCTTGCGGGGGGTGCTCCACGCGTTCTGCCCGGGCGCGCGGCGCGCGAGGAATGCTGCCAGCGCGTCCATGTCGATCTTCTCGCCCGCAGGCAGGCCGTCCACCACCACGCCGATGCCGCCGGAGTGGGATTGGCCGAAGATCGAAATTTTGAGATTTCCGTCGAATGTGCTGCTCATGGCTCAGCCCTCCGTCAATTCCACGCGGCCGCCCAGCGCGGCGAAATCTCGCCAGAAGCCGGGATAGGATTTGTTCACCGCCTCCGCGCCGTGCAAAATCACTTCTCCCGCGCATGCACAGGAGACGATTGCTGCCGTCATCGCGATGCGGTGATCCCCGCAGGAATCGACCTCTCCGCCCTTCAAAGCATGGCCTGGCACAATAAACAGACCGCTGTCGGTTTCCAACACCTCGCCGCCGAGCGCGCACAGCGAGCGGCGGATCGATGCGAGGCGGTCTGATTCCTTAATGCGCAGTCGCGTCGCATTGATGATTCGCAGCATTTGCCCGCGTGCGCAGGCCGTAGCGGCCAGCACGGGAACGAGGTCCGGAATGTCCGCCGCGTCGAGCGTATCCCTGCCGCGTTCCAGCGCGCGCACCTCGTGCACCACGCGCTGATCGCCCTGGGCGGAATCCATATCCAGTCCGGTCACATGCACTTCGCAGCCAGGCAGCGCGTCCGCGCAGAGCCAAAAGGCCGCGTTCGACCAGTCGCCGCCGACGCGCATCTCGCCGGGGGAGACGTAGCGATTGTTTTCACTGATCTCATAACAGACTTCGGTCTGATTTATGCGGATTCCGAATTCCATTAAAGAATACAGCGTCATTTCGATATAGTTTACGGATTCCCGATTGCCAGTCACGGTCAACGTTGAAAAACCAACCAAGGTCGGTAACGCAAACAGCAGACCCGATATGTACTGCGAAGAGATATTGCCGGGCAGCTCGTACTTGCCGGGGCGCAGCTTTCCGCGAATGCGCAGTATGTCCTGCTCGGGGCGTGAAAGCGCGCAGCCGCCGCGCATCAGCTCCCGGTCCAGTGGAAAGATGGGGCGCTCCGGCAGCCTCCCGTGCATGTGGAAGCGCGCGTCAATGCCCAGCGCGCCGGCAACCGGCAACAGGAAGCGCAGCGTGCTTCCGCTTTCGCCGCAGTCTACGTCGCAGGACGCGGGCGCGTCTTGAATCGGCTCCACATACAAACCGTAGTCTGTTTTGGAGATCTTCGCGCCAAAGGCGGTCAGACAGCGAATGGTGGCGGAGATATCCTCGGAGCCTTCGCCCATGGAGATTCTCGTGGGCGCATCCGCCAGCGCGGCGCAGATCAGCGCGCGGTGCGCCTCGGACTTGGATGGAATGGCCGCCACGGTGCCCCGGAGTTTCCGGGGAGTGATGCGCGCGATCATGCTTTGAGTCCCTCCTTTGCCCAGTCGATCAACTCGCCCACGGGTACGGTGCGCAGTTCGCTCTCGCCGTAGCGCGCGGGCACCACCAGCGTGATGGTTCCGCCCTTGCGCTTCTTATCCGACAACGCGAGCGCCGCGAGCGTCTCAGCGGAGCATTCGGTGCGGATGGGAAGGCCGTGCGCGGTCAGCAGTTTCTCCAGAGCGCGCAGACACTCCTCCGGACAAAGTTTCTTTGCCACGGCTGCGCGGGTGATGAGCCGCATTCCCATCGCCACGGCGCGGCCGTGGGGGATGGTGTAATCGCTGGACGCCTCGATGGCGTGGGCGAAGGTGTGGCCCAGGTTCAGAAGCTGCCGCCGGCCGGTGTCGAACTCGTCGCCCTCCACCACGTCGCGCTTCATTTCCACGCACTTCGAAACCACGTATTCGAGCTGCTCCCGGGCGTGGCGCTCGCGAAGCCTGTCCAGCAGCTCGGCGCTGCCCAGCATGCCGTACTTGATGACCTCCGCGCAGCCGTCGGCGAAGATCTCGGGCGGAAGCGTGTCGAGGGCGTCCAGGTCGCACAGCACCAGATTCGGCTGGTAGAACGCGCCCGCGAGGTTCTTGCCGGCGGGCAGGTCGATGGCGGTCTTGCCGCCCACGGAGGAGTCCACGCAGGCCAGAAGCGTCGTGGGAATCTGGATGAAGTCCACGCCGCGCAGGTAGGTGGCCGCCGCGAAGCCGGTCAAATCGCCCACCACGCCCCCGCCCAGCGCGATCAGCGCGTCGGCGCGGGTGAGCTTTTTCTCCGCCAGGAAGTTCAATAGCGCCAGGTAGGTCGAGCCGCACTTGCTGGCCTCGCCCGCGGGAAACACGAAGCGCTCCGCCGTAAAGCCCGCCGCGTACAGCGATTCGAGCGCGGCGTCCATGTACAGCGGTGCGACGTTGGAATCGCTCACCACCGCGACGCTGCGGCCGCGCAGCACATCCTTCGCGCGCGCGCCCAGATCGCGGAGCAGGCCGCGGCCGATGACCACGTCGTACTCCCGGGAGGCGGCGATGTGGATCGTCCTCACCGGCCGTCCACCTCCTCCTTGATTTTGCGCCCCTCGTCCAGAAGCGCGCGCAGGGCGTCGAAGTCGCCATCCGCCAGCGCGTCGCGGTACTTGGAGATAGAGCTCAGGATGGTGTCGATTTCAAACAGCAGCGCGTCGCGGTTCTCGATGAACAGCTCCGCCCACATGTCCGGGTTCAGCCAGGCCACGCGGGTCAGGTCGCGGTAGCTGCCGGCGGAGAAGCCGTCGTGGCAGCGCGCCGTGGGGGATTTGACGTAGGCGTTGGAGACCACGTGGGCCAGCTGGGAGGTGAAAGCGATGCGCCTGTCGTGATCCGCGGCGGTGATGGCGGATATCCGGCCGAAGCGCGCGGGCAGCAGGAGCTTCTTCACGCGATCCAGAAGCTCGATGTCGTCGAACTTGGGCGGCACGATGATCATCGGCGCGCCGTCGTACATGTCCGCGCGGCTGTATTTGTAGCCACTGTACTGGGTGCCGGCCATCGGGTGGCCGCCGATGAAGGTGTAGCCGTACTTCTCCGCCAGCGGGAAGCAGGCGTCGCACACGCGCTGCTTGATGCCGGACAGGTCGATCACGCAGCAACTCTTCGACAGTTTCGGCGAGATGCGCGTCAGCTCGTCGATCACGCCCTGCGGATAGGCCGCGAGGAAGAGCAAATCGAGGGTCGGCAGGATATCGTCGGTGAGGATGCCGTCGATGTCGCCGGCGATCAGCGCGAACTCCGCCACCGATGCGGTGCGGTTCGCGCCGTAGACCTGCCACTGGGGATCGCGCTTGTACGCCTTGGCCATGGAGCCGCCGATCAGGCCCAGGCCGATGATGCCGACTCGCTTCATGCCAGCGCCTCCCTCAATTTGACCACGCGCCGGGCGAGGTCGTCGAAGGCGTCCGGCGTCAGGGACTGCGCGCCGTCGCTCAGGGCGTGGATGGGATCGTTGTGCACCTCGATCATCAGGCCGTCCGCGCCCGCGGCGGCGGCGGCCAGGGCCATCGGCGCGACCAGCGAGGCCCGGCCCGTGGCGTGGCTCGGGTCGACCACCACCGGCAGGTGGGAGAGCTCCTTCAACACCGGCACGGCGGAGAGGTCGAGCGTGTTGCGGGTGTAGGCGCTCTCGTAGGTGCGGATGCCGCGCTCGCAGAGAATGACGTTTTCGTTGCCGCTGGCGATGATGTATTCGGCGCTCATCAGGAGCTCCTTGATCGTGCCGGCCAGGCCGCGCTTGAGCAGGATGGGCTTGTTCGTCTTGCCCAGCTCGCGCAGCAGGTCAAAATTCTGCGTGTTGCGCGCGCCCACCTGAATCACGTCCACGTCCTCAAACAGCTCCAGCGAGCGGATGTCCATGATTTCGGTGATGATGGGCAGGCCCGTCTGCCTGCGGGCCTCCTTCAACAGCTCGATGCCCTCGGCGCCGAGCCCCTGGAAGTCATAGGGGGAGGTGCGGGGCTTGAACGCGCCGCCGCGCAGGATGTTTGCGCCCGCCGCCTTCACGCGCTGGGCGACGTAGACGATCTGTTCGCAGCACTCCACCGAGCAGGGGCCCGCGATCATGCCGAAGTGGCCGCCGCCGATGGCGACGCTGTCGTTCACGCGCACCACGGTGTCGTCGGGGTGGAACTTGCGGTTCACGGCCTTGAAGGGCTCGCTGACGCGCATCACCTTTTCCACGATGTCCAGGCTGGTGAGCATGTCCATGTCCACCTTGGAGGTGTCCCCGATCAGGCCCAGCACAGTGCTGAATTCGCCCTGGGAGACATGCACGCCCAGCCCCTGGCGCTTGAGCCAGTCGATGAGCATCTGGGTGCGCTCGGGGGATGCGTTCTGCTTGAGTATCGCGATCATAGTAACCTTACCTCTTTCCATAAAAAATACCACACAGGCTCGGTAGCTGTGTGGCGGTATCTTCGTACCTGAGTTTCCGGAAGTTCAGCTCTTCAGGATTCTGCGCATCACAAGCACTACCATTACCTCTGACAATCGCCAGTAAAGTAATAGTAGTAGGTAAAGGCGAACCCGAAGCTGCGGCGCTGCATGATACTTCCGCTCCCTCTCGAAGGAATGACAGCATTTTAGCACGATTCACGTCCTCTGTCAAGCCGTCCTTTGCAAAACTTTGGGAAAACCCAAGAACATTCGCGGTTATTGCATCCGCTCCTGCTTGACTTTGTGGTCGATCACGTGGCGGCGGGAGAGCTCCTCGGTCACGTCCTTGAGTGAGATGCCGCTTTGAACCATCAGCACCATCACGTGGTAGCACAGGTCCGCGATCTCGTAGATCGTCTCCGCGCGGTCGCCGCCCTTGCCGGCGACGATCACTTCGGTGCATTCCTCGCCGACCTTTTTGAGAATCTTATCGATGCCCTTGTCGAAGAGATAGGTGGTGTAGCTGCCCTCCTTGGGGGAGGTCTTGCGGCCCGCGATCAGCCTGTACAGCCCCTCATAGCTGAAGGGCTTCAACTCCTCCGAGAGGTACAGCGGGTTGTGGAAGCAGCTCTCCGCGCCCGTGTGGCAGGCGGGGCCGTCCTTGACGACCTCCACCACCAGCGCGTCCATGTCGCAGTCCGCGGTGATGGAGACGATGTGCTGAACGTTTCCGCTGGTCTCGCCCTTGCGCCAGAGCGCCTGCCGGCTGCGCGAGTAGAAGCAGGTGCGCTGCTCGGCGATGCTGATGGCCAGGCTCTCCTCGTTCATGTAGGCCAGCGTCAGCACCTCCTTCGTCCAGTGATCCTGTACGATGGCCGGAATCAGCCCGTTCGCGTCGAATTTCAATTCCATATTCTTCTCCTCCATGATTTACAGCCGAACCTCCACGCCCTGCGCGCGCAGATAGGCTTTGAGTTCGGGAATTTGCAGTTGCTTGGAATGAAAGATGCCGGCGGCGAGGCCCGCGTCCATGCCCTCGTGCCGAAAGAGCTCCGCGAAATCCTCCCTGCGGCCCGCGCCGCCCGAGGCGATGATGGGCACCTTGCAGCGCGCGGCCACCGCGTCCAACAGCTCCAGATCGAAGCCGCCGCGCACGCCGTCGGTGTCGATGGAGTTGACGACCAGCTCGCCCGCGCCGGACTCCACGCCGCGCCGCGCCCACTCCAGCGCGTCGATGCCGGTGTCCTCCCGGCCGCCCTTGGCAAACAGCCGGAACCGCCCGTCCACGCGGCGAATGTCCATGCTCAATACCACGCACTGATCGCCGTAGCGCTTCGCCGCGCGCGCGATCAGCGAGGGGTCGCGAATCGCGCCGGAATTGACGCTCACCTTGTCCGCGCCGCACTTGAGCACCCGGTCGAAGTCCTCGAGCGCGTTGATGCCGCCGCCCACGGTGAGCGGTATAAACACCTGCGATGCCACCGCGCGCAGCACGTCCGTAAAGAGCCTGCGGCCCTCGAAGCTGGCGGTGATGTCGTAGAATACCAGCTCGTCCGCGCCGGTTTCGTTGTAGAACTTCGCCATCTCCACGGGATCGGCGATGGCGCGCACGCCCTGAAACTTCACGCCCTTGACCACCTGACCGTCGCGCACGTCCAGGCAGGGGATGATGCGCTTGGTGATCATGCCTCGACCTCCGCCAGCGCCAGGCAGCGCCGGAGATCGAGCCGGCCCTCGTAGAGCGCCTTGCCGATGATCGCGCCATGAATGCGCATGTCCCGCAGCGCGGCGATGTCGCCCTCGAAGCTCACGCCGCCCGAGGCGATCACGTTCAGCGCGTCGATGGAGCACAGCTCGTGGTACAGCGGCAGATTCGCACCCGCCAGGCAGCCGTCGCGGCCGATGTCGGTGTAGATCACGGTGTGCACGCCCGCGTCCCGCAGGCGGCGGCAGAACTCCACGCCGGAGAGCTTTGTCACTTCCTCCCAGCCGGACACGGCGACAAGGCCGTCCTTCGCGTCCACGCCCACGGCGATCTGTTCGCCGTACTTCGCGGCCATGCGCTCCACGAAGGCGAAGTCCCGCACGGCCACGGTGCCGAGGATCACCCGCGCCGCGCCGCGCTCCAGATAGGCGCAGATGGCGGCCTCATCGCGGATGCCGCCGCCCACCTCGGTGTTCAGGCCCAGCGCGGCCAGGTCTTCGATGAGGGCCGCGTTGCGGGGCGCGCCCTCCCGCGCGCCGTCCAGGTCCACCGCGTGCAGCCAGCGCGCGCCGCAGGCGAAGAAGTCGCGCGCCACGGCGACGGGATCGTCGTTGTAGACCTTCTCCCGGTCGTAGTCGCCCTTCGTGAGCCGCACGACCCGGCCGCCGCGCAGGTCGATGGCGGGTAGAATAATCATGGGTAAGAATTCCTCCTGTCAGATCGAGGCGAAGGCGTTGAGCAGGCGCAGGCCCGCGTCGCCGCTCTTTTCGGGGTGGAACTGCGCGCCGTAGACGTTGCCGCGCCGCACCACGCCCGTCACCGGCACGCCGTAGTCCGATACCGCCAATGTGTGCCGCGCGCAGTTCCTGGCGTAGTAACTGTGCACGTAGTAGACGTGTTCTCCGGAGCGGAAGTCCCGAAACAGCGGGTCGTCCCGCAGAATTTCCAGGCGGTTCCAGCCGATGTGGGGCACCTTGAGGCCCGCGGGCAGGTCGGGCGCGAGCGGGCAGACCTCGCCGGGGATGAGGCCGAGGCCCTCGTGCTCGCCGTACTCGAAGCTGCGGTCGAACAGAAGCTGCATTCCCAGGCAGATGCCCAGCAGCGGCTTGCCGCCGCGCGCCTCTTCCAGCAGCGCCTCCCGCATTCCGGACTCGGCGAGCTTGTTCGCCGCATCGGCGAACGCGCCCACGCCGGGCAGAATGATTCGGCCGGCCGAGCGGAGCTGCTCCGGCCGGGTGGCGATTTCGTGCGCCACGCCGAGGCTCTTGAGCGACGAGGCCAGCGAGAACAGGTTGCCCACGCCGTAGTCGATAATCGCCAGCATACTCACAACACGCCCTTCGTCGATGGAATCTCGCCGGCGAAGCGGGGATCGACGGCGACCGCCGCGCCCAGCGCGCGGCCCGCGGCCTTGAACATGGCCTCGACGATATGGTGGCTGTTCTCCCCAGCGAGCTGCTGAAAGTGCACCGCTGCGCCCAGCGAACGCGCGAACGCCAGCCAGAATTCCTTCGCGAGCTCGGTGTCGAAGGTTCCGATCTTCTGGGATGGAATCTCCGCCTTCCAGCCCAGCGCTGCGCGGCCGGAGATGTCCACGGCGCAGAGCATCAGCGCCTCGTCCATCGGCAGCAGCATCGAGCCGTAGCGCTGGATCCCGCGCTTGTCGCCCAGCGCCCGGGCGAAGGCCGCGCCCAGCGCGATGCCCACGTCCTCCACGCTGTGGTGGTCGTCCACCTGCGTGTCGCCCGCGCACTTCACCTTCAGATCGAAGCGGCCGTGCCGGGCGAACAGGTCGAGCATGTGGTTCAGAAAGCCCACGCCGGTGTCGTTTTCGTATTCGCCTCGCCCGTCCAGGTTGAGGTACAGCGAGATGCGCGTCTCCGCCGTGTCGCGCTCGATTGTTGCCGTTCTCATGTCCGCGCCTCCTCGATGATCTCTTCGACCGCCTGCAGGAACGCGTCCATCTCCGCGTCGCTGCCGACGGTCACGCGCAGGTAATCCGCGATGGCGGGCCTGTCGAACCTGCGCACCAGTATGCCGCGCTCCCGCAGCGCCGCCTGCGCGCGCGCGCCGGACACGCCCGGCAGGCGCGCGAACAGGAAGTTCGACCGGCTGTCGGTGAGCGCGCAGCCCATGCCCCGCAGCGCCGCCTTCACCCGCTCGCGGGTGGCGACGATTTTCCCGGTGCACTCGCGGAAGTAGGCCTCGTCCTCCATGGCCGCCGCGCCCGCGAGCTGGGGAAGCCGCCCCAGGTTGTAGGGGTTGAAGGAGTAGCGCACCGCCTGCAGATCGGCGATCAGCTCCCGGCTGCCCAGCGCGAAGCCCACGCGGCCGCCCGCCAGCGAGCGGCTCTTGGAGAAGGTCTGCACGATGAGCAGGTTCCCGTACTTCGGCAGCAGGCAAACCGCGCTCTCGTTCCCGAAGTCCACATAGGCCTCGTCGATCAGCACCACGTCGTCCGGATGGGCGCGCAGTATGGTTTCGATCTCGGCGTGGGACAGCGCCAGGCCCGTCGGCGCGTTGGGGTTGGCGATCACCACGTTTTCGCCGGGGGTCAGGTAGTCGCGGACGTCGATGGAGAAGTCCTCCCGCAGCGGAACGCTCCGCGCGGGCACGCCCAGCAGCTTGGCGAACACCGGATAGAAGCCGTAGCTGATCTCCGGGAAGACCGCGCCCTTGCTCCCGCCGAAGGCGAGAAAGGCGAAGGCGAGGATCTCGTCCGAGCCGTTTCCGGCGATCACCTGCTCCTCGTCCAAGCCGTAGCGCGCGGCGATGGCGTGGGTGAGGACGCGGGCGTCGGGATCGCTGTACAGCTTGAGCGATTCCACCTGCGCCCGGTTCACGGCCTCCATCACCCGAGGACTGGGCGGGAAGGGCGACTCGTTGGTGTTAAGCTTGATGAACTTGCGATCCTTCGGCTGCTCGCCGGGGGTGTAGGGAACGAGTCCCGCGTGGCGCGGGTCGAGATAGCGGCTCATGGCTGTTCCTCCCGGTTGAAGCGGCTCTCGATGCTGCGGGCATGGCCCTCCAGGCCCTCGGCGCGGGCGAAGCGCGCCACGTGGGGGCAGACCGAGCGCAGCGCGTCCTTTGGATAGTAGAGGAAGCTGCTCTTCTTTACGAAGTCGTCCACGGACAGCGGGCTGGAGAAGCGGGCGGTGCCACTGGTGGGCAGCGTGTGGTTGGGACCGGCCAGATAGTCGCCCAGCGCCTCCGGTACGTTGCGGCCCATGAAGATGGAGCCGGCGTTCTCGATGCGCGCGAGCAGCGCGAAGGGATCCTCCACGCAGAGCTCCAGATGCTCCGGCGCGATGGCATTGGCGGCGCGGACGGCCTCGTCCATGTCGTCGCAGAGGATGATCTTGCCGTTCGCCTCGATGCTCGCCCGGGCGATGTCCTCGCGCGGGAGCAGCGAAAGCTGGCGCTCCAGCTCGTCCGCGACCTCGTCCGCGAGGCGGGCCGATGTGGTGACCAGCACGGCGGTGGCGAGCCGGTCGTGCTCGGCCTGACTGAGCAGGTCCGCCGCCACGCAGCGCGCGTCGCAGCCGCCGTCGGCCAGCACGAGGATCTCGCTGGGTCCGGCGATCATGTCGATGGCCACCTGGCCAAAGACCTTGCGCTTGGCCGTCGCCACGTACACGTTGCCGGGGCCGACGATCTTGTCCACCCGGGGCACGCTCTCGGTGCCATAGGCCAGCGCGGCCACGGCCTGCGCGCCGCCCATGCGGAACACCCGGTCCACGCCCGCGAGCTTCGCCGCCGCGAGGATCGCGTCCGGGACGGAGCCGTCCGGCGCGGGCGGCGTGACCATGACCAATTCCTTCACCCCGGCGATCTTGGCCGGAATCGCGTCCATCAGCACGGTGCTCGGGTAGCTGGCCGTGCCGCCGGGCACGTACAGGCCGACCCGCTCGATGGGCCGGTAGCGCTGGCCCATCACCGCGCCGTTTTCGGCGGTGATTACGAAGTTCTCGTGGAGCTGGTGCCGGTGGAACGCGCGGATGTTGTCCCGCGCGAGCTCCATCGTCTCCCGAAGCGCGGGATCGACGCGCACGAGCGCCGCGTCCAGCTCGGCTGCGCCGACCTCCAGCGAATCGAGCTTCGCCCGGTCGAATCGCTCCGCGCAGCGGTAGAGCGCCGCGTCGCCCTCGGCGCGCACGGCGGCGATGATGGCGTCCACAGCGGCGTCCACGTCTCGCTCGGCGCGAATGTCCCGGCAGAGAATCTCCTCCGGGGAGATCTCCGACAGCTTGAACCGGCGAATCATGCTTCCTCCTCCTTGCGTATGGCGGCGGTCAGGCGGGAGAGCATCTCGTCGATGGCCGCGCCGTTGAATTTATAGCTCGCCCGGTTGGCGATGAAGCGCGCGCTGATGGGGAAGATCTCGCTCACCACGAACAGGTCGTTCTCCCGCAGCGTCTTGCCGCTTTCCACGATGTCCACGATCACATCCGACAGCCGCAACAGCGGCGCGAGTTCGATGCTGCCGTTGAGCTTGATGATCTCGATCTCCCGGCCGCGGTCGTCGTAGTAGCGCTTGGCGATGTTCGGAAACTTTGTGGCGACCTTCAGCGCCCGATCTGTATCCTCCACGTAGCCGTTCTTCGCGGCCACGCACATGCGGCACCTTCCCAGCCCCAAGTCGAGCAGCTCGTACACGTCCGCGCCGCTCTCCAGCAGGATGTCGCGGCCGGCGATGCCGATGTCCGCCGCGCCGTGCTCCACGTAGACCGTCACGTCGCTGGGCTTGACCAGGAAGTAGCGCACGCCCGCGTCCTCGCTCTCGAACACCAGCTTGCGGCTGTCGTCGAACGCCTCGCGGCAGTCGTAGCCCGCGCTCGCGAGCAGGCGGTACACCTTGTCGCCCAGCCGCCCCTTGGGCAGCGCGATGTTCAGCATTCCGGACGCCCCCCTTCGAAGCGGCGCAGCTCGCCGTAGCGCAGGCCCTCGGGAATCCGCTCGTCCACCCGCACGCGCAGGCCCTGCTCCGTCAACGCGCGCACCTCGCCCAGCAGCCCTGTGGGATCCGCGTCCGCGCCGGCGAGCAGCAGCACGTCCACGTCGCTCTCCCGCCGCTGCTTCGGCAGGCCCCGCAGATCGTCCAGATACAGCGCGAAGCCCACTGCGCAGGCCTCTCGGCCCAGCTTCTTCATCAGGCCGTCGTAGCGCCCGCCGTAGAGCACCGCCTTCGGCACGCCGTCCAGATAGCCCGCCATCATCAAGCCGTCGTAATACTCCATGTCGCCCTGCAGCGTGAAATCCAGCCGCAGGCGGTCGTCCGCGCCCACGGC
>CANQEW010000055.1 GCA_947596085.1 uncultured Clostridia bacterium | reverse complement strand
CGCGCCTGCGCGCGCGCGGGGCTGCGCGCGCGCAGCGCCTGGAGCGGCGCGGAACGCACGCCCGAGCCCGGCGAGGTCGGCGTGGAGCTCTGCCCCGGCGGCGAGCGCGCCATCCTTTCCGATGAAACCGGCGCGCTGACCGAGGTGGAACGCCAGCTCGCCGCCGCCTGGGTCGCGCTGGAGCTGGGCGAGCCGAAGCTGATCCTCCCGCTGCACGCCACGCGCGCGGTAGAGGCGCTCGCACGGCGTCGCGGCGCGTATGCGGTCTACCTGCCCGGCGAGCGCGCGCTGTGGATGGCGGAACTGGCGCAGGTGTCGCCCGCGCAGTTCGACCTGCAGTTCGACGGCCTATACTTCGCGCTGGCGTTTCTCTCGGCGCTCGCCGGGCATGGACTGACACTCGCGCAGTGGCGGCGGCAGATGCCCACGGCCTATCGCAGCGCGCGGGAGGTGCCGGTTCCCGCCTCGGAGAGCGGGCGGCTGCTGCGCGCGCTGGCCGAAGCCGCGCCGGACGCGGAGATGGGCGGCGGCGTGCGCCTCTCCCGGGACGGCGGCTGGGCCTGGCTCGCCCCCGACGACGCGGGCGCGGGACTGACCATCGTGGCCGAATCCGCCGACATGGAGGCCGCGCGGGAGCTCTGTGACTTCTACGGCAGCGAACTGGCGCGGCTGATGGAGAAGGATTGAATTCTTTACGCGCGTGTGCTATGATAGCGGCGGAGGCTTGAGCCCTCCGCCGTCAATTTACATGCGAAGGAGATCGCCATGACCCGCAAGGAATTTTTGAATCTGTTGAACGAAGGTCCGCTGTTTCTCGACGGCGCGACCGGATCGAACCTGCGCGCGGTGGGAATGCCCGTGGGCGTAAGCACCGAGGCGTGGATACTGGATCATCCCGACGCGCTGATCGACCTCCAGCGCGCCTATGTGGACGCGGGCAGCATGGCCGTCTGCGCGCCCAGCTTCGGCGCGAACCGCCTGGCGCTCGCCATGCACGGTCTGGAGGATCGCGTGGAAGAATTCAACCACCGACTCGTAGAGCTCTCCCGGCGGGCGGTGGGCGGCCGCGCGCGGATCGCGGGCGACATGTCCCCCACCGGCAAGCCGCTGGACGTGGAGGGCGGCGTGAGCTACGCGGAGGCCATGGACGCCTATCGCGAGCAGGCGGAGGCGCTGCTGGACGCGGGCGTGGATTACTTCGCCATCGAGACGATGCTGAGCGTGACCGAGTGCTGCGCGGCCATCGAGGCGGTGCGCTTGCTCAGCGCGGACATTCCCATCTGCTGCACGCTGACGCTGGACGCGGTGGGCAACGCCTACTTCGGCGGCGACGCTTCGGAGGCCGCCCAGCACCTCCCCGCCCTCGGCGCGGACGCGATCGGCGTGAACTGCGGCCAGGGCCCGGAACTCTACGAGGGCATAATCGCGCGGATGCGCGCGCTCACCGACGCGCCCATCATCGCCAAGCCCAACGCGGGCCTGCCCGAGATTCAAAGCGACGGCAGCGCCCGCTACGCCATGACCTCCACCCGCTTCGCCCGAGAGATGCGCAAGCTGCAAAGGGCAGGTGCGAACATTCTCGGCGGCTGCTGCGGCACCACCCCCGAGCACATCCGCGCGCTGGTGGAGCTGTGCGGAACGAAGTGACCTTTCCATAAGAAGTGCGCCGCCCACGGCTGTGGGCGGCGCGCTTCTTATGGAATCTTGTTTCAGATCGCGTCGGCCAGCGCGGCGGCGCGGGCGCAGCCGTCGGTCTTTTCGACGTCGCCCGGATTCAATACGCCCGGCACCAGCACCTCGCCCACGACCTTCCACTTGTTCAGCACCGCGGTGCGCTCGAAGGGCAGGCGCACGCCGTCCAGCACGCTCACATCGTCCTCCTCGCAGCAGGCGATCAGCGCGCACTCCTTGCCCGCGATGTCCTTCCCACCGATCACAAAGGAATAGACGCGGTCGATCACGGCCTTGATCTGCGCCGGATAGGAGTACCAGTACACCGGCGTGGTGAACACCAACGCGTCCGCCTCCAATATCGCCGGAGCGATGGCGTTGAAGTCGTCGTCAAAGCTGCACGCGCGGCCCCTGGAGAAGCAGGTCTCGCAGGCGCGGCAGCCGCCCAGCTTCCGAAACGCCGCGTCGAAGCGGGTGACGCTGTGTCCCTTCTCCTCCGCCGCGCGGATGAACGCCTCCGTCATGGCGAAGCTGTTGCCGTTCCTGCGGGGACTTCCGGTGACCACGACGATCTTTTTGCTCATGATATCTCTCTCCTTCACATCCGAAATCAACGGCCTTGACTTTTCCCCGGCCGCACAATACAATTATATCGGACGTGCTCGAAAAAGCAAGTACGCACATTGAAGTAGTATACTTACCTACGGGAGAGTGAAGCGGAAATGAACGGACGCTGCATCGCAGACGAGCGCCTCGGCACGACGGGCTTCAGCTATACGCTGTCGCTGATCAACGGCAAGTACAAGATGACGATCCTCTACGCGCTGATGGAATTTGGCGTGGTGCGCTTCAACGAAATGAAGCGCTACATCGAGAACATCTCCTACAAGACGCTCAGCGCCAATCTGAAGGAGCTGGAGGCGGACGGCCTGGTGCATCGCGAGGAATTTCCACAGATTCCGCCGAAGGTGGAGTACAGCCTGACCGAGCGCGGGCGGTCGCTGATCCCGATTCTGGACGCCATGTGCGAATGGGGCGACCGGCACCGGCAATAGCGCGGCGGAGGGGTTCAATTCCTCCGCCGCTTGCTCACGCCTGCTCCGATCCGCGGTAGGTTCGATACAGCAGCGGCGGAAGCAGGAGCGCCGCCGCGCCGTAGAGCAAAAACAGCAGCGGCACGGAGGGAACGATCTTGCCCGCGAGGTCATAGAGGTAGTTGAACGCCGAGAGCGTGGTGTCCATGTCCAGCAGCGCGAAAGGCAGCAGCCCCACCGCCTTGTCGACGCTGACGCTGCTCAAATTCAGCAACAGCGACGGCGCGAAGAGCAGCACGAAGGGAATCGTGGCCGAAAGCACCGTGGAGCGCGATTTCGCCGAGGCCCACATTTCCGCGAGCAGGATCGCCAGGCTGCCCAGGTAGCCGCCCATCGCCATCAGCAGGTACTTCTGCAGATTGGTGAGATTATAGAAGCACTTCCAGCCCTCGAAGCTCGCCTGCACCGGGCAGAGCGCGCCGTCCGCGCCGAAGCAGAGCAGCACGAAGGCCGTGAACAGCAGGACCATCGCCCAGTAGACGGCGGTGACGATCACAACCCCCGCGCCCACCTTCGCTCGCGACGCCTTGCTCCGCCCCAGCTTGCTTGCAAAGAACACCGCGTCCGCGCGCTGCTGAAACTCCCCGGCGAAAACGCCCGCGACCAGGTAGCCCAGCACCAGCAGCGTGAGCATCTGGATGCTCGGCAGGTAGCGGAACAGCCGCGTCCAGCCGTGCACGTAGTCGTAGTCCAGCGGGGTTTCCAGCGCTTCGTAGCGCGCGATCAGGAATGCCTTCTCCGGCTCGCTGAGCAGATTCGCGCCCTCGTCCGCCAGCCACTCGCGCAGCAGGCGCACGCGGTTCGGATAGAACATCGGCGCATCGTCGGGGGTCAGGCTGTCGGCGCGGTAGAAGTCGAACTCGCGAAAGCCGTCGGCGAAGGCCATATTCAGCAGATCGCGGATGGGCTCGATGCCCTGCCGCCAGCCGTAGGCGATGTTGGTCATATGCCAGTCGTCGGACCGCGCCTCGGGCGTAGCGGCGATGCGGGCATTCTCCGCCAGCACCGCGCGCAGCCTTGCCTCGTCCAGCGGCCCGGTCCACGCCTTCTGCGCGGCGCGCAGCCTGCGCACGGCCGCGAAGCCGTACTCCTCCTCCCCGCGCTCGTTCACCCAGGGCGTGCTGTTCACGGACACCATGGACACGCCCACCAATATCGTCGCCAGTAGGCAGAGCGCCACCCGGCCGCCCGCGCGGCCAAACACCTTCTTCAGCTCATAGCGAAGCATCTTCCCCATCCCCCTTTTCCCCAAAGTGATAGAGGAATACATCCTCCAGCGTGGCCGCCTCCGGCGCCGCGCCCGGCAGGGGCGTGCCCTCCGACAGCACGCGCAGCTGCGCGCCGCCCGGCGTGGTGCGCACGTTGGAAACGCGATACTTTCGCAGGCAGCGCTCGACCTCGCCTCTCGCCACCTCACAGCGCCACACCCGCACCGGCAGCGCCGCCGTCAGCACGTCGGGCGCGCCGGCGCGCACGATCCTGCCCTCCTTCATCAGCAGAATCTGGTTTGCGATGTAGGCCACGTCGGAGACGATGTGCGTGGACAGCAGCACGATGCGCTCCCCCGCCAGCTCGCTCAGTAGGTTGCGCAAGCGGATTCGCTCGCCGGGGTCGAGCCCGGCGGTGGGCTCGTCCAGCACCAGGATGCGCGGGTCGTTGAGCATGGCCTGGGCGATGCCCACCCGGCGCTTCATGCCGCCCGAGAGCTTCTTCATCTTGCGGCTTCGGTACTTCTCCAGCCCCAGCGCGCGGGTCAGCTCCCCGGAGCGCGCCCGCGCCGCCGCCGGGCGCAGGCCCTTGATCGAGGCCACGTAGCCCAGGTAGTCGTCCACGGTGAAGTCCGGGTAGAAGCCGAAGTCCTGCGGCAGGTAGCCCAGTAGCGCCCGATACTGCGTGTCCATCGCGAATATGTCGCGGCCGTTCCAGCTGATCGTGCCGGACGTGGGCCGAATCAGCGTGCACAGCATCCGCATCAGCGTGGTCTTGCCCGCTCCGTTCACGCCCAGCAGCCCGTACACGCCGCCGGTAAACGCGAAGCTCACGCCGTCCACGGCGGCGGTCTCCTTAAAGCGCTTCGTCAGGTTTTCAAACTTCAGTTCCATAGCGGCCTCGCCTCCCAATTTTCTCCGCAGTTCTTGCACAGCGCCGCCGCGCAGCGCAGCATCCACAGCGCCGTGACCGCCAGCAGCGCGCACCATGCGGGCGTGGAAATCGCCGCGTACAGCCCGCAATCCAGCACCACCAGCACCCACGCCGCGATCCAGATTCCGCACAGCAGCAGCGCCGCGCCCTCCGAGCCGAAGCGCCGCGCGCGCAGCGTGGCGAAGCAGATGCAGTCCGTCACGTTCAGCGGCACGAGGAATTGGAAGATCAGCTCCTCCAGCTCCACCCGCGCCCCCAGTGACGCGGCGGTGAAGAACAGGCTCAGCCAGACCAGATCCACCATGCCAAACAGCATCAGCCGCGCCGCGTACACCTGCCGCAGCGCGAACCGCGCCGCGCACTCCACCTCCAGCGCGCCGCAATTTCGGTTCTTCCACAGCTCCGGCAGCGCCAGCATTCCAAACGCCGGGGCCAGCACGCCCACGCAGCGCCGCAGATAGTCCGCGCTTCCCCCGCCGCGCAGAATCAACCAAAGCAGCGCCAGCACCGCGCCCTGCAAGAGCCACCAACACTTGCGAATGTAGCCCGCCTGCCGCAGCACGAACTCCCAGCCGCGCAGCGGCAGCCGCGCTTCGTGCGCGCGGTAGGCCGCCCGGCTGGCACGCAGCATTTCGTTCAGCAGTGCCTCGTCATAGCGCTCCGGCCTCATCGCGGCCGCGACGGCGCGGCGCGCCTCGTCATCCCGTCGGTTTCGCATGTTCATTCCTTCCTCTCCAGCTCCGCGATCAGCGCCTCCCGCGCCCGCCGCACGCGATACTTCACCAGCGGCAGCCCGATGCCCAGGATCCGAGCGATCTCCCGCTGCTTGAGCCCCTGCGCGAAGTACAGTACCGCCGCCTCCCGCAGCTCCGGCGCGAGGCGCTCCAGCGCCCGACCCAGATCGACGCGCAGCTCCGCGCCGCGATCCTCCGTCGGCGGCAGCGGCACCTCCTCCACGGGCAGTTCGCGCTCCCGCCGCCGCAGGTCGCGGCAGACGTTCCCGGCGATCACGTAGAGGTAGTTGCGCGCGCGGCCGCAATGGCGGTAGCGCTCGAAGGATTCGAAGAAGCGCACGAAGGTCTCCTGCGCCGCATCCTCGGCCCACTCCGGCGCGCGCAGGCGGCAGTAGCGCAGAATCGCCGGATAGTGCGCGCGCACAAACGCGTCCACCGCGCCCTCGTCGCCGGCCTTCATTCGCTGAATCCGCCAAAAATCCGCGTCCATGCGCTCCCTCCTTCACTCTGTATAACGCATAGACGCGCGGCGGGGATAGTCCGTTCCCAAATTTTTCGACTCTATAAACCCATATCACCCGTCAAACAGGTGGTATGGGTTTATACGAATCACTATTCTGTTTCCATTTTTTGCCGATAGATTTTAGGTGTTACGCCGTAATATCGCCGGAATTGTTCCGTGAAATAGCTGGCGCTGTTGAATCCGCTTGCCAACGCGGCCTCTGTAACGGAGGCCCCCTGACTCAGCAACGCACAGGCCTTTTCCAGCCGGTAGCGGGTAACATACGCAATGGGAGAGCAGCCGAGACGTTTGCGGAACAGAATGCAGCAGCGATTGCGGCAGACCGCCCCGGCCGCGGCGATCTGTTCCAAACGGATCTTCTCGGTGTAATGCGCCTGAACATACCCTGTCATCGCCCGGAGCGTCGCCCAATCCGCGCCGGTTCCGGGTGTTTTCTGAACGGCGGAGGCATCAATCGCCAGGCTCACCAGCTCCGCACACTTGGCCACGACCCGGAGCGCATCGTCCGCTTCGGCACAATGGTAAAGCTCGTCAAACAGCATGACCGCCTCCGAGGAGACCTCGAACAGCCAATGATCCGCGCTCTCATCCGCGCACAGGTCCCGCAGCGCCCTCTCCACCGGCGGCAACGCACCGAAGATCGAGGGATGGAACACGATGAACCGATAATGACAGTCACGCTTTTGGGCAGAGTATCCGTAATGCAGGCGGCGGGCGTTCACAAAAATGCACGCGCCTTTTTTCAAGTGTACGCTCCTGCCGTTGACGAAGTAATCCATTTCGCCATCCACGGGCATCAAAAGCTCAAAATCATCGTGCCAATGGCAGGCCGCCGCATAGTTCCGGAAGTTGGAAAGCGGGTCGCCTCCAATCCGTACCGGCATATCCGGCATGGTATATTCCAGCCGTTCGGAACTGTCTGGATTGAGTTTCAGCTGCCGCACCGACACCCCTCCCAAGTCGCAATATGCTTACCCCGGCTGTTCGTCAAACCGGCGATCCTTCCAATAATACTCCTTGTCGCGCTGGCTAAGCTTGCGGATCGGCCGGCAGGGGTTGCCCACAGCCACGGTGTAGTCGGGAATATCCTTGGTCACTACGCTGCCCGCGCCGATGACGGCATACTTTCCGATGGTGATCCCTGGCAGAACGATCACACCGGCGCCCAGCCATGCCCCGTCGCCTATGGTGATGGGGAAGGAGTACATGCTTCCCTTGGCCCGCTCCTCCGGATCCATGGGGTGGCCCGTGGTGCAAAGGGTGACATTTGTACCGAAGAGGCAGCCCTTTCCGATGGTGACGTTATAATCATCGATCAGCGTCAACCCGGAGTTGATATAGGTCCCCTCACCGATGCTTACCGTGGAACCCACGGCCAATGTAAGGGGCTGGTTGATCCATACGTTTTCGCCCACAAAGCCAAACATCTTCCGCATCAATCCCTGGCGCTTGTCGATTTCGCTGGGCTTGGACGTATTGAATTCATACATCAGATCCTTTACCTGCGCCTGATGCGCCAGATACTCGTCTGTGTCGTACCAGAGATACCCACCGGCGATTCTGGCCTGCCTCTCCTGTTCGGTCATGGCTTGCGCCTCCTTATTATTGTAGTAGTCAAACACAGTATAGGCCGGCTGAAGAGCGGTTTCTATCACCATCGTTACGAAATCTATAACAATCGTATTTACCGCAGGGCGATCATCGCGCAAAAAAGTCGATCTTTATATAAATAATAGCATATTCTGATTGTTCCAGCAAGAATAGATAAATAAACTGATAGCCGGAGGTGCGAATATGAGCGCGAGGAATGACCGGAACGAATTTATCAAAGCGCTGTGGAAGCTGATGCTGCCCATCGTCGTGCAGAATCTGATCAGCGCTGTCGTCAACACGGCGGACGTGTTGATGCTGTCCAGCGTGAGCGAAAGCGCGCTGTCGGCCTCCTCTCTGGCCGGACAGGTCACGTTCACACTGACGCTGTTTTACTCCGGAATATCCGCCGGCGCATCCATCCTGACAGCTCAATACTGGGGGCGGCGGGACACAGGAACCATCGGGAAGATCCAGGGCATCGCACTGCGCGATTCCTGCCTGATCTCTCTGATCTTCTTTGCCGCGACGCTGTGCGCGCCCCGCGTGCTGATGAAGATATTCGCAAACGACAACAGCCTGATCGATCTGGGAGGGGTCTACCTTCAGTGGGTCAGCCCGAGTTACCTGATGATGGGCGTTTCGCAGATGCTGCTGGCCGTCATGAAGAGCATCGGTCAGACAAAACGCAGCGCACAGATCACCGCGTCCTGCCTCCTGTGCAACATCCTGCTGAACGCCGCTGTCATCTACCTGCTGTTTCCCGGCAACGAGACCGGGGCGCTTTCCGGCGTGGCGGCCGCCACCTCCGCCGCCAGAGCGTTGGAGGTGCTTTTGTGTTTTGCCGCGATACGGCGGGGCGAAGGCGTCCGATCCACTCTGCAAAGCTGCATCGCCGCCGAAGCGTGGCTTGCGAAAGATTTTTGGAAATGCGCATTGCCGGTACAGGCAAATTACCTGGTCTGGGGCGGCGCAACAGCGGCCATCGCTGGCATACTGGGTCACATCGGCACGCAGGTCGTCGCGGCAAATTCCCTGGCAAGTGCGCTGCGGAATTTGGTGATCGTGGGATGCAGTGGCCTTGGCACGGCGGGAAGCATCATGATCGGCAACACACTTGGAAACAACGATCTGGACGGTGCGCGTTTGATGGGTTCACGCATCTTCTCCGGATCGCTGCTCTTGGGGGCGGTAAGCGGCCTGCTCCTTTTGACCCTTTACCGCCCCTGTCTTGCCGTCACGCGGCTGGACGGCGACGCCGCATGGCTGTTTGGACGTATGCTCGCCGTCAACGCTGTATACTGCATTGGCAAGAGTTTCAACTCCAGCATGGTCGGCGGCGTGTTCTGCGCGGGCGGCGACACCCGCTTTGGCCTTATATGCGATACCGCGGCCATGTGGGGCGTCATCCTGCCGCTGGGACTGCTGTCCGCGTTTGTATGGAAATGGCCGCCCATCGCCGTCTACATCGTGCTGTGCATGGATGAATTCATCAAGCTGCCTTTTGTCATGGCACGGTTCAGAAGGTACAAGTGGCTGAAGAATCTGACGCGAAGCAGATCATAACGATACGCAAAAGAACAGGAGGGGCCATCATGTTCGGTTATTCAAAGACTCAAAAAGACCTCATTGAACATGACACAGGGATAAATCTATCGTGGAAACACCGCCTGTTGAAAAAGGAGAAGAAGAAGGAGAAACGGCGCATCGAAATGGAACAAAACGCCGCAAAGCGGCGGATGATACAGGACGCTGTCGGATATAAGCGATCCTGAAACCATATTGCATTGAACAAAAAGCGCACATCATAAAACGTATGATTCGCTGTCTTTATTCCTTGCAATGTTTCCATATGCTCCGGGTGTGCAATTGCCATACTTGACGCTTTTTAATATACCACTGTCCAACGGGTTCACGGAAGGCTGCAACAACGCCATAAAGGTCCTCAAACGCCTCGCCTTTGGTTTCCGCAACTTCCACTTCTTCAGAGCCAGAATCCTTCTGTCTCCGTCTTCCCCACCCCAACATTTGACAAAGAGCCAATTTTTCTCACTTTTCTTCCAACCTCTTCCCCGCGCCCGGCATCCAATATGCGGGCCCCGAAATGAATCACATGTTTGGGAGGAAATGAACCATGAAATTGAAACGCATCCTTCTGCCGCTGCTGGCGGCAATCCTGCTGCTCTCCCCCAGCGCGCTGGCCGCGCCTGGAGACCGGAACTTTCTGCGCGGCGACGAACCCTTCACCTCGCAGAGCGGCTTTCCCTGGAACGGCTGCGCCGCGGGCGGCGCGCTGTACATGCTCACGGACAGCCAGATCTACGTCTGGCGGCCCGGCGACGATTCCCCCGCCGCTATCGACTACGCGCCTCCCACTTCGAAGGACGGCGAGGCATGGAGCGTCGTCCGGCTCTTTGCGGACGGCGAACAACTCCGCGCGCTGTGCGCGGCCTACGACGATCAGGGCTTGGCCGAATTGGAGGTGCTGGACGTGAACGTCGACGGCGCGTCCGTCTCCTTCGGCGCGCCCATGGAGCTGGACGCGGACGATCTGTGCGTGGACTATGGCGATACGACCGAGCTCGCGCAGATTCGCGCCATCGTCTCCGCAGGCGAATGGATCTTCGCGGACTTCTGGGACGGCGCGGGCGAGCGCACGCTGTATCAAATTGACGCGAACGGCGAAGGCGAGCTCCTCGACATCGAAAACCTGGCGGGCATCGCCCCCCGCGGCGAGGGACAGCTGCTGATTCAGACCTACGACCGCGAGGCGCAGCTGCGCGAATTCTTCCTCTACGACCCCGAAGGGGACGAGCTGACCCCCGCCTGTGAGCCCATGCGGGCCGACGGAAGCTGCGCCTGCTGCGCCTGCAGCGCGGAGAGCGGGCGGCTGTTCTACCTCGAGGACGGCTTCGTGATGGCGGCGGAGGGCTTCGACTTCGCGGGCGCGCGGCCCGTGGCGGAGCTCAGCGCCTCCTATCCGAGCGAAGCGGAGAGCTTCCTGCTGCCCGGCGACCTCTACGCCTTTTTTGGCGAATTCGACGGCGTATGCGTGCGCGCCACCGGCCCGGACGCGCTGCCGGAGACGCGGATCGTGGTGCAGGGCGGCGGCATCTTCGGCGCGATGACCGAAGCGTACCGCGACTTCAACGCCAGCCAAAGCGACGCGGTCGTCGTGTTGCGCGAGGACTACTCCGACGACGGCGCGATCCTCAACGACATCGTGAGCCGCGACGATTCGGTGGATGTGCGCGTGACCATGGCCAGCAGCGAGCTCTACGGCGCGCTGCGCGAGCGCGGCTATCTGGCCCCGCTGGACAGCAAAGTCCTCGACGCGGCCGTGGCGGACATGTATCCGGCGATCCGAGACGCGCTGACGCTGGACGGGCAGGTCGTGGCGCTGCCGACGTACGTCTCCACGTGGACGCTGGGGCTGGACTTCGAGGGCTTCGAGCGGATCGGCGTCCCCCGGAACGAGATGCCGGACAACTGGCCGGACTTTCTCGATTTGCTGTCCACGCTGCCCGAGCGCATCGGCGAGGACGAGCGGGTACACATCTTTCCCGAATACGCCACCCAGACGCAGGTGCGCACGGAGCTGATCGGCGAGATTTTGGAAAGCTGGCTGCTCCGCCTGCGCGCGAACGGCATGGAGCTCACCTACGACTCCCCCGAGCTTCGCGCGCTGCTGGAAAAGGCGATGGCGCTGGATCTGGACGCGCTGGGCGTGGCGAAGGGCGGCGAGGACGAGGAGTACGCGATGATCGGCGTCTCCGTCGGCCCGGCGGCGCGGGGCCGCGACTACACGCTGGTGAACACCGACGCCGACTGCATGCTCACCGGAACGAACATCCTCGAGCCCGCGCTGCTTTCGGTGATTCCGGGCGAGGAAGCGCCGGTGCCCATCGACCTGGCGGTGGTATTTGTGAACCCCTTCTCGAAGCACATCGATCTGGCGCGGGAGTACGTGGCCGGCATCTACGAACATCTGGACGACGGAACCCGCTATGCCCTGAGCGACGCGCTGAACGATCCCGTGCCCAAGCCCTCCTACGAGCGCGAAATCGCCGATGCACAGCGGAGGATCGACGAGGCAAAGTCGCGGCTCGAATCCGCCGACCCGGAGGACGCGCCGCGCTGGGAGGAGGCGCTCGCGAGCGCCGAGTATCAGCGGGAGATGCTCGAAGCCGACCGCTGGAGCATCTCTCCGGAGGCCGTCGAGTGGTATCGCGCCCACGGCGACCGGCTGATCGTGAAGGGCTACAGCCTCGTAAACGCCACCGATTCCAGCGGCGAGTTCTACGATTTGATCCAGCAGTTTCTGTCTGGACGCACGGACGCGGGCAGCTTTCTAAAGGAAATTGACCGCCGCGTACAGATGAAAACGAGGGAGGGATAGCGCACAGGAAGAAAATCACCGCCGTATATAGATGAAGACGAGGGAGACCCGTTTGTGGGCCTCCCTCTCGCGCATCGCTATTCCATTTTATGCCTCGCCCTGCCCGGCGACGGCCACGCCGCGAATCGCCACGGCGAAGGGGCCGTCGTAGTCGGCGGAACGGTAGCGCTCCCGGGAGAAGGTCATGTTCCCCTGCAATTCCGGCAGGCTGCCGTTGATCGAGCCGCCGGTGACCACGCGCTCGCGCTCGCCGTCGAACAGGTAGCCCAGGCGGATCTCGCCACCGAAGTGGCCGGTGAAGCTGTCGATCTGGAAGTCGGAGAAGGAGACCACGTGCAGGCAGGGTTGCCGCTTCATCTCCGCCAGCGGCGTGCGCCCGGTGGGCACCTCGACGCAGCGGTACGCGCCGGTGGGCTCGATTCCCAGGTAGCTGGAAAAGCGCGCGCCGCCGTGCACGGTGCGCAGCGCGCCGTCCTCCAGCAGCGGCCGGTCGCGCAGCGGAATGCCCTCGCCGTCGTAGGGCTCCGCCGCCTTGAGCACGATGCTCAGCGCGTCGCCGCGCACGTCGCCCTGCACGGCTTGCCCCACGGTCCAGTCGGAATACTTCTGGTAGATCATGCTCGCGGACGAGCGGGCGCGATAGTAGCCCAGCAGCGTGGCCACATGCTCCCCGGACAGCAGCACGGTGTACGTGCCCGTCGCGGGCGGCTCTTCGGCCCGGGCGCGGTCCCGCGTCCGCTCGATGGCGCGCTCCGCTTCGCCGCGCAGCGCGGCCGCGTCGGGCTCGCGATAGCGGAAGATGTGGTGCGTCTCCACATCCCGGGGGGAGACGCACTGGATCACGTACTCGCCCTGCACCTCGCAGCGCTCCCAGCTCACGTCCACGCCCCGGGAGTTGATCGCCCGCCGAAGCGTTCGAGTGGCGAAGAACTCCGCCGAATTGAGAAAGGCGTCCTCGTGAACGTCGGCGGCGAACAGCGCCTCCGCCATCGCGCGCAGGTTCTCCTCCGGCGAGCGGCCCGCGAAGCCGCTGCGGGAGGGAACGAAGTCCTCCCGCTCGCCGGCGTACAGCTCGTAGGCCGGATTGGACACGAGGCCCGCGGCGCGATAGGCCGCCTCCAGCGCGGCGCGCAGCTCGTCCTCCTCCATATCCGGATAGACCGGCGCCGTGGAGGAGCCCAGGCAGGCCGCGCCGTCCCGCTCAAAGGGGCGGTACACGGTCACGGAATAGTCGGTCAGTGCGGTGCGGCGCTTCATATCCAGCCGCCTGCGCACGTAAAAGGCCTCGGCGGACTCGGTATCGGTCTCGCTGATGGCGTAGGTTTCGATGCGCAGCGCGTCCAGCGCGCGCAGGATTCTCTCGATCATGCCGTTCCCTCCTCAACCCAGGCGAATGCGCGCCTTGATGTACGGTCCGCCGTCGGAAACCTTCACCCACTCCTTGTAGCCCTTGCCGCAGAAGCCGCCGCCGGAAAGTTCCACCTCGGGCGACATGGCGGTGATGGACTTCAGCAGGTCGGGCACGTAGCCCGTGAGCACGATGGGCGAAAAGACGCGGCCGGTGAGCTTGCCGTCCCGGATCTCGCGGGCGAAGTTCACCATGCACTGAATGCCCCAGTTCTTGGGGTCCTCCATGCCGCTGGCAGGCTCCTCCAGCAGAAAGCCGTATCGAATGGAGGCGATCATGTCCTCCACGCGGTCGGAGCCGCCCTCGAAGAAGGTGTTGGTCATGCGGGTGTACGCCTTGCGGCGGTAGCTCTCGCGCCGGCCGTTGCCGGTGGGCACCGTTCCCAGGAGCGCGGCGGAGCGGGCGTCGCTGATGCCGCCGTGCAGCACGCCCCTGTCGATCACCACGGTGTCATGGGCCATCACACCCTCGTCGTCAAAGAAGTAGCTGCCTGTCTGGGGCGCGGAGGCGGCGCCGTCGCGCATCGTCACCAGCGGCGAGGCAACGCGCTCGCCCACGAACCGTTCCGCCAGCGCGCGCTTTTTGACGAACATGTCCATCTCCACGCCGTGGCCGAAGGCCTCGTGCACGATCATGCCGGTGACCTCGGGCGTGCACACGCAGTCGTACTCCCCGGGAACCATCGGCAGGCTGTCCAGCAGCTCGACGACCGTGTCCGCGACCCGGTCCGCGCCCGCCTCCAGCCGGTCCAGCAGCTCCATGCCGCCCAAATTGGAGATGGAAATCATGCTGTCCTTGATCTCCTGCCCCCGGGCCGCCAGCGCGATCACCGCGCCCGTGGTCCAGAGCACGCTCTGCGTCAGTTCCCGCCTCGGGGACAGAAACAGCTTCGTCGTGCGGTTCCACGTCGCCTGTGCGATGCAGTCCAGCAACTTATCGCTGCGCGACAGCGTGCGGTCCCGAATCGCCATGAGCCGGGACAGTATGGCGTCGTCGCCCATCAACGCGGGGTCGATTTCGTACTCGGTGGCATCACAGAACGTCAGCGGCTCGTCGTCCGGCGCACCGCAGGCGGCGTCCTCCACGCCCTCGGGCAGCGGCGCGTCCGCGACGGCGCGGCGCACGCGCTCGACCAGCTCCGGCATCCGCTCCTCGGAGATGCGGTTAAAGGAGTGCTCGGCGACGCGCGCACCGTCCCACACGCGCACCACGAAGCCCCGGGCGCAATCGCGCGAATCCTCCCCCACGGAGGACAGCGCCCGATTGACCCGGTAGCTGCGCTCGCGGCTGTCCTGCGCCAGAATGGAGGCGTAGGGATACTCCTTCAACAGCAGCCGCAGCAGTTCCTGAAACAGCGGCTGATTGCGCCGTATGTAGGCGCTATGTTCAACTTTCATGGAAAACCTCCCCTGGCCGCGGCAAGCGCCGCGAAGCCGGTCATCGCTGGGCGGGACCGCCGCGCGGCCCACCCCTTCAATACAATAGAATAGCTTTTCTTTTGCGGATTGTCAAGGATGGGTTTCCGAGAATCGGTTGCATGAAAAGGTTCGGCGTTCAGATGAGTGCGGCGGGGCTTGGGAGAATGGATTGCTTGTCCGTGTGATCGAATGGTTTGGCCCGCACGCACGCCGTTAGTTCCATTGCCAGCGCGGCGGGTGCGCGGAAGCTTCATTGGGGAAATTGCAGATGGATCGTCAGCCGCCCGTGCGCGCAGTCCGCGCGGATCGTGCCGCCCATGCGCTCGGTGAGCGCGCGGGCGATGGACAGCCCCAGCCCCGTGGAGCCGCGTGCGGATTCCACTGTGTAGAAGCGGTCGAACAGGCGGCCCACCTGCACGTCGTCCAGCGTGGGGGCCGCGTTGGAGAAGGTCAGTTCGCCGGATTCATCCAGCGTGATTTCGAGATCGCCGCCGGAGTATTTCGCCGCGTTGGCGAGGATATTGCCGAGTATGCGGTCCAGCGCCGCGCGGTTCAGTTCGCGGATGACGGGAGCTTCGGGCAGGCGCGCTTCGGGTTCGATGCCGCGCGAGCGAAGATCGGAGTACGCGGCGGCCAGCGCCTCCTCCACGGCGGCGTTCAGGCGCACGGGTTCGCGCTCCAGCTCGCGCTCGTCCGCGCCGATCACGGAGAAGCGGAACAGCTCCTCGGTGAGCGATTTCATGCTTTCGGCGCGCTCGCGGATGACGGCGGCGTGCCTGCGCGCGGCGGGTGGAAGGTTCTCGCGCTCCAGCAGGTCGAGGTAGCCCAGGATCGCCGTCAGCGGCGTGCGCAGGTCGTGGGAGATGTTTGTCGCCGCGTCGCGCAGCTCGGCGTTGCCGCTATGCAATTGCTGCCGCTCGTCGCGCAGCGCGCGCAGGTAGGCGTTCAGCCCGGCGGTGAGGCGGCGCATGCAGCGCTCGCCACTGGACGTGGAGAGCAGCGCGTTGGTGTCGCCCATCCGCAGCCAGTCCTCCATTCCGCGCCGCAGCTCCTCCGCCGCGCGGCGCAGGAAGATCAGCCGCGCGGCGAGCGCGATGGCAATCAGTGCCAGCAGCGCGCAGAGCGCGGCGAGGATGGATTGGGCGGGCAGGGGCATGGCTTTCTCCTTTCGGTTGTGGATTTGATGGGGATGTCGATCGGGATGCTGCGTTTTTTTGAGTTTGCTCGGCTGTTTCGGCTTGGGAAGCTGCGCTTCCCAAGCCGAAAAGCGCCGGGGCGGCCCGCGATTTTTGGATATGCGGTGGATGGGGGTTTTTAAGGATTCGGGATTGCGGGCGCGGGCCGCCCTGGAGTTACGCCGGGCGCTGCCCGGACCTGCCAAGGAACCTGAGGTTCCTTGGATTCTCCCTTCTGCTGCCGCGCTTGAGTGCGGCCTTGCTACTTGATGTCCTTCCTTTTGAATATCGCGTAGCCGATGCCGCTGGACAGCAGCATCACCGCCGCCGCGGTGAACGGCCACCTCTCCAGATGCTCCGGATTGGCCCGGTCGGCCAGCTGGAGCGCCTGGCCGTGGGGATTCGTATCATTCAGCCACTGGAAGATCTCCCGCTTGATTCCATCCACGTAAAACGGATTCGGCACCTCCTCCAAATCCGACACGACGCCATCCTGCGTAATGACGATCGGCTGCGGCATCGTCGGCCCCTGCATCAGCTGTTCATGCAGGTAGCTCGCTCCGGTGAACAGCCCCGTCATCAGTGCCAGGCTGGTCAGCACGGCGGCGGTGCGATTCTGCATCCCCAGCGCGAACGCCGTGGAGATGGCGGAGAACCCCAGCAGGCCGAACGCGCTCATAGCGATCAGCAGCGCGGCCTTGCCCGAATTCTCGAAGCCGTCGCTCACGTGCGGGCCGATGAGCGCGATCGGCGCGACGTAGACCGCCGCCAGCGCCAGTCCCGCCGCGCAGTTTACGATCAGCTGCGAAAGGTATACCCATCTGCGCTCGCTGCCCGCGATCAGCTTATTGCGGATGGTGCCGTCGGCGTAGTCCGCGCCGGTCACCATGCCCGCCACCGCCGCGATCACGAAGCCCAGTATCGGCGGGTAGTTAAACAGGTTATTTTCGAGAAACCATTCCTCCTCGGGGAAGCGCGCCTCCATCCCATGAATGTTGAACAGCAACGAGACGCTGAGCACCAGCATCCCTACCATGCAGAACCAGAAGGTCTTGCTGGAGGCCAGCCGCCGGAAGTCGGCGCGAAGCAGCTTACGCATCGAGCCCCGCCTCCTCTCCCAGCATGTCCAGCAGCAGGGCGATGGAGGCCCCTAACAGCGCCATCATCAGCGCGCGCCGCGCGTCACGCATGGGACTCACCCCCCACCAGCGACATGAAGTAGCTCTCGAGGCTCTCGTCGCGCTCTTGGGCGGAGGTTAGCTCGCAGCCCTGTTCGTCCAGCTTGCGCACGAGCTCCGCGATGTTCAGTTTTGCGTATACGTCAGCGGTGCGGTCGTCGAGCACCTTATACTCGACCCCCATGCCGTCCAGCACGCGGGTCAGCGGCTTCACGTCGCTCACCGTCAGCCGCGCGCATTTGCGGCAGGCGGCGTCCAGCTCCGCCGCGCTCATCTCCTTGACCATGCGGCCGTGGTCGATGAAGCCGTAGTGGGTGGCCAGCCGCCCGAGCTCGTCGAGGATGTGGCTGGAAATCAGCACGGTGATCCGCCGCTCGCGGTTGAGCTTGAGGATCAGCTCGCGCATCTCCACGATGCCCTGCGGGTCGAGGCCGTTGATCGGCTCGTCCAGCACCAGGAAGTCCGGGTTGCCCGCCAGCGCTATGGCGATGCCCAGCCGCTGCTTCATGCCCAGGGAGAAGTTTCGCGCCCTCTTATTGGCCGTGCCTTCCAGCCCCACGAGCCGGAGCAGTTCGTCGATGCCGGTGAAGTCCGGCATACCCAGGATTCGGTACTGCTGCCTGAGGTTATCCGCGGCGGAGAACTCGCCGTAGATGGACGGCGTCTCCACCACCGCGCCCATGCGCCGCCGGGCGCGGGAGATGTCGCGGGACGCGCCGCTCACGCCGTAGAGCGCGTAGCTCCCGGCGTTGGGCTGCTGCAGGCCGCAGATCAGGCGGATGAGAGTCGTCTTGCCCGCGCCGTTGCGGCCGACCAGGCCGTAGATCGCGCCCTTGGGCACTCGCATCGACAGCCCGTCCAGCGCTTTGAAGTGGCGATAGCGCTTGCACAGGCCCGAAGCGGTCAATACATATTCCATAGTGTCGTTCCTCCTTTCCTTTGCGCCCATTCTACCGCCGAAGCGTCAAGAGAGCGGTCAAGAAAAGAGTAAAGAAAGCTCTGTTGGCGTCAATCATAGGTAACAGCGAGGGAGGAAGCTGTCAAGGGAAAGGGTGGAGATTTTCCGGCAGGGG
>CANQEW010000054.1 GCA_947596085.1 uncultured Clostridia bacterium | reverse complement strand
CGCAGAAATCCCGGCCTTGAATCTATGGGCCGGGATTTCGGGAAAATGCGATCCGATCTACGGAAACGCGACGCAGGACTTTTGACCCTCGGATCTATGGGGTCAAAAGTCCGTCGCCCCAGCGCGGCAGCAGGAGGCCGTCGGCCCTGCCGACATCGCCCCTTGAGAATCCCACTCTGCTGTCGCGTTGGTGCGCGGCCGCTCTTTCCGCTTGCCCGTGAATTGAAAACGAAACGCAGAAATCCCGGCCTTGAATCTATGGGCCGGGATTTCGGGCAAATGCGATCCGATCTGCAGAAACGCGACGCAGGACTTTTGACCCTCGGATCTATGGGGTCAAAACTCCGTCGCCCCAGCGCGGCAGCAGGAGGCCGTCGGCCCTGCCGACATCGCCCCTTGAGAATCCCACTCTGCTGTCGCGTTGGTGCGCGGCCGCTCTTTCCGCTTGCCCGTGAATTGAAAACGAAACGCAGAAATCCCGGCCTTGAATCTATGGGCCGGGATTTCGGGCAAATGCGATCCGATCTGCAGAAACGCGACGCAGGACTTTTGACCCTCGGATCTATGGGGTCAAAAGTCCGTCGCCCCAGCGCGGCAGCAGGTGGCTGTCGGCCCTGCCGACTTCGGCTCCGCCGACTAGATGATCTCGACGAAAACAGGCTTCTCGTCCTTGGCCGTGGCGGCCTTCACGACGGTGCGGATGGCCTTGGCGATGCGGCCCTGCTTGCCGATGACCTTGCCCATGTCGTCCGGGTCGACCCGCAGCTCGATGACCGTACCCTCGTCGGTCTCGACCTCGCGCACGTCCACGGCCTCGGGCTTATCCACCAGCGAGGTGGCGATATACTTGACCAGTTCTACCATGACTTAGAGCACTCCCGTCTTCTTCAGCAGGCCGCGCACGGTGTCGGTCGGCTGCGCGCCCACGCCCAGCCAGTACTTCGCGCGCTCGCCGTCCACCTTGAGCTCCACGGGCTCGGCGACGGGATTGTAATAGCCGATCTCCTCGATGAAGCGGCCGTCGCGCGGGTTGCGGCTGTCGGTGACAACCAGGCGGTAGAAGGGCATCTTCTTCATTCCCATTCTCTTGAGACGAATCTTGACCATTGTGTTGTTCCTCCTGATAAATCTATGTTGGATATAAATACAGCTCTCGCCGTAGTTATCGCGTCATTGCGGGAGCTTCCCGCCGAAGGGCAGCTTGCGCATCAGTTTGTTCTTCTTCATGCCACCCATCATGTTCTTCATCATGCCCTTGGCCTGATCGAACTGCTTGAGCAGCAGGTTGACCTCCTGCACCGTGGTGCCGCTGCCGGCCGCGATGCGGCGCTTGCGGCTGGCATTGAGGATGTCCGGGTTGCGGCGCTCCATGCGCGTCATGGACAGTATGATGGCTTCATTTTTCTTCTGGGACTTCTTCACCTGATCCTCGTCGATGTCCACGTCCTTGATCTTGCTGCCCAGGCCGGGGATCATCTTGAGCACGTCCGTGATGGAGCCCATCTTGTCGATCTGCTTCATCTGTTCGAGGTAGTCCTCCAGCGTGAAGCTGTTGGTGCGCATCTTGCGGGTGAGATCCACCGCCTGCTTTTCGTCGATGGTCTCCTGCGCCTTCTCGATCAGCGAGAGCACGTCGCCCATGCCCAGGATGCGCGAGGCCATGCGGTCGGGGTGGAAGGGCTCCACGTCGGTGAGCTTTTCGCCCACGCCCGCGAACTTGATCGGCTTGCCCGTCACCGCGCGCACCGAGATGGCCGCGCCGCCGCGGGTGTCGCCGTCGAGCTTGGTGAGAATCACGCCGTCCACGCCCAGCTCGTCATTGAAGGTCTTGGCGACCGTCACCGCGTCCTGGCCGGTCATGGCGTCGACCACCAGCAGAATCTCCTTGGGATGCACCGTGTCGCGCACGTCGCGCAGCTCCTGCATCAGCGCCAGGTCGATGTGCAGGCGGCCCGCCGTGTCGATGATGACCGGGTCACGGCCGTAGTACCGCGCGTACTCCACGGCCTCCTTGGCGATCTCCACGGGATTGCCCTGGCCGCGCTCGAACACCTCCACGCCGACCTGTCCGCCCACCACCTGCAGCTGCTTGATGGCCGCCGGGCGGTACACGTCGCAGGCCACGAGCAGGGGCTTCTTATCGCCCTTCTTGATCATGTTGCCCAGCTTGGCGCACATGGTGGTCTTGCCCGCGCCCTGCAGGCCGCAGAGCATGTAGATCGTCGGCGCCTGGGGGGAGTAGGTCAGCTTGGCGTTGGTGCCGCCCATCAGGTTCGTCAGTTCCTCGTTGACGATCTTGACGACCTGCTGGCCGGGCGTGAGGCTGGACATGATGTCCTCGCCCACGGCGCGCTCGGTGACCTTTTTGACGAAATCCTTTACGACGGTGAAGTTTACGTCCGCCTCCAGCAGCGCCATGCGCACTTCGCGCATCGCGGTCTTGACGTCCGCCTCCGTGAGCTTGCCCTTGCCGGACAGCTTTTTGAACGCGCCTTGCAGCTTATCGGTCAATCCCTCGAACGCCACAAAACCTCACCTCTCTCGCAAAATATCCTCCAGCGCCGATCGAGCCTCGGAGACGCGCCTGGCGTCCTCGCCCGAGGCATTCACGCCGTCGAGCGCCTCCATGCAGCGCCGCGCCCGCTCGCCCAGCGCCCGGTAGCGCTCGACGAGGCCGAGCTTCGCCTCGTAATCCGCGAGCTGCCGCCGGCCCTTCTGCAGCGCGTCGCTCACGCCCTGTCGGGTGATGCCGAGCTGTTCGGCGATCTCCGCGAGCGAAAGGTCCTCCTCGCAGTACAGTCGAAGCACCTCGCGCCGGTGCTCAGTGAGCAGCGGGCCGTAGAAGTCCAGAAGGGTGTTCCACTCAACCCGCTCCTCTACGTTCGCCATCCTTGCTCACCCCGCAAGCAGTATTGCTTGACAGCTTCTTTATTATACACGCACAGATGGGAGATGTCAAGTGTTTTTGCTTGACGTCATCGAAATTCAACATTGATTGATGGAAATTTCCCGCCTTTGCGCGTTGGAGGCGCGCGATCCATCGAGTGAGCCGCGTCAGGCGCGGCGAAGCGGTTCATTCGGGAAAAACCGCTTCATGGGCGGTTACAAATCGCGCGCGTGGATTGTATAATAGGTGAAGGAGGTGAGAGCGGTGCAAAAACGTTCGACGCGCGCGAACGATTGGACGCGGCTGGCGCTGGAGAAGTATCTCGACGTGGTCTACCGTCTGGCTTATGCCCGCACACGCTCGAAGCAGGACGCCGAAGACATCGCGCAGGAGGTGCTGCTGAAGCTCTGCCGCCACGCGGAGGAGATCGAGAGCGAGGCGCACCTGAAGCGCTGGCTGATCCGCGTGACGGTGAACGAGTGCGCGAATCTGTACCGAAGCCCCTGGCGGCGCAGGACGCTGCCGCTGGATGAGAGCTGGCTCGCGGCCCAGCCGGACGCGCCCACGGAGGGAAACGACCGCCTCGACGCCGCCCTGGACGCGCTGAATCCGGATCAGCGCGCGGCGATCCACCTCTTTTACTACGAGGACATGTCCACCGAGGAAATTGCCCGCGCCCTGAATATTCGTCCCGCCACCGTGCGGGAGCGGCTGCACCGGGCGCGCAGGAAGCTTAAAAAGCTGCTCGACGAAGGGGAGGAGAAGTCGTGAAGTTCAAGAACGAGTACCGGCGCAGATTCGACGCCGTGCGCCCCGATCCCGACCTTCGCCGCAGGATCGAGGAAAGGATGGAAGCGGAAATGCGCAATGAGAAGTATGTAAAGCGGCGCGCGCCGCTGCGGATGAGCCGCAGGCTGGCCGTCGCGCTGGCGGCGGCGCTGATATTGGCGCTGGCGGCCACGGCGGTGGCCGTGGTGCAGGGAAACGCCCTGCGGGACAAATTCGCCGAAATGGGAGATACGACCATCGAGGCGCAGGTGCGGGATGTACACGTATCCGACGCGGACGAGGATTTCGGCTTCACCATCGACGAGGCCGTCTGGGAGGGCGACGTGCTGGCCGTGTCCTGCGCGTTGCGGGTGCCCGACGACGGCAACACCTACCTCTGCGGCGTGTACGCGCCGACGCTCAACGGCGAGGTGCTGGATGAGCATTGGGGCAGCCTGCCGGCCAACTGCGAAGGCTTCACCGACGCCTTCGTCGCCGGCGGCGGCTATCCGACGAGCTTCCCGCTGCTGCTCCAGCTCGAAGTGGACGCGGATCTGAAGGCGCGGGAGGACAATCAATTCTCCATGAAGGCGTGCTTCCTGCGCACCGAGGGCAGCGTGGAGTGGGACAAGGTGGCTGGAACCGGCGATGCCGATTACGCGGATGTGGACGTGCTCCGCTACAGGAGCGCCAACACAAGCGAGGAGGGGGAGAATCCGCTGATCTGGTTCGAAAGTTACGAGGCATATCGCGTGCTGCAGCAACCCGAGCTCACGCCGGAGGCGGAGGAGGTCGATGGATTGGAAAACTTCGGCAGGCCGGATCCTCAGCTGAAGGAACTGCCGCCCGAGGCGGTCGTGACCGCCGGACTGGCGGAGGAGGTTTGCGCCGAGCGCGAACTGACGATTCCGCTGAATCTGTCCGGTACCGGCGAGACCATCTACAACGACGTGGCCGAGCACAACTTCCGGATGGATGGTTACAGCGTCGAGATCACCGAGTTCCGCCTGGATCACTTCGGCCTGTACTGCAAGGCGGTCATCCGCCCGGACGACTGGCAGGACATGGATCTGGGGGACTGGGACGATGCGGAGCTGGAGAAGAGCAATCCGCTGTACCGCTTTTACCGCCTGCTCACGAAGGATGGCGAGGAGTTGGGCGAGGCGAGTGGCGGCATGATGGTCGGCCCCGCGCGGGATGCAAGCGGCGACAATGTGGTCGGCATTGAGGTCACGGATGAGGAGTACGGCGCCATTCCGCTCAACGGCGGCGAGGAGCTGCTTTTCGCTCCGGAGACCGGGTTCGATGGTGAGAACTTCAGCTATGCCCTGGATGAGGCCATCGTGCTGAAGCCCATCTACAATCCCGCCAAGCCCGAATCCACCGAGGAGCCCGACTACGGCGCGGCGGAGGGGGACGATTTATCACAATAAGTTTCCTGAGGAACGTACCCCCGGCGAATGGATGGTTCGCCGGGGGTTGACTTTCGTTTGGGAAGGTGAGCAGAGGGCGGTGGAGAGGGGAGAGTTAGTGCGGCTCTTTTGGCTTGGAAAGCTCCCGCTTTTCAAGCCAAAAAATCGCCGCGGCGGCCCGCGGATTGAGGTGATGGGGCTGTTGTTCGCATTGATGGAAGTTGGAGTTGCTCCGCGGGCCGCTTGGATGGGCGCAAGAGTATGTCCAGAGTTGCGGGCTGGGGGACGCTGGGCGCTGCCCAGACCCGCTCAAGGGGCATTGCCCCTTGAGAATCCCGATCTGCTGCTGCGCTGGGGCCGAGAGAATACTTTCTGCCACAGACGAAGAAATCCGGCGGTTGGTCTTATGCCGCCGGATTTCGCGCTCCGAACTTCGTTCCATCGGAAACGAAACGCAGGACTCCTGGCCCATGAGCTACGGGCCGGGAGTCCGTCGCTCAATCGCGGCAGCAGGAGGGAGCGGGCCCTGCCCGCTAGGCGTGCACCACGGTGCCGAGCTTTTCACCCTTCGCAACGCGGATGACGTTGTTCAAATCGTCCATGTTGAATACGCGAATCTCCCTGACGCGCTGCTCCTTGCAGAGCTGGAACGCCGAGATGTCCATTACCTTCAGGCCGCGCTCGATCACCTCATCATAGGTGGCCTCGGCGATCAGCTTCGCGTTCGGATTCTTGCGGGGATCGGAGTCGTACACGCCGTCCACAGTCGTGCCCTTGAACACCGCGTCGGCCTTCAATTCCGCCGCGCGCAGCGCCGCACCCGTATCGGTGGTGAAGAAAGGGTTGCCCGTGCCGCCCGCCAGCAGAACCACAGCGCCCGATTCCATGCTGACGATCGCACGGTCGGCGCGGTAGAGCTCGGCGAAGCGGGTCATCTCCTGGGCAGTGTATACCACGGCCTTGTGTCCTGCGCGCTGGATGGCCTCCTGCACGGCCAGCGCGTTGATCACCGTGGCAAGCATGCCCATCTGGTCGGCCTGCACCGGGTCCATCGCATCGGTGAAGCGGCCGCGCCAGATGTTGCCGCCGCCCATCACCACGCCCACCTGCACGCCCAGCTTGGTCAGTTCGATGATCGTCGCCGCGGCCCGGTCCACCCGCGCGGGGTCGAAGGTCACGCTGCCGCTGTGCCCGGCCTCGATCTTCTCCGGCGCCAGCGTCTCGCCGCTGAGCTTCAATATGATGCGCTTGTACATCGCTTTGCCTCCTTGTCAAAAGGGGGACGTTCTTGAACGTCCCCCTTCCTGCTGTGCACATATGCTGCGCAGAACAGCCTGTTCAATCAAATCCGGCGACATGTGCGGCGGATTTGTTTTCCCTCGGAGGCGGAGCCGCAGAGGGAAAAGATGCCTGCCAGTCAGGATTGCGCCCTGAAATCGCGAAGCGATTTCAGCAATCCGCAGTTCCTCCTACTCGCTGAAAATCCTCAGATTTTCAGCGAAAGGCTTTAGCCTTTCATTTTCGTCTGCTCGGCAACCTCGGCGGCCAGATCGTTGACCTTCTTCTCCAGGCCGTCGCCCATCTTGTAGCGGGTGAAGGCGAGGATCTTCGTGCCGGGGGCCTTCTGCTGGATCATCTTCTCGACGTTGATGTCGCTGTCCTTGACGAACAGCTGCTCCATCAGGCAGACTTCCTGGTAGAACTTGTTGATGCGGCCCTGCACCATCTTCTCGATGATCTTCTCGGGCTTGCCCTCGTTGCGGGCCTGCGCGATCAGGATCTCCTTCTCGTGCTCCAGATGATCGGCGCGAACCTGGTCGCGGGTCACGTACTCGGGAGCCACGGGGGAGGCCGCCGCGATCTGCAGCGCCACGTCGTGCAGCACTTCCTTCACGGCGTCGGTCTTTTCGCCCTCGGCCAGAACCAGCACGCCGACCTTGCCGCCCATATGGATGTAGCTGTCCACGATGCCCTGCTCGCCGTCGTAGCGGGCGAAGCGGCGCACGGTGATCTTCTCGCCGATCTTGGCGGTCTTCTCGGTGATGAGCGCGGACACGGTCATATCCAGGCCCTTGGCGGTGCAGTTGAGCAGCGCGTCCACGTCGGCCGGATTCTCGGCCACGACGGTCTTGGCGATGGTCTGCACCATCTCCTTGAACTCGGGGGTATTGGCGACGAAGTCGGTCTCGCAGTTGACCTCGACCAGCGCGCCGCTGCCACACTTGTCGCAGATGAACGCGCCCACGACGCCCTCGGCCGCGATGCGGCTCTGCTTCTTCGCAGCGGCCGCCAGGCCCTTCTCGCGCAGGAAGTCAATCGCCTTGTCCATGTCGCCGTCGGAAGCCGCCAGCGCCTTTTTGCAGTCCATCATGCCCGCGCCGGTGCGGCCGCGCAGCTCCATTACGATCTTTGCGGAAATCTCAGCCATGGTCTATTTCCCTCCAAATTATCGGATCATTGTGAATTATTCAGCCGCTTCGGCCGCGGGGGCGGGTTCGTCCTCGATCTGCTCGCCCTGCTTGCCCTCGAGCACGGCGTCGGCCAGCTTGCCGGCGATCAGCTTGACCGCGCGGATGGCGTCGTCGTTGCCGGGAATCACGTAGTCGATTTCGTCCGGGTCGCAGTTGGTATCGACGATGGCCACGATCGGGATGCCCAGGATGCGGGCCTCCTGCACGGCGATGCGCTCCTTGCGCGGATCGACGATGAACAGCGCGCCGGGGAGCTTCTTCATCTCGCGGATGCCGCCCAGGTTCTTCAAAAGCTTTTCGCGCTCGGCGCAGAGCTTGATGACTTCCTTCTTGGGAAGCACGTCGAACTGGCCGTCCTTCTCCATCTTGTCGATCTCGTTGAGCTTCTTGATGCGGGTCTGGATGGTGCGGAAGTTGGTCAGCGTGCCGCCCAGCCAGCGGTTGTTGACGTAGTACATGCCGCAGCGCTTCGCTTCGGCCTCGATGGACTCCTGTGCCTGCTTCTTCGTGCCGACGAACAGCAGGGACTTGCCCTCCAGAGCGAGATCGCGCACGAACATGTACGCCTCGTCGATCTTGCGGACGGTCTTCTGCAGGTCGATGATGTAGATGCCGTTGCGCTCGGTGAAGATATACGGAGCCATCTTCGGGTTCCAGCGGCGGGTCTGGTGGCCGAAGTGCACGCCGGCCTCCAGCAGCTGCTTCATGGAAATAACTGCCATTAGGGGTTCCTCCTTTTCGTTTTGACCTCCCCGGCCTTCCTCTCCGAACGGCACCCCGGGGGAACGCCCGCAGGGTCAACCGCCGCACGAATCCGGACGGGTGCGATTTGGACAGGAAATTTTTGTCCATCTCCTATTATATCACAGAGCGACGGCGCGAAACAAGGCTCAATTGTTAAATTTAAAAAAGAAAATGGCGCGATGCCGCTCAGGAGACGCGGCGCGCCGATTCGGGATAGACGATCTGCAGCCGCTCGCCGTGCGAAGTCTGCGACAGGGGCTCCATGATAATTCTGCACCGCGTGTGCAACTGGCGGCCGGGTCCGTGCGCATCGAACGACAGGATACGAATCTCTTTGACGGGCGGTTCCTTGCTGCGATCGCCCAGAATCAACGCGGCGCGCAGCAGCGCTTCCATGAAGTTGGAGACAGCCATCTCCCTAGACATCATTTTCATCTCCATTCTGACTGATGATCACACTATCCACAGAGAGATTCAAGGTTTGGCAGATTTTTTGCAGCGTGCCGGACAGGGGCGTGGTCTTCTCGTTTTCGATATAGCGTATGGTGCGATCGGTCGTTCCCGCCTGCTCGGCCAATTCTTCTTGCGTGAGGTTCATTTTCTTTCGGGTATCCTTGAGCTTTTTGCGATTCAAAGCGACCATCTATACCTACTCCCCTTACATGATAAGCATAAATGTTTTCCTGGAAATAAAACAGGAAATGCTTTTCCGCTTTTGCTCAAAATGCGAATTTTGTCGAAATTTAACTTTTATGGAAAATAGTTCAATCTTTTTTGGATGCGGCGGGGAGGGTATACTCCTCAAAATTTAAGATGTCGGAGAGGGGTACGCCGAGCGCGCGGCAGAAGATCATCAGATCGATGTCGGTGACAAAGCGTTCGCCGTTTTCGACGCGGCGGATAAAGTGGTTATCCACGTCGTATCCGAGCAGCTGCATTTGGTAGGAGAGCCTGCGCTGGGAGAGCTTGCGCTCCTTGCGAATCTGTGCGAGCCGCTCTCCGCAGAGATTATTTTTACCGTCGGGCGCCTTGATCTTAAACACGCTGCATCATTCCTTGTTGAATACTATTTGTTACCATAAAGATCATTATCGTAGATTTGTAACATAAAAATGGTAATTAGTATTCAATAAAAGAGGATGTTAGAAAAATGTCGAAATCATGGCAAAGAGAAAAGCCCTCCGAAGGAAGCGTTCCTTCGGAGGGGAAGCGCGCGCTTAAAACGCGAACCAGTGGAATACGTAGCTGTTCAGCAGCAGCGCCGTGCCGAGGAGGAAGGTGTACAGCGCGAACACGTTCATGCTGACCTTGCGGATCAGATACAGAAAGCCTTTGATGGCGATCAGGCCGAATACCGCCGCGGCGGCGACGCCGAGGATGGTGGGAACCGGCGCCAGCGCGCTGCCCGCGCCGTCGAAGATCACGTCCTTCAGATCGAGCACCGCCGAGCCGAGGATGGCCGGGATCGACATCAGGAAGGAGAAGTCCGCCGCGCGCTTGCGGGACAGGCCCGAAGCCACGCCGCCGGAGATGGTGCTGCCCGAGCGGGACAGGCCGGGCAGAATCGCCACCGCCTGCATGACGCCCATGGCGATGGCGTCGCGCGCGCCGATCTTCTTGTGCAGCGCGTGATTCTTGCGCCGCCACTGATTGATCGCCGTGCCCGCCACCAGCACGATGCTCGTCAGGTAGAACGACCAGATGATGAATTTACCCTCGAAGGCCTCGTCGAAGTCGATCACCAGCGCCGCGATCACGGCAGGGATCGTGGCGACGATCAGCCAGCGCAACTCGCTCTGTATCGGGTGTAATACCATGTTCCAGATGCGCTTCCAGTACACCACAAAGATGGCGAGCAGTGTGCCCATGTGCAGCAGGATGCTCAGCGTGAGGTCGGGCGCGATGCCCATCAGCTTCTCCAGCACCAGCAGGTGGCCGGAGGAGCTGACCGGCAGAAACTCGGTCAGCCCCTGCACCGCGCCGAGAATTAAGGCTTGAATTGCGTTCATATATTCACCCCATAACGGTTTTCGAGGGAGCCCCTGAAAGGGGCGGCCAGCGGTGAGGACAGCGGCGAAGCCGATCCCGCAACCGCGTAGCTGCGACGCGCCCGCAGGGCGTGGGGCAGCCGAGATTATACGACGATGTTCACCAGCCGCCCCGGCACGAAGATCAGCTTCTTGACGGGCTTGCCGTTGATCAGCTTCCGAACCTCGTCCTGGGCCAGGAAATATTCGCCCGCGCCCTCGCGGGTGAGATCGGCGGGCACGTCCATGCGGCCGCGCACCTTGCCGTTGATCTGCAGGGCGACCTCCACGGTGGCCTTGACCAGCGCGCTCTCATCGTATGCCGGCCACGGGGTGCGGATGAGCTCGCCGTCGTTGAGGCGGCACATCTCGTTGATCTCCTCGGTGATGTGCGGGGCGACGGGGTTGAGCAGCTGCATCAGCACCCGCATCTCGCCCCGGGTGACGCTGCCCTTGGCGTAGAAGGCGTTCACCAGCGACATCATCGCCGCGATGGCGGTGTTGTACTTCATGCGCTCGTAGTCCTCGCCGACCTTCTTGATGCAGGCGTGCACGTCATACTTCATGTCCTCGGAGATGCCCTCGTCGTCGGTGAGGAACTCCATCATGCGCCAGACGCGGTCGAGGAAGCGGCGGCAGCCGCGCGCGCCGTCGGTGGACCACGGGATCGCCTGATCGAACGCGCCCATGAACATCTCGTACAGACGGAAGGCGTCCGCGCCCAGTTCGTCCACGATGTCGTCCGGGTTGACGACGTTGCCGCGGGACTTGGACATCTTCTCGCCGTCGCCGCCCAGGATCATGCCGTGGGAGGTGCGCTTCTGGTACGGCTCGGGCGTGGGCACCACGCCGATGTCGTAGAGGAAGCGGTGCCAGAAGCGGCTGTATAGCAGATGCAGCGTGGTGTGCTCCATGCCGCCGTTGTACCAGTCCACCGGCAGCCAGTACTTCATCTCGTCCATGGCCGCGAGCTCGGTGTCGTTCTCGGGGTCGATGTAGCGCAGGAAGTACCAGCTCGAGCCCGCCCACTGGGGCATGGTGTCGGTCTCGCGCTGGGCGGGGCCGCCGCACTTGGGACAGGTGGTGTTGACCCAGTCGGTCATCGCGGCCAGCGGGGATTCGCCGTTGTCGGTGGGCTCGTAGCTCTCCACGTCGGGCAGCTCCAGCGGCAGCTGGTCGTAGGGCAGCGCCACCCAGCCGCAGCAGGGGCAGTTCACCAGCGGAATCGGCTCGCCCCAATACCTCTGGCGGGAGAACACCCAGTCGCGCAGCTTGAAGTTGATCTTCTTGTGGCCGATGCCCTTGGACACCAGGTAGTCAATGATCGCGCGCTTGGCCTCGGCGACCTTCATGCCGTTGAGGAACTCGGAGTTGACCAGCACGCCGTCCTGAATGTCGGTGTAAGCGGCCTCATCGACGTTTCCGCCGGCCACGACCTCGATGATGGGCAGGTTGAACTTCTTGGCGAACTCCCAGTCGCGCTCGTCGTGGGCGGGCACGGCCATGATCGCGCCGGTGCCGTAGCCCATCAGCACGTAGTCAGACACCCACACCGGAATCTGCGTGCCGGTCACGGGATTGGTGGCAGTGATGCCGTCGATGGCCACGCCGGTCTTGTCCTTGTTCATCTCGGTGCGCTCGAAGTCGCTCTTGCGCGCCGCGGCCTCGCGGTAGGCGGCGATTTCATCGTAATTCCGGATTTGATCCCTGCGGCTTTCGATCAGCGGATGCTCGGGGGAGATGACCATGTAGGTCGCGCCGAAGAGCGTGTCCGGGCGCGTGGTGTAGACGGTCAGCGCGTCGCCGGAGGACAGGTGGAAGTCCACCTCGGCGCCCTCGCTGCGGCCGATCCAGTTGCGCTGCTGCACCTTGACGCGCTCGATGAAGTCCACATCGTCCAGGCCGTCGATCAGCTTCTGCGCGTACTCGGTGATGCGCAGCATCCACTGGCTCTTGACGCGCCGCACGACCTCGCCGCCGCACTTCTCGCACTTGCCGTTGACGACCTCCTCGTTCGCCAGACCGACCTTGCAGGTGGGGCACCAGTTGATGGGCATCTCCATCTTGTAGGCCAGGCCGTGCTCGAACAGCTTCAAAAAGATCCACTGGGTCCACTTGTAGTACCTGGGATCGGTGGTGGAGATCTCGCGGTCGTAATCGAAGGAGAAGCCCAGCCGCTGCAGCTGCTGATGGAAGTGGGCGATGTTCTGCTTCGTCACGATCGACGGGTGGATGTGGTTCTTGATGGCGTAGCGCTCGGTGGGCAGGCCGAAGGCGTCGTAGCCGATGGGGAAGAGCACGTTGTAGCCCTCCATGCGGCGCTTGCGGGCGATGATGTCCATGGCCGTGTTGGAGCGGGGATGGCCCACGTGCAGGCCCGCGCCCGAGGGATAGGGGAACTCGATCAGCGGGTAGAACTTTGGCTTGTCGTGGGACTTCTCCGCGGCGAAGGAGTGGTGCTCATTCCAATGCTTCTGCCACTTGCCCTCGACGGCCGCCGGGTTGTAGACGGGGATGTTCTTCATGTTCTAAGACGCTCCTTTTGCTGGATTTCTCCGATTGGGGTTGCTCAAAAAATAAAAGCCTCCGCTCTCACAAGAGACGGAAGGCAAGCCTTTCGCGGTACCACTCTCATTGATCGTTTCGATTTCGAAGTTTCGATCCGCTTTCATGCCGGATAACGGCGGCCGCCGCCCGGCATTGCCCGGGGCGCTCCGGAGCGAGTTCGGCGCGGCGCGGCGCTGCCTCACACCATCCGGCAGCTCTCTGACGGCGCGGAACGCAGCCTACTGTTCTCCATCAATGCCCCTCTATTATATGGAAGCCGGCGCGGCTTGTCAAGTTAAAACTGGATGCGCCCGCCAGCGTTTGGACGCGCGAAAGCGGAGCGGATGCAGCGCATCCGCTCCGCTTGGATAAGCGATTGAATTATTCCGCGGCGTCCTCGCCGTCGGCCACGACGATGTCGGTCTCACCGTCCGCGCCGCCGATGGCCTCGGCGTCCTCAGCCGGCTCCTCGGCGGGCTCTTCCGACGATTCTTCAGCGGGCTCCTCCTCGGTCAGCTCCTCACCGGTCTCCTCGGCGGCGTCCTCCGCCTCGTCCACAGCCTCTTCAACGGCGTCCACGGCGTCATCGACGCTCGTGACCGCGGTGGTGTTGTTGTGGGAGACAACGATGGTGGCCGCGATGGCCAATACAATGAAAGCCACCGCCGCGATTTTGGTGATCTTCGCGAGCTTCGCGTCCAGTCCCTTGGCCTTGCCCTTGCCGAAGAAGGTCTCCGCGCCGCCGGAAATGGCGCCCAGACCCTGGCGCTGGCCCTGCTGCATTAGCACGGATACGATCAGCACGAGGGAGATCAGAATCAAAACAATATCGAGAACAATGGACAGAGCGGTCATGGAACATCCTCCTTCATCAGTTCAAACACAACATACTCACTGATTATAACATCTTTTTTGCCCGCGCGCAAGATGCTTTTGCCTATTTTTCCAGAATTTAGCGGAAATTTGTGCGCTCACTCCAGCTCGAACATCCTTTGGATGCGTAGCTTCGCCCGGTAGACCTCATTGCGGGGGCAGCCCGCCGCCAGCGCGGCCTCCGCGGCGGCGGCGAGGTCCGCGTCCCCGTCCAGCATCGCCTCGAGCATCAATCCCGCCACGCCGACGGCCTGGGGATTCGCCTCCACGGGCGGCAGCGCGGATAGGTCCGCGACGAGGCAGTATTCGCCCTTTTCGGCGGCGGGGTTCGCGTCCAGTTCGGCAAGCACGGCCTCCGGAGCGCCCCGGTAGACGCGCTCAAACCGCTTGGTCAGGTCGGAGCACAGGCACAGCGCGCAGCCCGGCCAGGCCTCGCCGGCGCGCTCCACCAGCTCCCGCACCCGGTGGGGCGATTCGTACAGCACCGCCACCGGAACGCCGGTCTTTCGAATGGCGGCCAGCTTCTCCCGCAGGGGCTTCCGCTCCCGGGGCAGGAAGCCGTAGAAGGCAAACTCCCGCGCGTCGAAGCCGGAGATCGACAGCGCCGTGGTCACCGCCGAAGGACCGGGGATGGGCTCCACCGGGATGCCCGCCTCGACGGCCGTGCGCACCAGCAGGCAGCCAGGGTCAGAGATGCTCGGCGTGCCCGCATCGCAGGTGAGGGCCACGGTCAGGTCCTCGGCGAGCATCCGCTCCACGATGCGCGGCGCGGCGCCGTCCTCGTTGTGGCGGTGGCAGGGGACGAGCGGCTTCTTCAGGTTCCAGTGGTTGAGCAGCTTCATCGTCACCCGCGTGTCCTCGGCGGCGATCAGGTCGGCCGACTCGATGGCGGCGCGCATTCGGGGCGTGAGATCGTTGAGGTTGCCGATGGGCGTGGCGACCACGCAGAGCTTGGGCATGAGTCAGATCTCCTTTAAAATGTAGAACAGTTCGTTTTCATCGGTGAAGCGCGCGGCGACCGCGCGGTTCGCGGGTATATGCGACTCCATCCATTCGGAATAGCCGCGCTCCATGCCCACGCCGCGCCCGCCGAGGGTGCGGGTGGGGAAGGAGACGATGAGATCCGCCGCGTCGATCCGCCGCATGATTTCCATTGCCGAGCCGGCCTTCTGCCGCTCCAACAGCGGCAGCGCCTTGAACAGCAGCGCGATGTGAAAGCGGCCGGAGGGGATCGTCTCCTCGGAGAGCAGGTCGCCCCAGACGCCGGTAAACCCCGGCTCGCGGGAGAGCAGCTCGACGCAGCTCCGGCTCAGATCCACCCCGGTCACACGGCAGCCGCACCTTCGCAATAGGTACAGCGGGTTCAGGCCGCAGGCGAGGTCCAGCACGCTTTCCGGCGCTCCCGTGATCTCGAAGACGCGGCGGTACAGCGAGTCCATGCGCGCGAGCGGCAGCCGCTCCCGCGTGGAGGCGTGAAGGGCGAGCAGGGCTTCCAGATCGTCCACGGAATCCGCGCCGCGCAGGCCGTTGAACGCCGAGGTGATGCCGTGCAGCCGCTCCCGGGCGGCCTTCTCCACGTCCTTCGGTTTGCGATACCGGCGCCGCGCGTCCTCGACCGCGCGGCGAATCGCGTCCGGGTGCACGTCGCCGTACTTCCGGTTCGCGCACAGCTTGGCGAAAATTTCGTCATTCATCGCGCAATAACTCCATCAGCCGCCCGTAGAAGCGCAGGTTGTGAGCGGTGGCCAGGCGCTGAGCGCTGGGGTCGCCCACCCGAAACAGATGATGCAGGTAGGCGCGCGAGTGGCCGCGGCAGAGCTCGCAGTCGCAGCGCTCGTCCACGGGCCGGGGATCGCGGGCGTGCCGGTCGTCCATGGCGTAGTGGAAGCGATAGAATTTTCCGTCCGTGCGGCGCACGCCGTCGGGCGTGTCGCAGCCGTCGGCGAACACGTATAGCCTCTGGTGGCGCGCCTCGCGGGTGGGAATCACGCAGTCGAAGAGGGCGTACCCCATCCCGACGCAGGCGACGATCTCCTCCGGCCGCCCCAGACCCATGGCATACTTGACCTTGCCGTCGGGCATCGCGTCGGCGGCCATGCGCAGCACGTCCGCGCGGAACTCGCCGTTCGCGCCCAGCGGCCAGCCGCCAAAGCCGTAGCCGTCGAAGCCGATCTCCTCTAACTGCTCGCCGCACTCCCGTCGCAGCGCGGGATCGGCCCCGCCCTGCACGATGCCGAACAGCAGCGGCCGCTTCTCCCGCCCGGCGCAGAGCTTGTCAAACTCCGCGCGGCAGCGGCGGCTCCAGGCGACGGTGTGCTCCACGCTCGCGCGCTGCACGTCCAACGGATCGTCCGGGTGGGTACACATATCCAGTGCCATCATGATGTCCGAACCGTACTGAAACTGCGCCTGTATGCACTTCTCCGGCGTGAAGGTGAGCTTGTCCCTCCCGCCGTCGGGCCGGAAGATGATCTCGCGATCGCGAATCTCGCCGTAGACGGGGTTCTCCCGAATCAGCGAGTAGAGCTGAAAGCCGCCGCTGTCGGTGAGAATCGCCCCGCGATAGCCCGAAAAGCCGTGTAGACCACCCAGCGCCTTCACCAGTTTCGCGCCGGGCTTGGTCATTAAGTGGTAGCTGTTCATCTCGCAGCCGAATAAACCAGCGCGCTCCACCGAATCAAAATCCGCCGCGCGCACAGCGGCATAGGTTGCGTCCGGAAAGAACGCCGGCAGAGGCACGCGCCCAGCGGGAGTGTCCAGAAACTTCAAAGGCCGCCTCCTTCCCAACATACCTGGGCCATGAAACGCTTCGCAGGGCTTTGGCCCCATAATCCACGGGGCCAAAGCCCGTCAAGACGCAAGCGCAGCAGAGCGGGATTCTCAAGGGGCGATGCCCCTTGAGCGGGTCTGGGCAGCGCCCAGCGTAACCCATCCAAGCGGCCCGCGCTTTCCAAACCAAGCTCCGATCACCCAATCCAACGCCCGCCAACTCCAAGCGCGGGCCGCAGCGGCGCTTTTGGATTGGGAAAGCGCGGCTTTCCCAATCCAAACAGCCGCCACAAACTCTAAATCACGATCCCTTCACCTTATCCCATCCCCGCGCATCCAGCCAAGTGCCACCCTCCAGCTTCTCCCCCGCCCGCAGCATAGCGCTGCGGGCCCGGGGATTCTCCGCCAGTTCCGCGTCCGAGGCGGTGACCGGCTTGCGCGTCAAAAGCCGCAGCACAGGCTTCCTGCCGCATACGCACACGGGCAGATTCTTCGGACAGGTGCAGGGATCGGCCAAATCCCGAAAGCAGTTCTTGACAATGCGATCCTCCAGCGAGTGAAAGGCGATCACCGCGATCCGCCCGCCGGGAACGAGCAAAGACACCAAATCCCGGAGCGCCGGGGCGAGCGGATCCAGCTCGTCGTTGACCGCGATGCGAAGCGCCTGAAACGTGCGCCGCGCAGGGTGCGAGCCGTCCTTCGCGCGCAGTTTCTTCGGAATGGCCGCGTCGATCACATCTACGAGCTGCGACGTGGTCTCGATGGGCCGGCGGTCGCAGATCACGCGCGCGATCTGCCGCGCCCACTTCTCCTCGCCGTAGTCGCGCAGCACGCGGGTGAGCTCGTCCTCGCTCCACTCGTTCACGATCTCCCGCGCACTCAGCGGCTGGGAGGCATCCATGCGCATGTCCAGCGGCGCGTCGTCGTGGTAGGAGAAGCCGCGCGACCGCTCGTCGAGCTGGTGGGAGGACACGCCCAGGTCGATCAGCACGCCGTCGAGCCGGTCCACGCCCCGCGCGGCCAACAGCGCCCGCGCATCGTGAAAGTTGCCGTGGACGGCAACGAACTCCGCCCCGGGATTGAGGCCGGACAGGCGCGCGGACGCGGCAGCGATGGCCTCGGCGTCGCGGTCGATGCCGAATAACCGCCCGCCGTCGAGGCGCTTCAGGATCTCGGACGAGTGCCCGCCGCCGCCGAGGGTGCAGTCCAGATAGGTTCCGCCCGGCCGGACGGCGAGCGCGTCCAGACATTCGTTCAGAAGCACGGGCAGGTGGTGAAATTCCATAGAATACCTCATGATGGAAGAACACGCGCCGGCGGGCGCGTGTTCCGGTCGGTCAGAGCTTGAAGGGCGCGTAGCCGATCTTCTTTCGAACCTTGAGCATCGTGCGGTGCGCGATCTGCGAGGCGCGCTCCGCGCCGGAGGCCAACACCTCCTGCAGATAGGCCTTGTCCGCGTTGATCTCGTCGTAGCGCTTCTGAATGGGCTCCAGCGCGGCGATCACCGCGTCGGCGACGCCGTCCTTGAAGCGGCCGTAGCCCTTGCCGTCGTACTCGGCGGCGATGGCGTCCATGCTCATGCCCGTCAGCGCCGAGAGGATGCTCATCAGGTTGGACACGCCCGGCCTGTTCTCGGGATCGAACGCCACGGTGTTTTCGCAGTCCGTCACCGCGCGGCGCAGCTTCCTGCGGATGACATCCGGCTTGTCCAGAATGGCGATGTAGGTGTCCTCGGGATCGGACTTGCTCATCTTGCGCGTGGGCTCCTGCAGCGACATCACGCGCGCGCCCACCTTGGGGAAGTAGCCCTCGGGAATGGTGAACACGTCGCCGTAGATGGCGTTGAAGCGCTGGCTCACGTCGCGGCAAAGCTCGAGGTGCTGCCGCTGGTCGTCGCCGATGGGCACCAAGTCGGTCTGATACAGCAGGATGTCCGCCGCCATCAGCACCGGGTAGGTGAACAGGCCGGCGTTGATGTTGTCGGCG
>CANQEW010000053.1 GCA_947596085.1 uncultured Clostridia bacterium | reverse complement strand
TGCCCGAGATCGCGAGGTGAGCCCATGAAGAAGCATATCGTATGCCTCGGGGATTCCAATACCCACGGCTATTGCGCCGATCCCAGCGACTGCGCCGACGGCGGCAATCGCTTCAACGAGGAAGAGCGCTGGCCCTGCGTGCTGCAGACCCTGCTGGGCGATGCGTATCTGGTGCTGGAGGAGGGCCTCTCCGGCCGCACCACCGTATTTGACGATCCCATCCACGGCGGTCTGGCCGCCATCGACTACATCAGCCCTTGCCTGATCAGCCACGAGCCGGTGGACCTGCTCATTATCATGCTGGGCACCAACGACGTGAAGGAGCGCTTCGGTGTAAACGCCCCGGCGATCGGCGTGGCCATGCAGCGGCTCGTCCGCCAGGCGCAAAACACCCTCTGCTGGTCGCCGAAGGGCGCGAATATTCTGGTCGTCGCCCCGCCGCCCATCGGGGAGGGGTTCGCCGATCCCGTCATGGGAAACGGCTGCCGGGAGAGGTCGCTGGGCGTGGCTTCCGCGCTGCGGGACGCCGCCGCTGCCACCGGCGCGCACTTCATGGACGCGGCGGGCTGCGAGTTCAATACCGTCGATTACATGCACCTGAACCGGAAGGGCCACAGCCAGCTCGCGCACCGGCTGGCGGAGTTCATTCCCCAGCTGCTCTGACGGCGATTCATAAAGACACAATTGGGGGCAAGCACGGCAGTGCCTGCCCCCAATTTATGCGAGTTTCGCGCGAAAACGCGGTCGATGGAAAGGGATTTCTCTTATATCAGCTGATCCGTATAGCCGAGTTGAACCAATTGTTGGAAAGCTTCGCCTGCCTCGGCGGGAATCTGCTGCGGAATCTGATAGCCGCGCCTTGCGTACACGTCGATGCGCTGAAAATCGCCCACGATTACGTCAATGACCGTCTTGTCGTCCAGTCCCTGCGCGACCGCGCTTCGCAGGTGCGCCTCCAGCGTCTGTTGAGGAGAGGTCACGAGCACTTCGACCTCGGGCCAGTAGACCCGAAGTGCGGCGAAGATGCGCCTTTCCATGTAGGGCTTGTGCACGCCGATGATTCGCGTGACGTTTACCTGGCGTTCCTCGAGCAGCTTTCTCGCGAAGAGGATGTTTTCACCCGTATTCGTGGATTTGTCCTCGATGAGGATGTCCTTCGAGGGCACGCCCGCCGCCGCCGCGACGCTGGCGAACCGCTTCGCCTCGCTGACGCTCCAGCGTTCGCGCGTGTTCCGCCCCAGTCCTCCCGAAAAGAGGACCCTCGGCGCGTAGTCCGCCAGGTATAATTCGGCGGATCGGGCCGCCACGGCGTCGTCATAGCTTCCGAAACCGATGATGCAGTCCGCAGGGGAAAGGTCCATATTCATGCGCATGTAATCCCAGAGGATCTTCAGATTGTGAAGCACAGCCTGTTCCATATTTCCTCCCGAGTGGCGCATGGCTGATCCAGCGCACAGAAAGCACGATGAATCAGGGACGCGCCGGTCTCTGTGTGATCGCAAAAATCGTGTGTTCAGTCTCTTGGTTTCTTTCTCTAATGTTCGTTTCGCCATGTGAGAATTCCTCCTTGCGGATGTTCCTTTCGAGATGGTTTAACGTGTGGATGGTAGACGTTCACCATCTTAATCGCTGCTCAAATGGATTGCGCGTTTTAGATTGAATTCGAAGCCTCTGGGCGTGAGGATTCGTTTTCCATATCCATTTGCTGATGAGTGTTAAATTACACAATGTAATTTCGGCCGATATTGATTTTATTCAGAGCAGGGTATATAATGACGATAGTTTATGTAATAAAATTATGTTGAATGTGGTTTGAATAATCTTTGTCCTGTGTTTGAACTGCGGATGCGCGCTGAAATCGGGCAGAGAAAGAAGCAAATTCATGAAGAAATAATTAACAAGGAGTAGATTGCGAATGAAAGAATTGGAATATCCGTTCGATTCAGAATGGATCATGAAAAAGAAGATTAAATTGAAAAAGCAACTGCTCTCTAATGAAAGTGCAAGATTTATTGAAAAGAGAATTGCGATATTGGGTGGCAGCACGACCAGTGAGATCAGGAATACCCTTGAGCTGTTTTTGCTGAATAACGGAATCAGGCCGTCTTTTTTTGAATCCGAATACAATCAGTTTTACGAAGACGGTATGTTTGACAATCCAGAGCTGGTGGAATTTGATCCGGAAATCATTTATATTCATACATCAAATCGAAATATAACGGATTGGCCGGCCGTGACGGATGACGCGTCAGCCATTGACGTAAAATTGGAGCTTGCATTCAATAAGTTTTTTGGCCTATGGGAACATCTTGCGGAAAAGTATCACTGCCCGATCATTCAAAACAATTTTGAATTGCCGCTGTATCGACTGTTGGGCAATCAAGATGCCTGTATGCTTCAGGGGAAGGTCAGCTTTGTTTCCAGATTGAATGAAAAATTCTATGAATATGGCAGGGCCCACGAGAATTTTTTCATCCATGACATCAACTATGAGTCCGCCTCATACGGCTTGGAAAAATGGTCAAACCCGTTCTATTGGCACATGTATAAATATGCAATGTGCGTTCCAGCGATTCCGATTGCCGCGTATGGAGTAGCGCTCATTGTAAAATCGATTTTAGGCAAAAATAAAAAAGTCTTAGCTTTAGATTTAGACAATACTTTGTGGGGGGGGGTAATTGGAGACGACGGGGCTGAAAACATAGAGATTGGCCAGGAAACATCCTTGGGGCAGACATACAGTGAATTCCAAAAGTATGTAAAAGAGCAGAAGCAAATCGGTACCCTTCTCACCGTCATCTCTAAAAATAACGATGATGTCGCACGGCAAGGTTTTGGGCGGCCTGATTCCGTGCTGTCTGTGGAAGATTTTGTATCTTTTAAGGCCAACTGGGAGCCCAAAGACAGGAATTTAATTCAGCAAGCATCCGAGTTAAATCTTTTGCCGGAATCATTTGTATTTGTCGATGACAATCCGGCGGAGAGAGAAATTATTCGACAGAGCATCCCAGGCGTGGCCGTACCGGAAATCGGAAATGTAGAAACCTATCTGCAGACGATAGACCGTGCCGGATTCTTTGAGGTAACGAAGATTTCTTCCGATGACATCAAGCGCAATGAAATGTATCGTGCAAACGCTGAGAGGGCGCAGGCACAGGCAAAATTTGCTGATTACGGAGAATATCTGTTGTCCCTTGAGATGAAGGGGACCATTAAGCCCTTCGAGGCGATCTATATGGCCCGGATCGCGCAGCTTTCCAATAAGAGCAATCAGTTTAATTTGACCACCCGGCGCTATACACAGGCCGAAATAGAGAGTTTCGCAGGCTCAAACGATTACATTACCCTGTATGGAAAGCTGGAAGATAAGTTTGGCGACAATGGAGTGGTGAGCGTTGTAATCGGTAAGATCAAGGATCAAGAGCTGCACGTTGATCTTTGGCTTATGAGTTGCAGAGTGTTAAAGCGAGACATGGAATTCGCGATGATGGACGAACTGGTCGGGGTTTGCCGTGCAAGGGGTATTGCGACAATCTATGGATATTATTACCCCACGCCCAAGAATGCAATGGTGAAAGATTTTTACGGCTTGCAGGGCTTCACCAAAATATCTGAAGATAAAGACGGCAATGCCGTATGGAAGTTTGAGATTCCGGAGAATTATTCAAAGAAGAATCGAATTATTCGAGTGAATTAAGAAGGAGGTTATCAGAATGAACAGAGAAGAAGTATTGACGAAGGTGACGGAAATCATCAGGGATGTATTTGACGATGAGAATATTGTTGTAACGGAAGCGACCGTTGCTGATGACGTGGATGGCTGGGATAGTTTGATGCATATCACGCTGCTCGGCACCATTGAGGACGAATTCGAAATCAAATTCGCCATGAAGGACGTTGTAGGAATGAAAAACGTTGGCGAGATGGTTGATTTGATCCTGGAACAGATTCGCTGAAGGCAGAACGAATCGGCATGATGGAACAGGTAAAGGCATAGTATTGCGGTATTCACGATATTAGAGGTTACTATTTTCATGGCAGAGGTATTCGTGCTGTAACTATGCCTTTCCCAAGAAGATGCGTGGTGGCTGTTGTTGGCGGCCAGACAGCTATGTTTTTGTTTACAACGTTGGTTTACTTGTTGATTTGGCCTTCACGCCAGGAGCGACATGATTTGGAGGTATAGCGATTGATTGCAACCATGCGAAGCATGCCGCGTATTTGAAAATGGCGGGCAGAGAGTTTCTAAAGGAGGATAAAAAGGTTTACGAGGCCGGCGTGCTCAAGAGGTAAAAGAGAATCATCGCGGACGTGACGGTTGCGCTTTCGTTGATGATAGTTATATTCAAGTATACGGTGTTGGTTCTCAAGAGTATTTCCGGCTTGCTTGGGCTTTTTGGTGCACGTATTGACAGAGTTGCTTTGAGCATTGTTCTACTTTAGGGCCTGATATTTTATCTTTTTCAACGTTTGGAATAGTGTGTTGATGTGTATCGTGGGACTACCGCGACAGAGCAGAATTTCTTAAAGCATGTCTTGCATGTTTTGTTCTTTTACAGTCGCCGTTGTTGCAAGGACCTATCGGAGATTGCAACCGTCTGGCATCCCAAGTATTCGCGGAACGCGAGTTCTCCTATACTGACGCGCAATATGGGCTTCAAAGAGCGGCACGAAGCTTCTTCAAAAAATGGTTATTGCCAATTAGATTTCTTTGATGGGTGACGATAGGTGGACCACGTATGCATCCTATGCTGGCTTTCATTTCAAACCTTGTCCGCCCGAAATCATTGTGATATAATGAATTCAACAGATGACCGTCGGGAGGTGGGTGCGTGCGGCAGTTGTTTTCTCCGGATTCCAGATTCATGCGCGCGATGAGCCGCCTGGCGGATCTCATGCTCCTGAACGTCTGCTTTCTTTTGTGCTGCCTGCCCGTCGTGACCATCGGCGCGGCGCAGACGGCGCTGTACGCGGCGCTGTTCCGGTTGGGAACGGACATGGAGGATGTGGGGACGGTGCGCAGCTATTTCCGAGCCTTTCGAGAGGACCTCAAGTCGGGTACGGTTCTCTGGTTCATACTGCTCCTGTGCGGCGGCACGGCGGTGGCGAATGCTTGGCTATTCTACCTCATGCCGGGCGCCATTCGCTGGGCCTTCGTGGCGTTTCTACTGCTGTTTGTGCTGCTGTGGCTCCTGATGGGCTATGCGTTTCCCCTGGCCAGCCAGTTTGGCAACGGTCCCCTCTCCACGCTGAAAAACGCGCTGATTCTCAGCCTGGGCTATCTTCCACGCTCCGTGCTCATCGCCGCGCTGAACGCGCTGCCCTGGGTGCTGCTGCTGACAAATATCATGGCGTTTTTCTATGCCGGCCTGATCTGGATCGGGGTTTACTTCTCCGCGGCGGCCTATTTCAACGTTTTGCTGCTGCGGCCGGTCTTCGCTCCATATTTGGATGATGAAGCAGGGTCGGCTTCCGTGAATCAGGACGAGCCATGACCGCGTGAAAGCTTCGCCCGCGAAGCTTTGCCGATGTGAGACATTTCCATCATAGACAAAGCGCCCCTGCCGCGCGCGCACGGCAGGGGCTGACTTTTACCTATGAAGTTGGTTCGAGAACTCAGCCGGCCAGATAGGCATCCATCTGGGCCTGGGCGGCGGACACGAACTCGTTGATGCCGGCCTCCTCCAGCTTGGCCTGGAACTCGGGCAGCACCTCGGCGGGATCCACCGCGCCGCTCATCAGGTTGAAGGCGTACTCGGCGAATACGTTGGCCAGGGCGGCGCCCTCGGTCTCTACCTCGGAGGCGTCGAAGATGAAGCCGCCGTAGGGCAGGGTCTCCGCCGCGTTGTAATACTCGGAGAAGCTGTCCCAGAAGCCCACGCCCTGCGCGTCGGTGGGGGGCAGGATGCGGATGTTGCCCATGCCGTTGGTCCAGGGGGAGTAGGTGGCGCGGGCGTCGTCGATGAAGGTGATGGTGCCGTCATCGTTGGTGTTGTAGGTGAAGCCCTCCAGGCCGTAGTTCATCATCGTCATCAGGGTGGGGTCGGTGTTGAGCAGGTTCAGGAACATGAGGGCCCGCTCCGGATTCTTGGAGGTGATGGACACGGCCATCATCGCGCCCTGACCGGAGGTGCAGTCCATGTAAGCGGCGGTTTCGGGAACCATGCGCACATCGATGCCGCGGGCGTTGGAGAAGTCCAGTTCGCAGCCAAAGGCGTAGGACTGGGTGCCGAACAGGTACTCCGCCGTAGCCTGAGTGGCGGTGCGGTAGTCGTTGGCGGTAGCGGTGCTCTGGCAGCTCGGGGAGATGAAGCCCTTCTGAGAGAACTCATAGGTCCGGGCCGCGAACTTGGCGAACTCGTCGGTGCCAAACTTATTTACGATGGTGGAGCCGATGTCCGCGGAGGGATGCTCGGCGTCATAGTAGTAGCTCAGCACGTTGGCGCCGTTCAGGTCGCCGGTGATGATGGAGGAGTGGGTGACCATGCGCTCGAGCACGGCGGGCTCGATGAGCAGGGGATAGAAGTCTCCGCCCTTGGCGTCCTTGGCGGCCTGCAGCATCTCCTCAAATTCGTCGGAATAATAGTCGAGGCCGGCCTCGCACACGGCGTCCACGTCGTAGCCCAGCTCGGCCAACAGCGTGCCGTTCACGTCCCAGCAGTTCTGGGTGGCGGTGTCCTTCAGCGCGGGCACGCCGTAGATGCCCATGCCGTCGTAGCCGTTGGTGATGGCGCATTCCCAGATGCCCTCGGGGATGGCGGCCTTCAGCTCGGGCGCGTACGCATCCAGCATGTCGTCCAGCTTGACCCAGTAGCCGTCGCGGGCGTACTTGTTGTACTCGTTGGCGGACCAGTTGCAGGTGAAGTAGATGTCCACTTCGTCGCCGCCGGCCAGGGCAGTGGTGGTGGCCTGGTCAAAGTCGCCCCAGGTGCCCCAGATGGGCTCGATCGTCACGTTGATCTTGTCGGCCAGATAGGCGTTGACCTCGGCCATGACCTTCTCGGAGGCATCGGGGGTCACGGTGCTGCCATGGAACCAGACGCGCAGCGTCACGGGCTCCAGAGCTTCATCGGCGTAAGCGCCGCACACTCCCGCGAGCATCAGGCACGCGAGGAGCAAGGACAGCAGTTTCTTCATGTGTTTCCCTCCATTAGAATTGATTTACCACACAGCGTCGCGCTGCGATAGCCAATGTTTTATCCCTTCACCGACCCCACGGCCAGTCCGGCCACGATGTAGCGCTGGAAGAAGGGATAGGCGCAGGCAATGGGCACCACGATCAGCACCACCAGCACCATTCGCAAGGACTGGGAGGGCATCTTGGCTGCCTCATTGATGGCGGACGCGCCCATCTGCCCCGCCATCTGGTTGAGGTACTGGACGTTGTTTTGCAGCTCCATCAACAGTGCCTGCAGGGGCTGAAGAATCTTGTTGCGCTTGATGTACAATAGCGACAGATACCACTCGTTCCAGAAGGCCAGCGCATTCAAGAGCGCCACGGTGGCCACGCCGGGCTTGGCGATGGGCGCCACGATGCGGAAGAGGGTGTTGTACTCCCCGCTGCCGTCGATGGTCGCCGCCTCGATCAGCTCCAGGGGCACGGAGCTCTTGAAGAAGGCCCGCATGATGATGATGTTGAACGGGTTCACCAGCAGCGGCACGATCAGCGCCGCGTAATTCTCCCGCAGGCCCAACAGCTGGGTGCAAACGATGTAGGTGGGCACCAGACCGCCGCCGAAGATCATGGTGAAGAAGCTGAAGAAGTTAAAGAACTTTCGGAACCGGAAGTCCGGCCGGTACAGCACGTAGGAGTACAGCGCGCACATCAGCGTGCTCACGACCGTGCCGATCACGGTGATGAAGATGCTGTTGAAGTAGCTGCGCCAGATCTGCGGCAGCTTATCGAAGGCGTAGGAGAACGCCTCCGTGCTCCAGGCCAGCGGCGTGAAGGAATAGCCGATGGCGCGGATGGAATCCTCCGAGGAGAAGGAGATGATGAGCACAAATATAAACGGTATGATGCAGCACAGGGAGAAGGCCGCCAGAATGACGTGGATGACCGCCTCCGCGCCGACGCTCACGGAATTCAGGCGCAGGTTCTTTTTCTTTGTCACAGCTCACGCCTCCCCTCAGAACAGGCTCGAATCGGCGTCGATCTTCGTCACGATGGCGTTCGCGCCCAGTATGCAGATGAAGCCCAGCACGTTCTGCAAAAGCCCTGCCGCGGAGCTCAGGCTGATGTCACCCGTCACCATGAACGCCCGGTACACGTATGTGTCGATGACCTGCGTCACCGGGAACAGCGCGCCGTTTTGCATGGGCACGTTGTAGAACAATCCGAAATCGGCGTTGAAGATCTTGCCAACGTTCATGATAAAGAGGATGCTGATGATCGTGCGCAGGTGGGGCAGCGTCACATAGCGCACCTGCTGCCACTTGGTGGCTCCATCGATGGCCGCCGCCTCGTAGAGGTTGGTGTCGATGCTGGTGATGGCGGCCAGGTACAATACCGTCGTATAGCCCACGTTCTTCCACAGATTCGCGAACACGATGATGAAGGGCCACGGCCCCTTGGTGGTGTACCAGTTGGTGACAGCCTCGCCTGCCGCTCGCTGCGCCGCCGGAAGCATGCCGTACTGCGCGTCCAGGAAGGCATTGAGGAAGTAGCTCACCACGACCCAGGACAGGAAGTAGGGGAAGAACATCAGCGTCTGATAGGCCTTGGCCACGTGCTTTTTCGTGATCTCGTTCATCATGATGGCGAGCGCCACCGGTATGATGATGCCCAGAATGATGAATACCACGTTGTAGGCGATGGTATTGCGGAACATGATCCAGGCGTCGTTGGTCTTGAAGAGGAACGCGAAATTCTTCAATCCCACCCACTTGCTGTGAATCAGGTTGCTGATGAAGGAGGGATTGCGGGGATTGACCTTGTAATCCTTGAAGGCCAGCACGATGCCGCCCATGGGCAGGTAGCGCAACAGCAGCAGCCATATGGCCGCAGGCGCAGCCATGGTCATCAGCACCAGCGTCTTTTTGTTGCGATCCAGCCACCTGCCGCGCGGCCGCCGGGTTTGGGCCGGTTTCCTGACCATGGGATCCCTCCTCCTCGCGAAATTTGCTTCAAACCTTCGGATTTTTCCGACGAAGATAACATTATCTGTATAACGATATAAGCTTACTGATTCCATTTTATATATTTTGACGGCGAAAGTCATGAACTCCGCTTGTCTTTTTTTGCATTTGCTTGTGCGATTGAATTTAACAAACCGCCGCGAGAATTTCCCGCGGCGGTCGAAGATTCGAATTGTCAGAGGGTATTTCGGTATTCGTTGGCGCTCATGCCCTCCAGCTTCTTGAAGGTTCTGGCGAAGTGAGCGGTGTCGGCGTAGCCCACCATCTCGCCGATCTGGCCGATCTTGAGCCGGGGATCGGCCAGCAGCTGCTTCGCCTTCTGGATGCGCACGGCGTTGAGGATGTCGTAAAAGTTCTTGCCGGCGTAGCGGTTCAGAAGCTTGGACAGATGCCACTGGGAGACGTAACAGCAATCCGCCACGATCTGGAGCGTCAGCTTGTCGGCATAGTGCTTTTCGATGTAGTTCATGGCCTGATGGACGATGAAGCTGCCGGCGTGGGGAAGCGCTTCGGTTTCCTCCTCCGGCGCGAGCTTGTCCAGCCGGTTGGTCATGGCCTGCAGGGCCTCCCGGATGTCGTCCATCTTTGAGGGCTTCAGCAGGAACCGGGTCACCCCCAGGCGGATGGCCTCCTGCGCGTAGGAAAAATCGCGATACCCGGTCAGCACCGATACCTGCATGTCGGGAAATTCGCTGCGCAGCCCCGCCAGCATGGCGAGCCCGTCCTGCCCGGGCATGCGAATGTCCGTGAAAAGGATGTGGGGCCGAAGCCTGTGAATGAGCTCGGCGCCCTCCGCAGCGTCCCGGGCGACACCGACGACTTCGCAACCGTAGTCGGCCCAGGGCACCACCTTGCGCAACCCCTCCACGATGATGCGCTCATCGTCGATCAACACCACGCGATACATGACAGCGCCTCCTCTACTGCCGGTTGCGGCTGATGGCGGCGCGCACCGCCTCCTCCGCCGTCATGCGGCCCGTCACCACCTTCTGGATGCTGGCGAAGAGCGCGCTCTTTGCCTCGGGCGTGATGGAATCCTGCACCGCTTCGGTGACGCCGGTGAGGTGGGCGTTCACTTCGGCGGCGGACTGTTCCAGTATGTTGAGCCCCTCGGGATTTGCCCCGTTGATGAGGGCGGTGACCTCCGTCTTGACGAAGGTGCTGAGCACCTCATCGGAGGTGAGCTGGCGCACGAACTCCACCGCCGCCGCCCGCTTGCGCTCGTCCCGCCAGGCCCGGCGGGTGATGAAGTATCCCATGGAAATGCCGCCCACGGCCTCCGTGGCCTTCCGCTGCCCCTTGGCGGGCACGTAGGCCACGGCATAATCGGCCAGACTGTCGGCGTGGTGCTCGGCGAAGTAGCCCACCTGCCAGGATCCGTCGATGAGGAAGGCCGCCTGCCCGTCCCCGAAGAGGCCGACCGTCTCCGCGTCGGTGGCGGCCAGCGTGTTGGCGGGGAAGAAGCCCCGCTCGTAGAGGAGGCGAATGTCCTCCAGCGCCGCGATCCACTTCCTTGCCGCGGCGTCCATGATCAGCGCGCCGTTTGCGTCCAGCGTGGGCACGTCCAGATGGTCGGCCAGAGTGCCGTTGTTCATGACGCAGAACTCGAACCAGTAGTGGGGCACTTCGAACAGGGAGCAGGCGATGGGCGTGTACCCCGCCGCCTTGATGGTCTCGCAGTCGTTCAGAAACTGTTCCCACGTGTAATCCGGTCCGGGCACGTCCACGCCGCAGGCCGCCAGCACCTTCCGGTTTACGAACAGGTTCTCCCAGTAGCCGGAGCCGGGCACCGCGTAATGCTTGCCGTCCGCGGCTTCGGCCAGCATGGAGGGCTTCATGTTGGAAGCGTAATCGGGATATTCCTCCCGTATCTCCTCGATGGAGACCACGCGTCCGGCGCTGGTCAGCGGGTCCACGTCCGCGTCGGTGAAGAAAAACAGCACGTCCGGCTCGGAGCCGGTCTCGAAGTCCGTCAACACCTTGGTTTTCCATCCCTCGTTGGAGGTGGCGGAGTTGTCAACGACCACGTTCCCGGTGGAGGCCTCATAGGCCGCCACCGCGCGTTCGAAGTTGGCGCGGTTGCCGTCGTCTCCGCCGTAGGAGGTGACCACGGTGAGGGTCAGGGGCTCCGATGCCGCGGCGGCGTCGCCGCTTGGAGCGGGCGCGGAATTTCGAACGCAGGCGGCAGAAGTCAAAGCCAGCGCCACGACGAGCGCCAGTGCAGCCCACCTCTTCATGCCGTCCGCCTCCCTTCCACTGGTCGCGCGAGAGCATATAACATCCCCTTATATTTTACCGCAGCCGGCGCGCGCCGCGCAGGTTCTCAGCTTGTCATTTTTTGCCTTTTCTTGTTCAATCTTGCCCAATCTTGCGCAATTTTGTCTCATTCTGTATCGGAAGCGGCGGGAAATTCCACCCGTGCCAGTATGACGCCGGGGGCGGTTTCCGCCACGGAGAGAGTTCCGGCCGCGCCGTAGATCAGCTTCAATCGCCGGTTCACGTTGCGCAGCCCGACCTGACCGCCGGCTTCGTTCGATTCCGACTGTAGAAGCAGTTGGCGAATGCGCTCCTGATCCTCGGGGGTCATGCTGCCGTCGTGTTCCACCTCCAACACCATGCGGCCCTCCCGCAGGCAGGCCCGCACGCACAGATCTCCGCCCCGCCGGGCGGTGATGTCGTGCTCCACGGCGTTTTCCACGATGGGCTGCAGGATCAGCCGCGGAACGGGACGATCCAGAACATCGTCGTCGATCTCCTTGCGGACGCGGAAGCCGTCTCCCAGCCGCTCGTGGATGATGTAGAGATAGGCGTCCACGTAGCCCATCTCCTCGGAGAGGGGAATCTGGGTGCGCCCATCCCGGTCCAGCGCCGCGTTGAGCATGGTGGACAGGGCCTCGATCATGGCGCTGACGCGCTCGTTTCCGGCCATCCGTGCCTCCCAGTTGATGGTCTCCAGCGTGTTGTTCAGGAAGTGGGGGTTGATCTGGGACTGAAGCGCCTTGATCTGCGCGCGCTGGGTGGCCTGCTGCTCCAGATACAGCCGCTCGAACTGGCGCTTCAGCTCGGCGGACATGTCGTTGAAGTGGCCGTAGAGGCTGGCGAATTCCGCATTGGGCGGCGCCTGAACGATCTCATACCCTCGCTGGCCGGACTGGACGAGCCGGTTGGCCTGGGCCAGCGTCTCCACGGGCCGGGTCACATGGCGGGTGAACAGCACGATCATCATCACCAGCAGTGGCAGCACCAGCAGCGAAACGCCCGCGATGGCCCTCCGCAGCCAGGGCATGTCCCGCCAGAGGTCGATGGGCTCCAGCGCGGCGGAGAAGGATACCTCGTGACCCTCCGCCTGAACCGTATACCGCACGTCCCCGGCTGGCTCCGCGTCCAGAAGCGCGATACCGCCGCCCTCGTCCAGGCGGAAGGGCTGCCCGTCGATGGTATAGCAGATGTCGCGAATGCGGCTCACGGCCTCCAGAGGCCGGAGCAGGTCGGCGACGTCCACCATCATCACCACGGAGGCGTAGGGCGTGAAGCTGTTGTCCAGCAGGTTCCGGGCCATGTACATTTCCCCGTCGAGGAAGATCATGCGGATGTCCGTGTCCGCGTCCGCCATGAGATCCACGATCTGGCCCGCGCCGGCCTGACAGCGCCGCAGCAGGCTGTAGTTGGTGGCGCCCTGGCTCAACACGTATGCGTCCGCGTCCGCCTCCCAGAAGGTGACGAACACCGCCTTATAGAGCTCCTCGCGGGTGAAATTCTGGCTCAGATAGTCATTGACCGCGCCGTAGAGGGCAGCGGTATCTCCGCTCTGCCACCACGAGGCATAGGCGGCCTTGACCACGCCGTCGTAGGATACCGCCTTGGAATCGCTGACTGCGTCCTCGAGCTGCATCCGCACCAGGCCCAGGCCGTTGCTGGCGCTGGCATCCAGCCCATGGCGCACGGATTGGGTGTAATTGCTGCTCAAGAGCATCCCGGCCAGCGTCACCACGATTGCGATGGGCAGCAGCCAGCAGATCACGATCGTGATCATCAGCCCCATCTTCAGAGACACCCCGGATTTCTTCACACCGTTCATCCGCCTTTTCCTCCGCATTGCGTCATGGACCGACCATCAAAGGACGACGGGGCACGCCTGCCGCGCGCCCCGTCCGCTCAAAGTTCCAGCGCCTGCCGCCACAGGCGGATGTATTCCTCCGCCCGATCCGGCTCCGCCGCCTCCGCGGCGAGGCGCAGCAGGGGCTCCGTGCCGGAGAACCGGCAGACCGTCCAGCTTCCATCGGAGAAATACGCCTTGAAGCCGTCCGCCCAGCTGATCCGCTCTGGAGCCGTGCCGAAGTCCGGCGTCTCCCTCCGCGTGAAGAGCCGTTCCATGAGCTCCCGCTTTCGGGCCGGGGTGACGGTGAACGCCGCGTCGACGTAACGCAGCCTGCCATAGCGCTCCACGATCTCTTCGTACAGGGACGAAACGCTCTTGCCCGTCATGGCCAGCATCTCCACCAGCAGCGCGGCAGTGTAGATGCCGTCCTTGCCCGCGATGTGTCCGCGCACCGCCATGCCGCCGGAGGATTCTCCGCCGATCACCGCGTCCGTTTCGGCCATCTTGGCGGAGATGTGCTTGAAGCCCACCGGCACCTCATAGCAGACCTGCCCCATGTCGGCCGCCACGCGGTCCAGCAGGTGGGTGGTGGAGTAGTTGCGCACGCACGGCCCCGTCCATCCACGATACTTGAGCAGGTAGTAGTAGAGCAGCACCAGCAGATCGTTGGGATGGATGTAGTTCCCCTTCTCGTCGATGACGCCCAGCCGGTCCGCGTCGCCGTCGGTGGCGATGCCCAGGTCGCAGCGGTTGTCCACCACGTAGTTCGAAAGCAGCTTCAGCGCATCCGCGCTGGGCGCGGGCATCCGACCGCCGAAGAGGGTGTCGTGCTGTTCGTGAATCACGTCCACGTCGCAGCGGCAGGTGAGCAGTATGGTTCGCAGACTGCTCTGGCTCACGCCGTACATGGGGTCGATTGCGACGCGCAGCTGCGCCCGGTTGATCTTCTGCACGTCCACCATCCGCAGGATGCTGTCGATATAATCGTTGAAGGGATAGCCCTCCCGGATGATCCCGGCAGCCAGGGCCTCGTCATAGTCCATGCTCCGGATGTCCTCCGGGCGGATTTGGACGATCTGCTCCTCGATCTTCGCGGTAACGGTCTGATCCGCGTCCCGCCCTCCGGCGGTGAAGAGCTTTACGCCGTTGTAGATGGCCGGGTTGTGGCTCGCGGTGATGGCCATGCCGTAGGGCACGCCCATCTGCTTGACCGTGAACATGATGAGGGGGGTGGGGGACGAACGGTTGATGACGTAGGGTCTGAAGCCGTACCCCGCCAGCACCTCCGCCACCCAGTGAGCGGATTCCTTGGACAGAAATCTCCGGTCGTAGCCCACGCATATCGCGGCCCCCGCATGCCCCTCCAGATCCATGAGCCGGCACAGCCCCGCCGTTAGCAGCCGAAGATTCTCCTTCGTAAAGCCATCGGCGATAATCGCCCGCCAGCCTCCCGTTCCAAACTTGATCATGTCGATCCTCCTTGCCCCATTGTAACTTCCACATGCACTACGCTGCCCGGCGCCAGCACCGGGAGGCGATCCACCTGTTCGCCGTTCAGCGCAATACACTTTACGCCTTTTTCCACGTGGTCTGGATTGGTTACATGAATTCGATATTCCGCGCCCCGCCACCGGCGCGTCACGAAAAACTCCTCCCACTCCGCCGGTACGCAGGGATCAACTGTCATTTGATCGAAGTCCGGCCGGATTCCCAGAATGTACTGGGTGGCGGCATAGTATGCCCACCCGGCGGAGCCGGTCATGAAGGGATGCCGGGCCCGGCCGAACGCGGGGTGATCCCGGCCCACGATGAACTGGCAGTAACTGTATGGCTCCGCCTGACGCACCTCAATTTTGTCGTTTTGCAGCGCCGGACAGAGCGCGTCGTAGAACTTCATGGCGCGCCCGCCCCGGCCCAGAATCGCTTCGGCGCACCACGCCCAGGGATTGGGATGGGAAAAGACGGCCCCGTTCTCCTTCAAGCCCGGGTACACCCGGGTCACGAAGCCCACGCTGTCGTCGGGCACGGTGAAGCAGGGGGCGTTCAGCATCAGGCCGTAGGGCGTGTAGAGGTATTCGTCCACGCTGTCCATGGCGGACAATCCCCGCGCGCGATCCGCCGCGCCGGAGAGCACCGCCCAGGTGTTGCTCTCCATGTGCACCTTGCCCTCGTCGTCCGCTTGCGTGCCGATGGGCCGCCCGTCCGCCGTGATGCCCCGGATGTACCACCTTCCATCCCACAGCTCGCGCTCGCAGGTTTCCCGAACGCGGGCGGCCAGGGCCTCATAGCAAGCCGCGTCGTCCTCCCGGCCCAGCTTTCTCGCCAGGGAGACAAACTGTTTCAGCGCCCAGTGGTGCAGAAAGCTCACCATGGCGCTCTCCCCGCCGCCCAGGTTCAGACAGTCGTTCCAGTCCGCCCGCAGGCCCTTGCAGACGCCGTGAGCCCCTACCTGCCGGGCGGAGAAGTCCAGAATGCGCTTTAAATGATCGTACACCGTATCGGAGTCCCCGTCGGCGTAGGATACCCACTGATCCGGGAAGCGTAAGTCGCCGGTTTCCTTCACATACTGCACCGCGGCGGCCACCAGCCACAGGGCGTCGTCCGCGCAGGCATCCCGGATGCCGTGCACGATCTGGCTCCTGTCCGGGGTGGGCACGACGGTGGGAGACTTGAATGACTGCCGCTTTTGCTCCGGTTCAAACCAGCCCGGCTCGAAGAGGTGCAGGCCGTAGCCCTCCTTCGTCAGGGCCCGCAAAAGCTGGTTCAAGCGCATGCGGCAGGCCTCCGGTTCGGCGTGGATCACCATCATGGCGTCCTGGGCCGTGTCCCGATAGCCCAAACCGGTCCGCCCGCCCACCTCGATAAAGGAGGTGAAGCGCGAAAAGCGCACGTTGATCGCGCTCTGGTACAGATTCCAGATGTTCAGCTCCGTATTCATGCCCCAGCTGGGCGTATCCACCTGCAGACGGTTCAGCTTTTCCTCCCAGAAGGAGCGCAGCCGGGCGAAATCCTCGTCCACCCGCGCCGCCGTATACTTCGCGCGCATGGCCCTGCCCGCCGCCAGGCCGCCCTCTCCCAGCAGGAAGAGGAGCCGCGCCTCCTCGCCGGGGGCCAGCGTCAGATCCCGCTGCAGGCACCCGCAGTGATTGCCGCCCTTTTCGAAGCTGCCGCCGCATCGGCCTCGCTCCACCGCGATGGGGTTTTGCTCCGTGCGATAGGGCCCGATAAAGGCGTCCCGCAGGCAGTCGAAGCCGTCCGGCGCGAAATCCGCGGTGAAGAACTGATAGCCGTCCTCCTCGTAGTAGAGATCGTGCTCTATGATGCCGTCCGCGTACCGGCTCCCGGCGGCGTACAGGCTCATCTGGAAGTTCTGGTTGTCCATCGGCACCTGATGGAAGCTGAATTCCAGATAGGAAAACACGGAGATGTGCCGGACCCGATCCGAATCATTGCGCAGGCGCACGTCCCAGATCTCCACCGGATCGTCCATGGCCACGAACAGCGTCTGTTCCGCGGCGATGCCGCCGTAGTCGCTCCGATAGCGCACGTAGCTCAATCCGTGGCGGCAGGAGAAGAGCTCCTTCGGCTTTCCCACCGGCTGCCAGGAGACGCTCCAGTAGTCTCCCGCATCCCGGTCCCGCAGGTACACGTAGTGCCCCGGCCTGTCCATGGGCACGGCGTTGGCGCGAAAGCGCGTGACGCGGTGGTACTCCGGGCTCTTGTAGACCAAATAGCCCCCGGCGGTGTGATTAAACACGCCGTACATGTCCCCCAGGCCGATGTAATTGGTCCAGGATACCGGCACGTCCACACGGTCGATCACATATTCCCGCCGTTCGTTGTCAAAGTAGCCGTAACGCATGATCCTTCCCCCCAGAAAATGAACGCATCCACTTTGAAGTATACCGGGAAGCGAGCCGTTTGAAAATGTCTTTTCCTGCCCCTTCTTGTCTTTCGTTGCACACTTTTCCCGGAATTGGCGCGTGCGTTTGACGCGCTCCGCTTCGCCGGAGTATAATGCTTTCAGAACGCAAAGGGAGGATGTGTCGACGCATGGAGCGCTATATTCTGGGTTACGTCATGGACCGGTCCATCGACGGAGTCACGAGGGAGGACGTGCGGCAACTCACGCATGTAAATCTGGCTTTCGGCCTCGTTCGGGACGGCTTGTTGGACATGTCCATGCTGCCCCGCGTCGACCGTGCGCGCCTGTTCAAGCGCTGGAATCCGGCGCTGAAGGTCGTGCTGTCCGTGGGCGGCTGGGGCGCGGGGGGCTTTTCCACCATGGCCATGACGGCCGCCGGCCGCGAAGCCTTCGCCGCGTCCTGCCTGGAGGCGGTGGAGCGATACGATTTCGACGGCGTCGACGTCGATTGGGAGTACCCGTGCAGCGATATGGCCGGCATCGACGCGGATCCCCGGGATCGGGAGAACTACACGCTCCTGTTGCGTGCGCTCCGGGACGCGCTGGGGCCGAACCGCATCCTGTCCGTGGCGGCGGGAGCGAGCGAGGACTTTCTCGCTTGGACCGAGATGGGCGCGGCGGCGCGAATTCTGGACTATGTCCAGCTCATGACCTACGACATGCGCGGCGGCGAAGGGCCCTGTCAGGCGGGACATCATGCGGCGCTCGGCCCCAGCCGGGGAGACGCGTCCCCCCGCAACGCCCGTGCCGTCGTCGAGCTCTTTCACTCCGCAGGCGTTCCCTATGAAAAGATGGTGCTGGGCGCGGCCTTCTACAGCCGGATATTTCCCGTGGACTCGGATCGGAACAGGGGCCTACTGCAGCCCGCGCGCTCGGGTTCGTTCGGGCCGGACTACGGCGGACTGACGGATGCCTGGCGGCGGGAACGCGGCTTTCACGAATACTGGGACGAGGACGCGCAGGCCGCCTGGCTCTGGAATGGCCGGGAGTTCGTCAGCTTCGAATCGCCGGAGGCCGTTTACTGCAAGTGCGAGTATGTGAAGGAGCGCGGCCTTCGGGGCCTTATGTACTGGGAGCACGGCGGCGATCCCTCCCGGGAGCTGCTGGGCATCATCGCGCGGTCGCTGACCGATTGAGCGCCATTGGCGGGCCGATGCGTTCATCGTTTTCCGTTGCAGAGGGCCGCGATTTGCGCCGCCCTGCGGGGATGAACGCGAAGAGAAGATGGAACGCAAACAACTGAAGCACTCCGCGTTGGAGCGGCTTCAGTTGTTTTTGTCCCTCAGACGCCCCGCAAACGGGAAAACAACCGGGCGCCTCGCTTACCTTTGCACTCTGCCGGAAGCGTCGCCGCCGGCGAGCTTCTCGACCTCGGCCACCGTCACACGGTTGAAGTCCCC
>CANQEW010000052.1 GCA_947596085.1 uncultured Clostridia bacterium | reverse complement strand
CGTGCGCAAGGCGAGCTGGTAAGCAATTCGAAGGAGGTTTGACGAATGGTTATTAACGATCCCATCGCGGATATGCTGACCAGAATCCGTAACGGCTTGATCGCCCGGCACGACAGCGTCGCGATTCCCGCTTCCAATATGAAGAAGGAGATCGCCAAGATCCTGCTCGACGAGGGCTACATCAAGGCGGTGGATTTCATTGACGACGGCCTGCAGGGCCAGATCAAGGTGACTCTGAAGTACGCCGCGGGCAAGGAATCCGTCATCAAGGGACTCAAGCGCATCTCCAAGCCCGGACTGCGCGTGTACGCCAAGACCGAAGAGATCCCGAAGGTTCTCGGCGGCCTGGGCATTGCGATCCTGTCCACGTCCAAGGGCGTGATGACCGACAAGCAGGCCCGCAATGCCGGCATCGGCGGCGAAGTTCTGGCCTACGTTTGGTAATAGAGAGAGAGGTGCAATAGAATGTCTCGTATCGGTAAGCTTCCGATCCAGATTCCCGCGGGCGTGACCGTCACCGTCGACGCGGAAAACAACGTCACGGTGAAGGGCCCCAAGGGCGAACTGAGTCAGAAGGTCAATTCGGATATCAAGGTTGAACAGGTCGGAAATGAGATCATCGTCTCCCGCCCGTCCGACAGCAAGCCGCACCGTTCGCTGCATGGTTTGTATCGCTCTCTGATCCACAACATGGTGGTCGGCGTGACCGAGGGCTTCAGCAAGACCCTCCTGTTCGAAGGCGTCGGCTACAAGGTTTCCGAGTGGAACAAGAACCAGCTGACCATCGCCATCGGCTTCTCCCACCCCGTGATCGTGAACGCGCCCGAGCACATCGAGTTCGACTGCCCGGACAAGAACGGCACGAAGATCGTGGTCAAGGGTATCGACAAGCAGCAGGTTGGCGCCGTCGCGGCCGACATTCGCGCGATCCGCGAGCCCGAGCCCTATCATGGCAAGGGCATCCGCTATGAGAACGAGTACGTCCGCCGCAAGGAAGGCAAGGCCGGTAAGAAATAAAGAGGGAGGTAACCGCAAATGTTTAACAAGCGTGACCGCAACGAGGTTCGCAAGATCCGTCACGAGCGCGTGCGCAAAAAGATCAGCGGGACGCCCGCTCGTCCCCGGCTTTGCGTGTATCGCAGCAACAAGCACATTTATGCTCAGATCATCGACGATGTGGCTGGCAACACCCTGGTGGCCGCCTCTACGGTGGAGAAGGAGATCGCTTCTCAGCTTTCCGAGGCCGATAAGAAGGGCGCCGCGAAGATCGTCGGCAAGACAGTAGCGGAGCGCGCCATCGCGGCGGGCATCAAGGAAGTCGTCTTTGATCGCGGCGGCTACATCTACACCGGTCGCGTGGCCGAGCTGGCAGCTGGCGCTCGCGAAGGCGGTCTGGACTTCTAAGAGGAGGATGAACGCAATGCAGCGCAATGAGCAAGTTAGCGAATTCAAAGAGAAATTGGTTGCCGTGAATCGCGTATCCAAGACCGTCAAGGGCGGCCGCAACATGCGATTCTCCGCGCTGATGGTCGTCGGCGACGAAAAGGGTCGCGTCGGCTGCGGCATGGGCAAGGCAGTCGAAATTCCCGAGGCCATCCGCAAGGGCACCGAGGATGCGAAGAAGCAGATGATCACCGTGCCGCTAAACGGCAGCACCATCCCGCACGAGGTGGTGGGCGTGTTCGGCACCGCGCGCGTGAAGATGCTCCCCGCTCCTGAAGGTACCGGCGTCATCGCCGGCGGCCCGGTCCGCGACGTTCTGGAAGCCTGCGGCATCAAGGACATCGTGACCAAGTCCATCGGCTCCAACAACAAGATCAATGTTGTCCGCGCGACGATCGAGGGTCTGCGTCAGATGCGTTCCGCCGAGCAGGTGGCAAAGCTGCGCGGCAAGACCGTCGAAGAGCTGCTCGGTTAAGGAGGAGACGCAAATGAAGCTGAAAATTACGCAGACCAAATCCACCATCGCCTGTCTGAAGGATCAGATCGCGACGATTGAGGCGCTGGGCCTTCATAAGATCGGCCACAGCGTCATCAAGGAGGACAATCCGGCGATCCGCGGCATGATCTTCAAGGTCAAGCACATGGTCAAGGTCGAAGAAATTCAGGACTAAGGAGGCCGAGAGTATGAAACTTCACGAACTGAAACCCGCCGTGGGCGCGACCACCGCGGAAAAGCGCCTCGGCCGCGGCACCGGCTCCGGCCTGGGCAAGACCTCGGGCAAGGGCCACAAGGGTGCGAAGGCCCGCTCCGGCGGCGGCAAGCGCCCCGGCTTCGAGGGCGGCCAGATGCCCCTGACCATGCGCCTTCCGAAGCGCGGCTTCACCAACAAGTGGCGCACGGAGTATGTGGCCATCAACGTCGATCGCCTCAATATCTTTGAGGATGGCGACACCGTCACCCCCGTCGAACTGATCGAGATGGGCATCATCAAGAAGATCGAGGACGGCGTCAAGATCATGGGCGACGGCGAGATTACCAAGAAGCTGACGGTGCAGGCGAACAAGTTCACCGCGGCGGCAAAGGAGAAGATCGAGGCGGCAGGCGGGAAAGCTGAGGTGATCTGAGATGCTTGAAACGTTGAAGAATGCATGGAAGATTGCCGATCTGCGCAAGAAGATCCTCTATACGATCGGAATGCTGCTGATCTATCGTCTGCTTTGCTTCGTGCCCGTCCCGGGCGTCAATACCTCTCTGATCGAACAGGCCATGGAGAGCTATTCCCTCCTCGGCTTCATCAACTCCATGACGGGTTCCAACCTGTCGCAGTACACCATCATGGCCATGGGCATCACCCCGTACATCAACGCCAGCATTATCATGCAGCTGTTGTGCGTGGCGATTCCCGCCCTTGAGGAGCTCCAGAAGGAGGGAGAAGAGGGCCGCAAGAAGATCGCGCAGATCACCCGCTATGTGACCGTGGGCCTGGGCTTTTTGCAGGCCGTCGCGCTGACCATCGGCCTGCGCGTCAACGCCACCAACAGCTTCCTGGGTCTGATCACCATCGCCCTGTGCCTGTCGGCCGGCACCGCCATCGCCATGTGGATTGGCGAGCGCGTGACCGAGAAGGGCATCGGCAACGGCATCTCACTGCTGATCTTCGCGGGCATCATCTCCAACATCGCGCGCGGCGTCGAGACCAGCGTGGTCTCGATCTTCACCGGCCAGGTGGCCAGCGCGGGCGGCATTGGCGGCATGATCGCTTCCGTGGTTGTGTTCGTCATTCTGGTTGTGGGCATCACGATCGTCGATCTGGGCGAGCGCCGCATCCCGATCCAGTACGCCAAGCGCATGGTCGGCCGCAAGATGTACGGCGGCCAGTCCACCCACATTCCGCTGCGCCTGAACGCCTCCGGCGTGTTGCCGCTGATCTTCGCCAACGCGATCATGCAGTTCCCGGCGACGATTCTGGCCTTCTTCAACGGCTCGAAGGCGCAGGTCTGGTGGACCGAGCACGTGACCACCATGTCCTTCGGCTATCAGCTGATCTTCGCGCTGATGATCTTTGGCTTCACGTTCTTCTACTCCTCGATCAGCTTCAACCCGGTTGAGATTTCGAAGAACATCCAGCAGAACGGCGGCATGATTCCCGGCATTCGCCAGGGCAAGCCGACCAGCGATTTCATCAAGAAGATCTCCGGACGCATCACCTGCTTCGGCGCGATCTATCTGGCGATCCTCGCCGTCATCCCGACGGCCGTGTACGCCATCGCGGGCGTGAGCCTCACGTTCGCCGCCTCCTCGCTGTTGATCGCCGTCTCCGTCGCGATGGAGACCATGCGCCAGCTGGAGAGCGAGATGATGATGCGCCACTACAAGGGATTCCTTTAAGAATCCCGGAGGTAGACCATGAAACTGATTTTTCTTGGCCCTCCCGGGGCGGGAAAGGGCACCCAGGCGACGGGCGTGAGTTCGCACCTGGGGGTGCCCCACATCTCCACTGGCGACATGTTCCGCGCGGCGCTGAAGAATCAAACGCCCACGGGTATCGAAGCCAAGCGCTATATGGACGCCGGAGAACTGGTGCCGGACAGCGTCGTCGTGGCCATGGTGAAGGAACGCCTGGCCATGCCGGACTGCGCGAACGGCTACCTGCTGGACGGCTTCCCGCGCACAGTGGAACAGGCGAAGGCGCTGGACGAGATCTCCGCACCGGATGCCGTGATCGACATCCACGTGGGAGACGAGCGGTTGCTTGCGCGGCTGACGGGTCGCCGGGTGTGCGGCAAGTGCAACGGCACCTTCCACATCTCCAGCTTGGCGGACGCGAACGTCTGCCCGGTTTGTGGAGACGCGCTCTACCAGCGTGAGGACGACAAGCCCGCTACAATTTCCAACCGGCTCAAGGTCTACCGCGCGCAGACCGAGCCGCTGGTGGGCTACTATGAGGGCCTGGGCAAGCTCAGGCGCGTCGACTGCGAGTCGCTGCCCGTGGTGGGAAACGACTGCCGCAGGGAAGACGTGTTCCAGGCAATCCTCAAGGCTTTGGAGTAACTGCATGATCACAATCAAGAGTGCACCGCAGATTGAGAAGATGCGAAGGGCGGGCGAGCTTCTGCACAGCGTGCTGGAAGCGCTGCGCCGGGAGATCGAACCGGGCGTGACGACGCTGCATTTGGACGAGATGGCCGAACGGCTCATCCGCCAGGCGGGCGCCACGCCGTCCTTCAAGGGCTACGAGGGCTTCCCCTTCTCCATCTGCGCCTCTGTGGACGATCAGGTGGTACATGGTTTTGCAGACAGGAACAAGCTCCGCAAGGGGCAGCTTTTGAGCGTCGACTGCGGCGTCATACTGGATGGCTGGCAGTCGGACAGCGCCTTCTCGGTGCTGGTGGGCGGCGGAAGCCGCGAAGCGCAAAAGCTCATCGACGTCACTGAAGAGTGCTTTTGGATCGGCGCAAACATGGCCCGGGAGGGCAACCGACTGGGCGACATCGGCCACGCGATTCAGGAACACGCGGAGTCCCACGGCTACGGCGTCATCCGCGACCTCTGCGGTCACGGCATCGGCGAGGAGATGCACGAGGATCCCAACGTTCCCAACTACGGCAGGCCCGGCAGGGGCGTGAAGCTCCAGAAGGGCATGACCATCGCCATCGAGCCGATGATCTCCATGGGCGGCTGGAAGGTCTACTGCGAGGACAACGATTGGACGATCGTCACGCGGGACGGCAGCCTGTGCTCTCACTATGAGCACACGGTGCTGATCACGGACGGCGAGCCCGAGATTTTGTCCTTCCCGGGGGCGAAGGTCGCGGAGGTTTTGCGGCGATGAATAAGTACCCGATCGAAGTGGGCGCGGTGGTCGTATCCAAGATGGGCCGCGACGAGGGCAGACGCTTCCTCGTGGTGCGGGAAGTGGATTCCGACTTCGTGCTGCTGGCAGACGGAAAGCTCAGAACGATGGATCACCTGAAGAAGAAGCGCAGAAAGCATCTCAAGACCACGGGCGTCGTGGTGCGGGAGCTGCGCGACCGGCTGTGTGAAGGCGCGGCGGTCGAGGATCATGAAGTCCGCTCATGGCTGAAGAGGGAGGAAGTGTAGCGTGTCCAAATCCGATGTTATAGAAGTTGAAGGCGTTGTCACGGAGGCCTATCCCAACGCCATGTTCGAAGTGGAGCTGCCCAATGGGCACAAGATATTGGCGCACGTCTCGGGCAAGATGCGCATGAACTACATCCGCATCTACCCTGGCGATAAGGTAACGATCGAGCTCTCGCCCTATGATCTGACCCGCGGCCGGATCACCTGGCGATCGAAGAGCTAATGAAGTAAGGAGGCAACAACCATGAAAGTGAGACCTTCCGTAAAGCCCATGTGCGAAAAGTGCAAGGTCATTAAGCGCAAGGGCCGCGTGATGATCATTTGCGAAAATCCCAAGCACAAGCAGAAGCAGGGCTGACGCGAACGCGCGCCGCGCTGACAACGCGAGCATATCTGAGCGATTCCTCATGCAGGGGTTCCTGCAAATCGGAAGAGTAACCGGCGGAGAATCGCTCAGAATTTGTGCGTTTTGCCAACAAACCGCAAAATTAACATGGAATTTTGCGGAAAATTTACACAATCCGGTTACAATGGATTGCAAATGCGACCATTGTTGTGGTATAATCAATAAGTCTGATTAGATTTCGGAGCGGCTGATGCGCTTCGTTCCCCGCGAGCCAATGCTGATGGCGCGCAGGGTTCGTGTGCGTTTCCGGAACTTTTCACATACCCCGTCCGCGCGCTACGCCAGGCGCCGGACAGCACACACATCGCAAGTTAGTTGGAGGTGTTTTCATCCCATGGCACGAATCTCGGGTGTCGACCTTCCCAGGGAAAAGCGCGTTGAGATCGCCCTGACCTATATCTACGGCATCGGCCGCTCCACTGCGGACGAGATCATCGCCGCCACCGGCGTGGATCCGGACGTGCGCGTCAAGGATCTCACCGAGGAGGACATCGGTAAGCTGCGCGACTACATCGACCATCACCTCAAGGTGGAGGGCGATCTGCGCCGCGAAGTTTCCATGAATATCAAGCGCCTGATGGAGATCGGTTGTTATCGTGGCCTGCGCCACCGCCGCGGTCTCCCCGTGCGCGGCCAGAATACCAAGCAGAACGCCCGCACCCGCAAGGGCCCGAAGAAGCAGGCTGCCGGTAAGAAGAAGAAGTAATCGACGTTTAGGGAGGAATATCCGCTATGGCAAAGCCGAAGCTGAAGAAGGCCACCCGCAAGCGCCGCGAGAAGAAGCTCGTGGAGCGCGGCGCGGCCCATATCCGCTCTTCTTTCAACAATACGATCGTGACCATCACGGACACGGCCGGCAACGCGCTGAGCTGGGCCTCCGCCGGCGGACTGGGTTTCCGCGGCAGCAAGAAGTCCACGCCGTTCGCCGCGCAGTCCGCCGCAGAGACCGCCGCGAAGGCTTCTCTGGAGTATGGCCTGAAGACCGTCGAGGTCTACGTCAAGGGCCCGGGTTCCGGGCGCGAGGCGGCCATCCGCTCCCTGCAGGCCGCGGGTCTCGAGGTCACCATGATCAAGGACGTGACGCCCATCGCGCACAACGGTTGCCGTCCGCCCAAGCGCAGAAGAGTGTAATTGGAGGTACAAACAAATGGCAAGATATACCGGTTCCGTTTGCCGCCTCTGCCGTCGTGAAGGTTGCAAGCTCTTTTTGAAGGGCGAAAAGTGCTACGGCCCGAAGTGCACCGTAAACCTTCGGCCGACCCCGCCGGGTGAGCATGGCCAGGCCCGCCAGCGCAAGATGAGCGAGTACGGCCTGCAGCTGCGCGAGAAGCAGAAGGCGAAGCGCGCCTACGGCGTTCTGGAGAACCAGTTCCATCGTTACTTTGAAGAGGCCGACCGCATGAAGGGCATCACCGGCGAAAACCTGCTGGTGCTGCTCGAGCGCAGGCTGGACAACGTGGTCTACCGCGCGGGCTTTGGCGCGAGCCGCCCCATGGCGCGCCAGCTGGTGCTGCACGGCCACATTCGCGTCAACGGCAAGAAGGTAGACGTGCCGTCCTACCTGGTCAAGACCGGCGACGTGATCACCATCCGCGAAAAGTCCGCGGAATCCGAATACTTCAAGGGCCTGCGCGAGGGCACGGGCAAGGTCGTTCCGGCGTGGATGACCATCGACGCGCAGAACCTCAAGCTCACTGTGGACGCGATGCCCAAGCGCGAAGACATCGATCTGACGATTCAGGAGAACCTCATCGTCGAGCTTTACTCCCGCTAAACTTCCTGGGAAGGCAGTTAGCGCCGCGAGCGGTGGGAGTTGGATGAACCGATTCCCCCGAGGCGGCAAGGCGAGGCGGCCCGGAGGTCCGGACCGCAGAGGAGAGGAGGAAACGCTGAATGATCGATCAAATCGAAAAGCCCAAAATCGAACGTGTAGAAATCGGCGAGAACAACCGATACGGCAAGTTTGTCGTGAACCCGCTGGAGCGCGGCTTCGGCCAGACGCTGGGCAATTCCCTGCGCCGCGTGCTGCTGAACTCCCTGCCGGGCGTCGCGGCGACCAGCGTCCGAATCGAGGGTGTGCAGCATGAGTTTTCGACCGTCCCCGGCGTGAAGGAGGACGTGGCGGAGCTGATTCTGAACGTGAAGCTCCTGTCCGCGAAGCTCTTCACGGATAACCCCAAGGTGGTGACCATCGACGCGGTCGGCCCCTGCGAGTTGACCGCCGCCGACATCAAGATCGACGACGAGGTTGAGATCATCAACCCCGAACTCCACATCGCCACGTTGTCCGAGGGCGCGCATCTGCAGATGCAGATCACGCTGGAGCGCGGCAGGGGCTACGTCTCCGCGGAGCGCAACAAGCAGCTCGCGCTGGAGCGCAATAAGATCGGCGGCATGCCGATCGGCGTGATCCCGGTCGATTCCATCTTTACCCCGATCCGCAAGGTGAGCTACTCCGTCGAGGACACCCGCGTCGGTCAGGTCACGGACTATGACAAGCTGACCATCGAGGTTTGGACCAACGGCAGCATCCTGCCGAAGGAGGCGCTGGCCTCCGCCGCGCAGATTCTCACCAACAACATGCGCCTCTTCATTGACCTGACCGTGAATGTGGTTCGGGTGGATTACGCGGAGCAGGAGGACGACAAGAAGGAGAAGGTTCTCGAGATGACCATCGAGGAGCTCGACCTCTCCGTCCGCGCGTTCAACTGCCTCAAGCGCGCCGGCATCAACACGGTGGCGGAACTCGTGCAGCGCAATCAGGAGGATATGATGAAGGTGCGCAACCTCGGCAAAAAGTCGCTTGAGGAAGTGGAACAGAAGCTCATCGCTCTGGGTCTGGCTCTCAAGTCGAGCGAGGAATGATACCGATATAAGCATTCTAAGGGAGGAACAAGACAATGGCCCATCGCAAACTGGGAAGGCCGTCCGACCAGAGGCAGGCGATGCTTCGCAATCAGGTGACGAACCTGATCTGGTACGGAAAGATCGAGACCACCCTCGCGCGCGGCAAGGAGGTTCAGTCCGTCGCTGAGCATCTGATTACCATCGCCATGCGCCAGTGTGACAATACCATTGAGGTTACCAAAAAGACCAAGAACGACAAGCAGCAGATCGTGGAGCTGACCGTGACCAACGACGCTCCCGAGCGCCTGGCGGCCCGCCGCCGCGTGATGTCCTATCTGTATGACATTCCCGCCATCCAGAATAAGGACGAGGAGCGCGACGACTTCAAGGCCCGCAAAAAGCAGGTCAAGCATCAGGTCGTGGAGAAGCTCTTCCGCGAGATCGCGCCGAAGTACAAGAAGCGCGCTGAGGAGAAGGGCCAGGGCGGCGGCTACACCCGCATCGTTCGCAAGGGACCCCGCCGCGGCGACGCGGCCGAGATGGTCATTCTCGAGCTGGTCTGAAAATGAATCGCGCGAGCCGGTACATTCGTACCGGCTCGCCTGCGTTTTGGCTTCATTTGACTTTGAGAGGCGCGCCCTTTTCGAAGGGAATGCGGCTTTGCGGAGACTTTTCCCGGCACGTCTTGTCTGCCGCGGCGGTTTTCGGTATAATATAGAAAGTATATACAGGAAACAGGTGTGGGATTTGAGCAAGATCATCGCGGTTGCGAATCAGAAGGGCGGCGTGGGCAAGACGACCACCGCCGTGAATCTTTCGGCCTGCCTGGCGGCGCGGAGGCAGCGGGTGTTGCTGGTGGATCTCGATCCGCAGGGCAACGCGACCAGCGGCCTGGGCGCGGCGGACGCGCCGGGCGGCACGGTCTACGATGTGTTGCTGGGCGAATCCGGCGCGGCGGAGGCGGTGCTGGACACGGGCTTCAACGGGCTCAAGCTGATTCCCACGGCCATCGAACTGGCGGGCGCGGAGATCGAATTGGTGGGCATGGACGAGCGCGAACTGCTGCTCAAGCGCGCGCTGGAGGCGGTGCGTACCGATTACGATTACATCTTCATCGACTGTCCGCCGTCGCTGAGCCTGCTGACGGTGAACGCGCTGAGCGCGGCGGACGGCGTGCTGATTCCGATTCAGTGCGAATACTACGCGCTGGAGGGCCTGGGCCAGCTGATGAACACGGTCAAGCTGATGCGCCGCAAGCTCAACCCGGAGCTTCAGGTGACGGGCATACTGCTCACGATGTTCGATTCGCGCACGAACCTCTGCGCCCAAGTGGTGCAGGAGGTGCGCGCCCACTTTCCGAAGGAAGTTTTTGAAACCACGATTCCCCGCAACGTGCGCCTGAGCGAGGCGCCCAGCTACGGCCAGCCGATCCACGTGTACGACGCGCGCTGCATCGGCGCGAAGGCTTACGGCGAGCTGGCGGAGGAACTGTTGGAAAGGAAGGATAGATGATGGCGAAGAAGAATCCGCGCGGTTTGGGCCGCGGTCTGGGCGCGCTGCTGGGCGAGGACGTGGTCGCGGAGCGGCCCGCCGGGCCGGAACAAGAGGACGCGGACGCGGTGCGCTTGCTGCCCATCCGCTTGATCGATCCCAACCGCGAACAGCCCCGCCGCAGCTTCGACGAGGACGCGCTGAAGGAGCTGGCGGCGTCGATTCGCGCCGTGGGCGTGATTCAGCCGATCATCGTCGCGCCGGAGGGCGAACGCTATCGCATCATCGCGGGCGAGCGCCGCTACCGCGCCAGCCGCATGGCGGAGCTGGAGGAGATTCCGTCCATCGTGCGCGACTGGGACAAGCAGCGCCGAATGGAGGCCGCGCTGATCGAAAACCTGCAGCGCGACGATCTGAATCCCATCGAGGAAGCCAACGGCGTGCGCCGGCTGATGGATGAGAGCGGCCTGACGCAGGAGAAAGTGGCCGAACGCCTGGGAAAGAGCCGCCCGGCGGTGGCGAACCTTCTGCGCCTGTTGACGCTGGACGACAGCGTGCAGCGGCTGGTGGTGGAGGGCAAGCTTTCCGCCGGTCACGCCCGCGCGCTGGCGGGGGTGGATCGCGCCCGGCAGGTGCAGCTGGCGAATCTCACCGTTCAGCAGGGCTGGTCGGTGCGGCAGCTCGAGCGGATCTGCGCCCAGCCGGTGAAGGAGCCGGCTCCTCACGCCCCGCGCGTGCGCGACCAGCAGATCAGCCAGCTCGAGGGCATGGCGCGCGAGATCTTCGGCACCCGCGCCAAGCTGGACGGCACCCACCAGAGCGGCCGCCTGACGCTGTACTATTACAGCGAGGACGATCTGCAGCGAATCTGGGACGTGCTGGAGATGGCAAAAGAAAAGTAAAGCGAAGCGCTCGGTTTTCCCGATAGGAGCCGAGCGCTTCAACGCGCATTGCGCAAGCGTTTGCAAGGTGTTCAGTTTGATCGGGATAACTTCTACATAAAGTGCGCGGACGCAATGCCAACGCTTGCCATCTGACGGCCTTTTGGAGCGCGAGATGCGGCACATTGATGAATTTATTGAAAGCTGATAGAGTGAAGTAAGAAATGAATCGTCAAATAAGCATCCTGTTCATCTGCCATCGACAACATATGAACAAAGCCTAGAAAAGCCTTGTGCCGCAGCGCTTTTAAGGATCGAAGCCCCCGGATTTACTCACAACTTACTCACTTTGCGCCTGATATGGTTTTTTATCGCTGACAGAGTATATATTGGTTTGGTGCAACTCCAAACGCAGCGTAATTTGAAAACGCAAAAAAGACCCCCGAGAGGGGGTCAGAGTGGGGGGGCATTTCCTAAAGGGTATGCGTCAGATCGCCTTGGAGTGGGCCAGCAGATACTTCTCGCCCTCCTCGCTCCAGAGCATGTTGTGGCGCTCGCAGATGGCCGCCAGCTCCTTGCTGATAGGGTCGGTTTCGCCCTTCTTGGCGAAGTCCTCGATGGCGGTCAACTCCATGGAGATATTGGGGTAGATCAGCTTCTTACCGCCGGGAATCTTGGGCAGGTTCTTCGTGGTCTCGATCACCGCGTCCAAGCCGCCCACATGGGTGATCATTCCCTCGGGATGCAGCTTGCCCTCCGCGATCATTTCGAGGGACTCAATCATATCGGAGGTGTTGCCGCCGGAGGTGCCGACGATGTGATGCGCGCCGTAGTGTACCACGTAGAAGTTGAACATGGCCGAGAGCTTCGGATTCGTCGGACCAGCGAAGAAGTTCAGGCAGCCGTCAAAGGCAGAATTGCGTCGCCCTGCTCGATGACGGCGGGCACTGGCGCGAACACCAGCACGTCGTCGTAACCCTTGCCGCCGGAGATCTCCATCAGCGTCTCCACCGCGTTCTCCCTGGTGTTGACGTAGACCAGCTTCACGCCGTGCGCGGCGGCGTCCTTGTTTTGATACAATAGATAGGTAACAGAAGGAGGAAGAAAAACAGAGAGCCAAGTGATAGAATGCAGCTGCAAAACACAAGGACTACAACTGAATGAGGAAGTAATCAAGGGGAAAATCAAAGAACTGGTTCAAGGCAACGTGGAGGAGACGCAGAATGAGCTTCTGGATGCCGAGGCAGAGAGACTGACCCAGGCAGCGCAGTATGAGTGCAGCGAGCAGCGGCAGGGCTACCGCAACGGTCACTACAGACGGAACCTGACGACGACTTCCGGGGACGTAACGCTGAAGGTACCACGCCTGAAAGGCGTGACCTTTGAGACAGCGATCATCGAGCGGTACCGCCGACGAGAGAGCAGCGTGGAGGAAGCACTGATGAGATGTACCTGGCGGGAGTGTCTGTGCGGCGCGTAGAGGACATCACGGAGGCGCTGTGGGGCAGCAAAGTATCCCCGGCCACAATCAGTGAGTTGAACAAGAAAGCATATGTATATCGAGGACTGGCGGAACCGTCCCCTGCAGGGCAGGCGCTATCCCTGCGTCTATGTGGATGGCATCTACCTGCGGCGGAATTGGGGCGGGGAGTTTGAAAATGTGGCTATTTTAGTGGCGATCGCGGTAAATTAGGACGGATACCGAGAGGTTCTGGGTGCTACGGAAGGGATGAAGGAGGATAAGGACAGTTGGTTGAGTTTCTTCCAATGGCTGCGAGGTCGGGGCCTGGGAGGAGTGAAGCTGGTGGTGGGCGACAAGTGCCTGGGGATGCGGAAGGCGTGGGAGAAGTGTTTCCTGCCACCAAATACCAGCGGTGCCCAGTCCACTTTTACCGCAATGTATTTTTTGTGACGCCTCGCTCCAAGACGAAGCTGATGAGCAAATGCTCAAGGCGATCTACGCTCAGAAGAGCAAACGGGCAGCCCGGGAGAGAGTCAAGCTGGTGGTGGCGGAACTGATGGAGATGAAGCTGCAGGAGGCAGCCAGGAAAATCGAGGCCGGTATTGAGAAGACGCTGAGCTACTGTGAATTCCCGAGGGAGCACTGGACGCGCAACCGAACCAACAATGTGATCGAGCGGCTCAACCGGGAGGTCCGCCGCCGCACCCGGGTGGTGGGAGCCTTCCCCGACGGAAACTCCGCATTGATACTGGTCTGCGCTCGGCTGTGCCATGTGGCCGGCACCCGGTGGGACAACAAGAAGTACATGAACATGTCACATTTAGAAGCGGTGCAGGAGAATACCTCCTGGATTATCTGACCTCATTCCTTCCAGAGTTTGCAAACCTTTTTGCGCATAATTCTTGACACGACCAAACGGTGCGGATGGCAAGTATTATGTCGATGAGCCAAAGACGAAAAATGGTATTAGGGTCGTACCATTGAGCAGCGCGGCTTGCGTTGCTTTCAAAAGCGCATTAGAAAACCGACCACATCCAGATGTTGAGGTTGCTATAGATGGGTGCGAAAAATTCTTGTTTTTGAACAGGACTGGTAAACCCAGAGCGTCAGACAATTTGCAACATGGGTTGAAGGACATTATAAAGAAATATAACAAGCCCCATGAGGTGCAATTGCCGAACATTACCCCGCACACATTTCGGCATACCTTCATAACGGATATGTACAACGGTGGTCTTGATATCAAGACCATACAGAGTATAGTAGGGCACAGCAACGTCCAAACTACATTGGACATATACACGCACACGAATCCCGAGCGCACATGCAACGAGTATTTCAAAGCAATCGGAGAGTTGACTGAATCGGCGGCAGAGTAGCTTACTCACTTTCTTACTCACTTTGGACGCATATTTACGTGAAGATATGTAGACTTATGTGAGCGGCCTCAAAATCAGCCATGCCCAAGAATGCCTGAAATACAGGGTTTTGTAGGGATATGTAGAGATTTAACGTATGTATAAAGCCTACGCTGTTTTAGTGTGCTAGTATAGTTTATTGAGCCATTGCCATTTGCATAAACAAAGAAATTGTCTCGCCCTTCCATAGATGATGCTGTCCACGTAGATTGTCGGGTACCTCCATCGCCAAGACCTTTTGTTATGTGCCTTCTTGAACCTCTATACAGGTCGAATTGGTTGTATACACCGCCACTAAATTTTTGTGTTGCAAAATATGTTGCTCCAGTTAGTTTGCACCTTCGTTGGATGTACTTTGCGCCTCCTGCCAAGCGTTGAAGCTGGACAACAATCCGTCATACTCTGAAGCGAGCAGGGAAATATCATTGATCTGTTCCGCGATCTTGTTGCGCTGGGCATACAAGTCAGCCCTGCTTACAGAGTCACTAGTCCTATTGATCTGCTGCGTGAGGTCGTTATACTCTTTGGTCAGCCGTTCCAATTCATCGTCGATCTTCTGACGCTGCTGCTTGCGATAGGCTGTTTCGAGTTTCCCGAGTTCCCTGGCATTCAAACGTACCCCGCTGGCGGTTTGCTCAAACAGTTTAGAAGCGTGGAAAAAGAAGCAACGACAACCCCGAAAGTATGTCTTCTGCAAAAAATGTGGTGAAATATTCCCTGAAAATACATTTATCAAATGCTCGAATTGCTGGGTAAAACTCATCCCAGTTGATGCAAATAATCCACAGTGTCCGACCTGCCATTCCTACAATGTAGACCCGATCTCAGACCTATCCCGTGGCGTTCACGCCGCCGCCTTTGGTCTGTTTAGCAATACCGTCCGCTCACAGTTCAAGTGCAATAACTGCGGGTATAAGTGGTAAGCCCAGACCAGATTGCCGCTATTTTTCAAACATCTTCAGTGTTTTGTCAACAAAGCGGATTTTCTTCCTTAGATGTGGCATTACCATAAAAAAGCTAATTAGAATCTCTACGGCAGTAGCAACGATGAAAATTATAAACATATAAGATTCTTCTTCGACCATGTAATTATAGCTACCACTAGCAAATATAACAATAATCCATATCGGCGAAAGAGCAAGAAAAAATACTCCAAATATTAGTAGCACAACTTGAAATATCACGAATAAATCATCAAAAGTCTTTCCATGTTGGGCTAAAGCATCGTGTATTACGCCGTAGAACAGCATAAACGGTATAACCAAAAACGGGCACAAGGCGCAAAGGAACAGCATAATAATAATGCCGCCCCACCCCATGTTCTCCATGAACTCGAAGTTGCCACGCCTCATGTGCCGCACCACCCTTCAGCATAATTATAGCACCGAATTGACAAATTACCTTGTAGCTAAGATTCTTTTGGTGCAATAAGGTACAACATCTATATTTTCTATTGAACATATATTTTGCTGAAATAGATAAGCGTTATCATAATGATAAAAGATAGTTTCTGGGTAATAATAGGAACCATATTTGTCGGCGGCCATACAAAGCGTAATGAAAAAGTTATACCCATCATCTTTGAAGAATATAATATCTGATTTGAACGACGCTCTTATTCTACAACGAATTCTGTCAAATCCATATACAACCTTGCCACCTACCACCAATAACTCTCTAATTCGACTCAAGCTCTCAATTCTATCCCGTGCATGAGAATCAAAAAATAAACTATTCTTGATATTATCCATGGTCACTTTCTTTGATAGAACCATTTTGTATACCCTTTTTGCTGAGAACTTCGTTAAATAATCCATATCGGTCAGCTTATGCAAACCAGCAAGGTGCAAGAAATTAGACGGTTTAAAAATTATGCGTATAGACTTGCCATTTGAAAACATTATAATGTGTTCTTTATTTAGTAGTGATTTGTATTCTAATGCCGCATTATACAACAAATCCATCGTATTATACTCCATATTACTATGAAAGCGCCTCAAAAACGAAGCGCTTTCATAACGTGCTTTTGTATGATTCGCCTTTCGGCTATTCGGGCACGGTTTAACACGTAACCGCTAAGGGCCTCCGCGCATACCACCCGAAATGGACGGCGCTTCATTGGTCACTTTTATTATATGCCATTCCGTTCAGAATGTCAACCGATTTAAGCAAGAAATCTATAGCAAAATTTCCAAATCCCACTTTTTATCGCCCAAGCTCGACGATGGGGGAGTGGCGCCCCACCATTTCCTATACTCCGGTTGGCCCACCGGTCTGATTTTTACCCCAGCTTTTCCTACTGCTGGGTACAGTTTGCAACATACATTCACGAATGGTCTCCCATCCGCGTAGGTTTATGTCCTCTGAACCTGCCCATATTCGCATTGGGCAATGGCTGCTGATAGTTCCACGGGTTATTGTATGTAGGTTTGCTCGTGGTTCGTCCCAGTCTATCGGTGCGGGAATCATAACCCGCGCCAGTTTATCCTATTTTTCTTAGCCCCTCTCGATCACCGAGCGAATTGTAAGGTGATCTCGTTCATGTTACCATTAGGCGGCTTCGTGAGCATATTCATTGCCTAGTATAATCGGCCAATGGAACTGTTTAATTAGTTCACCCACGCCTTTTACCGCTGACAGGGCGGTGGTAATTCCACCGATCAGCGTTGGTAGCGTTCCAACTTTATCGACAATGCTATTCAATACATTCAGGAACGCCGTGCCCGTATCGACCATGCCCTTTAGGAAGTCTGAGTCCAGAACGGTATTGGCAAGTGTCTGCCATGAAGCCGTTAGGCGCTTCAGATGTCCCTCCAGGGAGTCCATATACTTTTCGTTTTCTTTTGATGCGGTGCCGGAAGCATTTGTCGCGGCCTCGAATGCGGCTTCGACCTGATTCCAGTTATTAAGCAGCGCTGCGACATCCGAAGCCCTGTTCTTACCCGCAATGGTTTCCAGCAGGTTAGCCTGCTTATTCGGGCTTAAATCTTGCCATACAGCAGCAATATCACGCATGATATCAAACGTTGAACGAATCTGGCCCATAGAATCAGTAATGTCAACGCCAGACATATCATATATGCTCTTTTGCAGTTTTGCTGTAACCTCAATCAAACCCTCGGTATCTACGCCAAGTGCTTCCAACTCTTCTTTTGAAGTACCACGCAGACGCATTGAAAGCATTCTAAGGGCAGAACCGGCTTTGCTTGCGTTCTGTGTGACCTCCGTAATACCCGTAAGCATCGCGGAAGATTGCTGTATTGAGTTGCCAGCCACTTGAAGCGCCGAAGCGCAGTTAGTCAAACCTTGTCCCACATCGGCAGCGGATACTGCAAATTCGTTCGAATTCTGTTGCTTTCCTCATATATATGAGTACTGACCATACTAATTAAAGCATGGCGACAAGGAGTTTCCACCTTGTTCTCACGTTTCGCTTTTAGATTATTGCGTGAGTCCAGACTATATATTACCCCGCGATAGCGGAGGAAGAACTTCAACATGCGAGTTGCCAAACATGTCCTGTAAGAGTGCGCATCGGTCGCCGCTAACGCGGTATGCAGCGAGGATGGTGCCACGAGCGCCGTCCTCGTTTCTATATGCCAGTCCATGTCGTTGTTTAGGTAATAGCTTTTAAAGTGGGGGAGGAGGCTGCAACGCCTCGGCGCTACTCATCTCCTCCCTCGGTGGCTGATTTTATCGTTGTCTGCCAACCATCCAGCCCATTCGTCTGGAATCAATATCAGATTATAGGTGTCAGCCGCACCGAATGGGTAATATTAGCGAGGATACCAACTAAGCGGGCACCCTCGATTGAAAAGGTAGCAATGCACTTCGTCGCTCCGGGCGGCCGCTCTATTTATCTGATCTGCTTATAGCTCTTGGCAGGCGTGCCTTTCTCCTGCATTTCTTTTGACCACTAGGGTGCGTGAGTGATACAAACTCTCCACCTCAAGAGCTTTTCTTTGGTGTGTTATCGTACCATCTTACTGTTCATTTTATAGGCGCGACCTTATTGGTGCATAGTAGTACCATTTAGCAAATGTTGCTCAATCTCTAGTATATTTGCCCGTTCAAAACCAAACTCAAATCCTCTGTGAATTAAGTTCAACACGCGCATCGCTTTTGAACGGATAACCCTCATTTCGGATTGACTTGTCACACAAAAATGTCTCCCCGCAAGCATGTATTCGCGCTCAATATACTTGGCTGTTACAGGAAACATGTTCTGAATTAGGAACACCTCATGCCTACCATTGTCCAATCTCGCAATATGGAGCAAATCATTTGGTTTCCCTTCGGCCTCACGTTTATCTATAATTGCACGATACTTGTTTACTCTTGAACTTATTGGAATCATCCAGAACAAACCTGTGCTCGTATCTTTTATAGCACAATAGTGAGGGCGGTTTTGCGTCTTATTACCCATCAAATGATGATCTGGGAAATCTACAAAGAATGATTCAGAAATAATATATAGCCCCGATTCAATTACGGCACTGCTATCCATTTTGAAAATTCTCCTTTGTAAAAAAGCGGTCTATATTTCAAGACCGCTTGCAACCCGACCACTTATATCCCGCATATCGGTCAGCGGAGTATTTGCAACCCGACCACTTATATCCCGCATATCGGTCAGCGGACTCTACTCATATTATATTCCAGAGCTGCTTCTTTGTCAACCTATAGAACCATGAAAATTTTCCCGCTCCTCTGTTGGCGTCAATCATAGGTAACAGCGAAGGAGGGGGCTGTCAAGGGAAAGGGTGGAGATTTTCCGGCAGGGGAA
>CANQEW010000051.1 GCA_947596085.1 uncultured Clostridia bacterium | reverse complement strand
TCCCCTGCCGGAAAATCTCCACCCTTTCCCTTGACAGCTTCCTCCCTCGCTGTTACCTATGATTGACGCCAACAGATAGTCGTTTCCCGATGAAATGGGAATTCACTTGCTTTTTTGTTTTCTATTGTTATTGCGTCTCATCAATGCGATGATTAGTTCAATAATCCCTACGCACAACCATAGAATGCCCATCGCAGTATTTTCTGCCCAAAACCATAATGGCGATGCAAAAATCCACATGATTCCCAAAATTATAATTCCTGTGTTGCTCATAATCATTCCTTCCACCAGTCCTGATTTGCCGCTCCATCTCAAAGAATAATACAGAACTCTACTCCTTGATCTTCAGGGCCAAAATCCGTCTGTCAAGCGCGGTAGCCGAAACCGTCCACCCCGCCGACTGGCCGTTTCCTGATGAATGAAAAAACATCATTCAATCCTTTTCACATATACCCTTGAGGTCTCTCCGCTCATATTACGCATTTGTGTACGATACTCGCAGCCATATTTTTCATATAATCCAACATGACCCGTCGATATATACACTTTTGTGACATGCTCTTGTTTTGCGAGCCGCTCAACTTCCTCAAACAGCAATCCCATGCAGCGATGCCCTCGATATTGGGGGAAAGTATAGACAAAGCCCATCCAGGGGGTCAGTTCTGTCGGTTGAATATCGTCTTTTTGCGCATATGTGCAAAAAGAAACCAGTTCATCGCCATCCGTCAACAGCAGCACCTCGGAATCTCCTCCAGCAGTATCAAAAAAAGTCCCTTTGCTGAGCATCTCATGCAGATAAGCACCCGCGTCCCAATCGCTTTTCCCTATCTCTTTCAGCCAGTGTTCTTGCCGGTCGCTTTCAAAAAAGTGGATTACCTTCATCGTTTTCCTCCCGCAACTTCCTGTTCGCAAGATGATTATACCACACTTCTATTTTACCGCGCAACGTCCGCTTTGCCAATGCTGTTTTGCATGATCACGCGCGCAGCTGATTCATCCAATTTCGCCGCTGGAACACGACGAGTGAGACGGCGAAGCGCACGCACTCCTCCAGGGACAGGGCGAGGTAGACCATGGGGATGGGCCAGCGGAGGGCGAAGGCTGTGAGGAGGCCCAGCGGAACGCCGAAGAGCCAGGTGCCCATCAGGTCGATGGCCATGACGTATTTCGTCCTTCCGCCGCTGCGCAGGATGCCGCTGCCGATGATCATGTTCAACACCTTGAATGGCATGACCAGCGCATAGGCGAGGAGGATCTGAACCGTCAATTCCCGGACGTCCGTCGCCACATTGAAAATTTGCACGTATGAAGGAGCGATGTACAGGATCGCCACGGACAGCAACATGGAGCCCACCAGGCCGTAGAGAAGAAGCTTTTTCGACGCCCGGTAGGCCGCGTCCTTATCCCCGTCGCCGAGCCGCTTGCCGATGAGGATCGCCGCAGCCTGACTCAAGCCGCACAGCGCCCCGATCGCCAGGGACTGCACGGGGTTCGTCAGCGTCATGGCGGCGCAGGCGTCGGTGCCCAGATGGCCGTAGATGCCCGCGTACACGTTCTCCCCCACGACCCACATGAATTCGCTGATCAGCAGGGGCAGCAGCATGGACACGTACTGTTTCCAGTCGAAGGGACGAGCCGCGGCGATTTCCGCCCGCTCGCGGTATTTGGCATACATTCCAAGAATGACCAGGAAGTAGACGAGCTGGGAGATCAGCGTGGCCAGCGCCGCACCCGTGACGCCGAGGGCCGGCGCGCCCAGCTTTCCGAAGATCAGCACCCAGTTGAGGCCGGTGTTGACCGCCGCCGACGCGAGCCCGGCGTACAGCGGAATGGATGCCCTCTCCATGCACCGCAAGTGGGTGGACAGTATGGTGATCCCCGCCGCGGGGAGGAAGGTGCCGGAGACGATTCGCAGATACCGCCCCGCCGCTTCCGCGGTCGCGCGGTTTTCGATGTAGAGGCCCATAATTCGCTCCGGAACGGCGACGCCGGCCAACATGAACAGCGCGGCGAGAATGAAGCATACCCGCAGATTGAGAACCATGCTCCAGCGCGTCTCGGCGGCGTTCTTCTGCCCCATGTACTGGGAGATCATAATTCCCGCCACCGCGCCGACGGCGGAGACTACCACGTTGAAGATTCCCGTGAATTTCCCGGCCAGCCCCACCGCGGCCACCTCCACGGCTCCAAGCTGGCCGATCATCACCTGATCCACCACGCCGAAGGACGCCTGGAGCATGGATTGCAGCGCCACGGGAATGGCAAGCGCGCACACGGAGCGGAAAAAAGTTTGCCTTTTCATGACTGCATCCCCCTTACGGTTCAAGTATAAACCGAGGGGATGCGTCAAGTCAAAACTTAAATGTGTAAGTTGTGCCAAAGATAGAGCGATATAATTTGTGCAGAATTACAATCACCGCGTGCTTCCACGCACGATCAATTCCGTCGGCAGGGTGACGGAGGGCGGCAAAGTCTCCCCGCTCCGCAGGCGCAGCAGGGCGTCCAGCGCACACTTCGCCCGCGCCGCCGTGTCCTGCCGAACCGAGGTGAGAGCGGGATACACCAGGCCGCACAGCGGCGTATCGTCGAAGCCGCACACCGATATTTCGCCGGGGATCGCGATGCCGTGGCTCGACAGAAAGTGACAGAGGCCCACGGCATAGTAGTCCGACACGGCAAATATGGCTGTAAACGCGGCAAGCTCCGAAAAGCGCTCCTCGTAGAACGCCCGGCGCTCCGCCTTTGCCATGGGAATCTTCCAGAATTCCGCGCCGTCGCCAAAGCCCTGGCGAAATCCCTCCCAGCGCTCGCGATCCATGTCCACATCGTTGTCCGCGAGGCAGAGCGCGCGGCGATGGCCGCACGAACGGAAGTATGCGCCGGCCTGCCGGCCGCCGTCCCGGTCGTCGATGTTGACGGCAAAGGTTCGCTCCGTCTGGACACCGCAGGCGTCGTAGACGACGAAGGGAATGCGCATGTTCTCCCGGAGGCGCTTGTAATCCGCGCCGCAAAATCCGATCAGCACCAGCCCTTCCAGGTTCCACATGGTCGCGAAGGAGACGATTTCATCCAGGCGCTTCGCGGTCTTCAGCATCATCTGCAGGCCGCGCCCGGCCGCCTCGGCGCTCAGGGCATTGAGCGCCGAGGCGATAAAGGCGTCCTCCAGGATGTGGGCTTCGTATTTCTCATGGTCATGGATGACCACTCCAACGAATTTCGCCGGATTTTCCGCCAGCAGCACCTCCGCCGCGCGGGGCAGATAGCCCCGCTCTTCCAGGGCCTGCCGCACCCGGATCGCCGTTCGCTCCGACACCATGCCCGTCTTGCCGTGGAGCACATACGATACCGTCGCCGTGCTGAGCCCCAGTTCGGAAGCGATGTCCGAAAGCCGCACTTTTTCTTCCATGCCGCACCTCTTGATTTATGCTACAGATTTTATTCCCGACGCAGGGCATTTGTTTAACCGTCTATCAAATGGGAATTTATGCGCTTTTGAGGAGCGTCGGGGAAATTGGAATCCCCACTGGGGATTCCAGGCAGCGGCGATGCGCACATCGCCGCTGCTGCCTCACGGCAGGGGCGCCTGCTGGCGGCCCAAGAAGGGAGGGGGAGCGCCAAGCGCTCCCCGGTCCCTCCTAGGATTCTCCCCTCCCCTTCCTGGCAAGGGCCGCGGCCCTTGACCCGGAGTTGGCGTTCTGCTTCTATTGTTGCCCTCTGTTATCGGGCCGACCTCGACCGGCCCTCTGCTGCGTTTGGGTTTTGGGGGGGAGGATTTGCTTCTTGCAAATGCCGATTTGGACGTTTCCCGATAAACAGGAATTTACCGCGCAGACTAACTCCAAAAACCAAGCGCCCCAGAGGGCCGGTATTGTCGGCCCGATAACGGATGCAAGCTGAAGGAGTACAACCCAGCCCCGGGTCCAGGGCCGCAGCCCTGGTCAAGAAGGGGAGGGAGGAGTCCAGAGGGGTAACGGGGAGCGCTTGACGCTCCCCATATCCCTCTAGGCCGCCGGCAGGCACCCCTGCCGTGAGGCAACAGCGAAAATCCGCAAGGATTTTTGCTGATGGAATCCCCGGTGGGGATTCCAAACCCCTCACGCTTCGATACGCGTGTACGAATCGAAAGCGCGAACAAACTTCGATTTGCCGCTCCATTCCAAGGAATAACGCAGAAATCCGCTCCATGATCTACGGGTGGATTTCGCCGCTCCGCACAACCCACCATCAGAAACGCAGCGCAGGGCTTTGGCTCCATGCTCTACGGGCCAAAGTCCACCGCTCATGCCCGGCAGGAGGTGGCCGTCGGTCCTATCGGTTTTCCCCGGTTTTGATAAAACGGATGAGCGCCTCGACGTCATGGAAGTCATCGTAATCGCCAAAAATCCCGTCCCTGTGGTAGACAATTCCCCTTCTTTCATTTCGTTCAAGGCAGTTCAGGAGCTCCGCTTCTTCGTATCTTTTGATAAACAGGGTGAACCCGTAAGGTTTGATCTCGGACAGCAATCCCTTTCTGCAGTCCGTTTCGCATTCGTAGTTCACTCAAATTCCCGGCTTTGCTTTACCAGGGCTTCCACACCTTCATCGCCAGCCGGCCGGCGCGATAGATGGGCGTCTCCAGCTCCTTCGCGACCTCCTTGAGCTTTTCGCGGATCGGCAGGCCCTGCGGGCAGTGGCGCTCGCACTTGCCGCAGCCGATGCAGCGCGACGCGCTGCCGGGCACCTTGCGCACCGCCGTGGTCTGCCAATATTCCTTCTTCGCCGCGAACTTTCCCTCGATTGCGATCTCGTTCAGGCAGCGGAAGCTGGCGGGAATGTCCACGCCCTGCGGGCAGGGCATGCAGTAGCCGCAGCCCGTGCAGCCCACGCGAATCTTGCCGTTGATGTCGGCGCGGAGCGCGTCAATGAGCTTGAAGTCCTCCAGCGTGAGGCTTCCCACGCCCGAGCGCGAAGCCGCGCGCAGGTTTTCCTGCACCATCTCCACGCTGTTCATGCCGGACAGTGTGACTGTCACGCCCGGCTGATCCCACAGCCACTGAAACGCCCACTCCGCCGCCGACCAGCCGCGCGAATGCGCGGCGATGCGCGCCTTCGCCTCCTTCGGCAGCAGGTTGACCAGCCGCCCGCCGCGCAGCGGCTCCATGATGATCACGGGGATGCCCTTCGCGCGCGCCGCCTCCAGACCCCGGCGGCCCGCCTGGGAATGCTCGTCCATGTAGTTGTACTGAATCTGGCAGAACTCCCAGTCGTAGGCGTTCAGCACCTCCAGAAAGATGTCGGTGCTGCCGTGGAAGGAGAAGCCGATGTGGCGAATCTCACCACTTCGCTTCTTCTCCTCGATCCACTCGCGAACGCCCAGCGCCTCCATTCTGCGCCAGGAGCCCGCGTCGGTGATCATGTGCATGAGGTAGTAATCGACGTGATCGGTGCGCAGGCGGGAGAGCTCCTCGCGGAAGGTCTTTTCGATGCCCGCGCGGGACTTGATCAGGTACTGCGGCAGCTTCGTGGCGATGTACACCCGGTCGCGGCAATGGTTCTTTTCAATGATCTTGCCGACCGCGGCCTCGCTGCCGGGATAGATGTAGGCGGTGTCGAGGTAGTTCACGCCGCCGTCGACGGCCGCCATCACTTCGCGCTCCGCCTTCTCCAGGTCGATGCCGCCGCCCTTGCGTGTGAAGCGCATGCAGCCGTAGCCCAGCACCGAGAGCATGTCCCCGCCCGCGCCGGTGCGGTACTTCATCTTCGGATTCAACTTCATTTCACCCATTGCCAATGCGCCTCCCCCGCGCCGAGCTCGAAGTGATATTTCGCGATGCCCAGATCGACCTTCGCGAACGGTCCGTTGTCCGTGGCCGCGCGCACGCCGTCCGCTCCGACCAGTGCGAAGCGAAACTTCTGCTGGTTGATCGCCGTGGGCGCGAGCAGCGCGCACTCCACGCCGCGCCGGAACCACTCCGGGGCGTTCCCGGGCGCGTCCGCCACGTCCGCGTACGCCTTCGACTTGTGCGGCTTGCCCGGATTCCTGCCGTAGCCCAGCGCCACCGCCAGCGCCAGCCGCTCGCCCGGGCGAACCTCCGCCGCGCTCCTGCCCGGCTTCCAGCTTCCGCCCACCCAGCAACTGTTTACGCCGCGCCGCTGGGCCTCCAGTACGACGCGCTCGCCCCAGTAGCCGCATTTTTCGTCCAGATCGGCCTCGTCCGCGCCCACGAGCGCCAGATAGCTGCGCACATTCGACAGCCACCCCACCTTCGAGAGCAGCCCGCCGAAGGGCGCAGAATCGTCCAGCATCAGCTGCATCCGCAGTCCGCCCGCCGCGTTGCACGCATCGACGATCGCCCGCAGCTCCGCGGCCGCCTGCGCATCGATGGGTTTGTCGAGATAGCTGCGCACGCTGTGGCGCGCCTGAACAGCCTCCATGATGGTCATATGGAACCTCCTCCCTTCGACTCAGCGCCGGAGCGCGTCGCGCTCGTAGGCGTGCAGCCAGTCCGATTTGAGATAGTAGATCAGGAAGATCGCTGAGCTGATCGCCCAGGTGACCGGATACGCCCAGAACAGAATGTGGATGTCGTGCACGATGCGCATGCCCACGGTAATGAAGATGATGCGGAACACGCACCACACGGACAGCATCACCGCCATGGGCACCGTGGCCCGGCCCGCGCCGCGGCACACCGCCGCCAGCGCATGGGAGAAACCCAGCAGGAAGAAGAACAGATTCTCCACCCGCGACTGCGCCACCGCGATGCGCACCACCTTGGGGTCGCTGTTGAACATTCGCGCCAGCATCGGCGAGCCGACCATCAGCACGACGCCGATCAGCTCCGCCATGGCGATGGTCGAGATTATGCCGAAGCGCGCGCCGCGCTTGGCGCGCTCGTACTCCCGCGCGCCGAGGTTCTGGCTCACGAAGGTGGTCAGCGCCATCACAAAGCTGGTGATCGGCAGAAACGCGAAGCCCTGGAGCTTGGCGTAAGCGCCGCAGCCGGCCATGGCGTCCGAGCCGAAGGAGTTGATGTAGCTCTGCACGGTCACGTTGCCGATGGCGATCACCGAGTTCTGGATGCCCGTGGGCAGGCCCATGCGGATCACCTCGCGCATCAGCGCCGGGTGGAAGCGCACGTCCCGCACGCGTAGCTGGTAGATCGTGCCGGGCTTGCGCAGGTGCAGCCAGCACAGAAACGCGCTCGCCGCCTGGGAGATGGCCGTGGCCGTGGCTGCCGAGCCCACGCCTATGCCGAAGCCCGCAATGAACAGAACATCCAGGATCACGTTGAGCACCGATGAAAAGATCAGGTAGTACAGCGGCCGCTTACTATCGCCCAGCGCGTTCATAATGCCGGTGAACACATTGTAGAGCATCACGCCCACGGAGCCCAGGAAGTAGTTGCGGAAGTAGGATACCGAGCCCTCCATCACGTCCGGCGCGGTGCCCATCCACTTCAGCAGCACCGGCGAGAGCAGCACGCCCGCCACCGTCATCACCGCGCCCGCGGCCAGGCCGAAGGCCACGGTGGTGTGGATCGCGTCGGAGACGAGTTCATCTTCCCCCGCGCCGAAGTAGCGGGAGATCACCACGCCCGCGCCCAGCGCCACGCCGATCATCAGCGATGTGAGCAGCTGCAAGAGCGCCGACGACGAGCTCACCGCCGCCAGCGCCTGCTTGCCCAGCAGGTTGCCCACGATCAGCGAGTCCGCCGCGTTGTAGAGCTGCTGAAACAGCTGGCTCAAAAATACCGGGAGCGCGAAGGTCAGGATCACCCGCTTCACGTCGCCCCGGGCCATGTTTACGGTTCCCGTCTGCATGCGTGCAATCTATCTCTTTTCGTTGCTTCAGAATTTCTCGACTACTCGTGCGCCTTCCACTGGCACGGGCCCAACTCCATGTGGGTGAACCGCGCCTCGAAGGAAGATTCCTCCGGCGAGCAGGCGTAGATGCCGAAGGTGATCTCCCCCGCGCCGTCCCAGAGGTGGCAGATGCGCATCTGCTTGAATTCCACGCCGTCCGCGCTGCACTCGATGCAGTAGTCGGACTCCCGGCGGCTCAGGCGATACCACATGGATTTGATGTTCGCGTCAATGTCGGTGGTCGCCCAGTCCGAATAGCCATGATTGGTGACCACGCTGCCCAGGCGCTGGAAGCGGTCGTTTTCATATTCGATGGAGGCCTTGAGCCAGTTATCGCTGTCCAGGTACAGCGCCACGCCGCACTGATCGAAGCGGCGCTTGCTGTCGAACTCCGTGCGCACGGTGAAGGAGAAGTAGCGCTCGTCGGTGCGCAGCTGCAATACCGGGGCATTGTCGTTGCGGAAGCCGTAGTAGGTGCGTTGCCAGAGGTCGGTGGTGATGGCGATTTTGTCCGCGCCGATTTCGTACTTCTTCGGCGGGCGCGTCCATTCCAGTTTGGTCAGATCAAATTGCATCGCTGTTTCCCTCCATGAATTTTGATGGGTTGGGTTGTCGCTTGGGTGGTTAGGGTGAGAGATAGAGTTTGCGGCGGCGGCTTTGAATGGAAACGCTCCGCTTTTCCATTCAAAGGAACGCCGCGGCGGCCCGCGATTGGGGATGAAGGTTCGCTCGTTATTTTTGCGCGCGGGCCGCTTGGGGAACGAGACGGGGTTACAGAGATACCGCTGGGCGCTGCCCAGACCCGCTCAAGGGGCATCGCCCCTTAAGAATCCCATCCTGCTGACGGGTTTGCCGGTCAGATTTTGATCTCGCCCATGTCTACGGCTTCCGCGCCGTCGAGGATGGGCTGAATTACTTTGGTTACGAAGCGCTCCGCCTGCTCCGCCGCGCGGCCCGTGTACTTCTCCGGGGCCAGCAGCGTGGCGAGCTGGTCGTGATCCATCGGGAAGGCGGAATCGCCGGCGATGCGCTCCATCAGATCACTCTCCAGTCCCTCCTGCTTCATGCGCGCGGCGGCCGCCTGGCTGTGCACGCGAATGCGCTCATGTATCTCCTGGCGGTCGGCGCCCCTGCGCACGGCCTCCATCATCACGTCCTCGGTCGCCATGAAGGGCAGGTTTTCCATCACGCGCTTGCCGATCATCTTCGGGTACACCACCATGCCGTCCGCAACGTTGGCATAGAGCTCCAGCACCGCGTCGGTGGCGAGAAACGCCTCGGGCAGCGAGAGTCGGCGGTTGGCGCTGTCATCCAATGTACGCTCGAACCACTGGGTGGCGGCGGTCATCTGGGCATCCTGAACCAGCGTCATCACGTGGCGGCTGAGCGCGCAGATGCGCTCCGAGCGCATTGGATTGCGCTTGTACGCCATCGCGGACGAGCCGATCTGGCTCTTTTCGAAGGGCTCCTCAATCTCGCGGAAGGACTGCAGCAGGCGCAGATCCTGCGCGAACTTGTACGCGCTCTGGGCGATGGACGAGAGCGCGCCCAGCACGCGGCTGTCCAGCTTGCGCGGATAGGTCTGGCCGGACACATCGAACACGGCCGTCATTCCCATCTTTTCGGCAATCTTCTCCTCGAGCGCATCCACCTTCTTCCCGTCGCCGTCGAAGAGCGAGAGGAAGCTCACCTGCGTGCCCGTCGCGCCGCGATTGCCCAGCAGCTTCAGCGCGCGCGCCGCGTCGTCAAGTTCCGTGAGGTCCATGTACAGATCCTGTAGCCACAGGCAGGCGCGCTTGCCCACGGTGGTGAGCTGCGCGGGCTGCAGGTGGGTGTAGCCCAGCGTGGGCAGATCCTTGTACTCCAGCGCGAACTTCGCAAGGCGGCGCATGACCTCGATCAGCTTCGCGCGGATGAGCCGCATCGCGTCACGCAGCATCAGGATGTCGGCGTTGTCGGTGACGTAGCAGCTCGTCGCGCCCAGGTGAATGATCCCCCGGGCGTTGGGGCAGACGTCGCCGTAAGCCAGCACGTGGGCCATCACGTCGTGGCGCACGCGCTCCTCGTGGCGGCGGGCGGCGTCGTAGTCGATGTCGTCGATGTGCGCCTTGAGCTCATCCACCTGCGCCTGCGTGACGGGCAGGCCCAGCTCCATCTCCGACTCCGCCAGCGCCACCCAAAGCTTGCGCCAGGTGGTGAACTTGCGATCGGGAGAGAAGATGTACTGCATCTCCGGGCTTGCGTAACGGCTGTTCAAGGGCGTCTCATAGGTGTTCTTCAAATGTATCCCTCCGTTATGGGGGCAAGGCCCCCTTGATTCTCAAAAGGCTCCAATTCCAGCGCGGCAGCAGCAGGGATTCTAAAGGGGCGATGCCCCTTTAGCGGGTCTGGGCGGCGCCCAGCGTCCCCCAAAGTCCGCGCCCAGCAGGCACCTGCGGCTCAGACCATCGTTCCCCAGCGGCCCGCGTCTCCGATCCCTGCTTGGCCAATCTCAATTAACATATCATCGTCTCCATATCGCGGGCCGCAGCGGCGATTTTTTGGATTGGAAAGCCAGTGGCTTTCCAATCCAAAAGAGCCGCCACTAACTCTCATCCACGCGACACACACTCCTCACCGCTCGCCCACCAGAAATCTATCGCTCCATTCGATCCGCATCCGTCAAGGTCCGAATGACACGGCAGGGATTCCCCACCGCCAGGCTGCGAGGGGGAACATCCCGCGTAACCACGCTGCCAGCGCCAATCACGCTGCCCGCGCCAATCGTCACGCCTCCACAAACCACGACATTTGCCGCCAGCCAGCAGTCATCCTCAATTCTGATCGGCCTCGCATACTCCAGATTGTAATAACCGCCGTCCAGTCTCTGCCTTACATTTCGTTCTTCCGGCAAGAGGGGATGCATGGGCGTGGCCAACGTCACATTCGGGCCGATGAACACATTGTTCCCAATATGGACGGGGCACACATCGAGACAGGTAAAATTAAAGTTCGCGCCGCTAAATCTGCCGAAATAGGTATTGCAGCCATAGTCAAAATAGACCGGCGCCTGCAAACTCGGCAAAAACGGACTATTCGGCAAGAGTTCGCGCAGAACCGCTTCCCTCTGCTCGGGTTCGTCTTCGTCGATCCGGTTATACCGTCTCGCGAGCTTTCGCGCCTTCACCAGCAATGCGCACAATTCCGGATCGGATGAGTCATACAGCGATCCCGCAAGCATTTTTTCCCTTTCGGTCATATCGTTCCTCCACAACCTCCGATCCTCCGCATCCCGATAAGCGAAAAGCGATCAATTGATCCCAAAGGCAGGATCATATTTTACCGTGCCTCGCACTTGAGGCGCATTGTCCCTTAATTTGAACGCCATGTAGTTTTCGTCCCGCACCTCAAACGGCGCTCGGATGCCGTATGCGCTCGCCGGAAGATACCCCGCCCGCGGGTAATACGCCGGGGAACCCAATACCACCGAGTAGTCATATCCCAACTGTTTGGCGACGCGATGTCCCTCCTGGATCAGCGCCAGCCCGATTCCTCTGCGCTGATATGCTGGAAGAACAGACAGGGGCACAAGGGCAAGTTCCGTGTGTTCGCCTATGGCGATTTTCGTAAAGAGGATATGACCCACAACTTTTCCCTCGTCCACCGCCACAAGCGATAATTCCGGGATGAAGGAAGGGCTGCTTCTCAACAAGGTCACAAGCTGCTGCTCGTTTCCATCGCTGTGTTCCGCGTGAGAAAACGCTTCTGTTACGACCTGGAAGACGGTATTATAATCGCTTGCTCGTTCTTGCCGTATTTCCATACAATTACAACCTTTTTATAAAAATCGATGTTCTGCGAAATTCTGGTTTGCCTGGGGGATTGGGGTTTTGGGGCGTCGCGGAGAGTTAGCTGCGGCTGTTTCGGCTTGGAAAGCCACGCTTTCCAAGCCGAAAAGCGCCGCGGCGGCCCGCGATTGGAGGCGAAGAAGCGTCTGTTCGCGTGGGTGAACGCTGGATGATTCGCGCGGGCCGCTTGGGGTTACGCTGGGCGCTGCCCAGACCCGCTGGGCTTTGCCCAGACCCACCAAGGAACCTGAGGTTCCTTGGATTCTCCCTTCTGCTGCCGCGCTTTGGCTGTATCCGATTTTCGCTTCACCGACAAACAGAGGCCGCCCCTTGCGGACAGCCCCCGCTTCCTTACCTGATGATCAGCGCCTCGCGCTCCGGCCCCACCGAAACATACTTCATCCGACAGTCCACGCGCTCTTCCAAAAATTCCACGTAGTCCCGCGCCGCCTTCGGCAGCTCCTCCCACATTCTCGCCTTGGAGATGTCGCATTTCCAGCCCGGCAGCGTCTCGTACACCGGCTCGCAGTCGTCCAGATCCGCCGTGTAGGGAAAGCGGTCGATGATTTCCCCGTTCAACTTATAGGCCACGCACACCGGAATCTCGTCCAAATAGCTCAACACGTCGATCTTTGTCAGCGCCAGCGCCGTCGCTGCCTGCAGCTTCGTACCGTAGCGGGTGGCCGGAATATCGAACCACGCCACGCGCCTCGGCCGTCCCGTCGCCGCGCCGTACTCCGCGCCCGCCTCGCGCAGATCGTGCGCGGCGTCGCCGTCCAGCTCGCCCACGAACGGGCCCTCTCCCACGCAGGTGGAATAGGCCTTCGTCACGCCCACCACCTCGTCCACCTTCAAAAAAGGACAGCCGCTGCCCACCGGCGCGTAAGCCGAGATCGGATTCGATGACGACGTGTAGGGATAGATGCCGTAGTCGATGTCCCGCAGCGCGCCCAGCTGGGCCTCGAACATCACGCTCTTGCCCGCCGCCTGCGCCGCCTCCAGCAGTGCGAACGCGTCGCAGATGTGGGGCTTGAGCTTCCCGCCCCAGGTTTCGATCCACTCGAGAATCTCATCGTAATTCACCGGCTGCTGGCCGTAGCCCGCGACGAACACGGTGTTCTTCCAGTCGATCAGCTTCTTTAAGTGCGCCCGCAGCGATTCTGGGTGCAGCAGATCGCCCATCTGGATGGCCTTCTTCATGTACTTATCGCCGTAGATCGGGCTGATGCCCCGGCGCGTGGAGCCGTAGGCTTCCTTGCCGAGGCGCTCCTCCTCCCACTGATCCTGCGCCGGGTGGATGGGCAGCACCATCATGGCGCGGTCGGAGATCTTCAGATTCTCCGGCGTGATTTTCACGCCCGCCGCGCGCAGCTTCTCAATCTCGCCGCACAGGTGCTTCAGATCGACCACCGCGCCCGCGCCCAGCAGGTTGATGGTCTCCGGATGAAAGATGCCCGAGGGCAGCAGGTTCAGCGCGAACTTGCCGTACTCGTTGATGACCGTGTGGCCGGCGTTGTTGCCGCCCTGATAGCGCACGACCACCTGATATTGGTCCGCAAAGTAGTCCACCATGCGGCCCTTGCCTTCGTCGCCCCAGTTGATGCCGACGATCGCGCAATTGCTCATTGAAATTCCTCCGTATCTGTGGGGAGGCAAGCCTCTATTTTCCCGCGCGGGGCGCAGAAAAACCCTTATTCAACTTCGCTGCTTTGCGGGGAAAATCCTGCCCGCGTCGCAAAATTAACTGATCCTACAATGACAAAACACGCGCGAAACGCTATCATATTTGTAGAATCTCCATGGGAGGATGAGGAAAACTTGGCGGAAAAGATCATCATTCTCGACTTCGGCGGACAGTATACGCAGCTCATCGCGCGGCGCGTGCGCGAGTGCCACGTCTATTCGGAGGTATTGCCCTACTCGGCGGACATTGAAACCATCCGCGCGGCGAAGCCCGCGGGCGTGATCCTGAGCGGCGGCCCGGCCAGTGTGCTGGCCGAGGACGCGCCCCGCTGCGACGCGGGCGTGTACGGCCTGGGCGTGCCGGTGCTGGGCATCTGCTACGGCATGCAGCTGACGGCGCACCTGCTGGGCGGCCGGGTCGAGCGCGCGGCGCAGCGTGAATACGGCCGCGTCCGCGTGACGATGGACGACCGGACGGGCCTGCTCGCGGGCATGTCCCCGGCCTCCTCAAACTGGATGAGCCACACCTACCAGGTGGCGCAGTGCCCCCCGGGCTTCCGCCCCATCGCGCACAGCGAGACCTGCCCCGTCGCCGCCATGGCGAACGACGCTTCCCACATCTACGGCGTGCAGTTTCACCCGGAGGTCACCCACTCCGACGAGGGCCGCACGGTCATCCAAAACTTTCTGAACCTCTGCGGCTGCGCCGGAGACTGGACGATGGCCGCCTACGCGCAGACCGCCATCGCCAACATCCGCGAGGCCGTGGGCGAGGCGGGCACGGTGCTGCTGGCCCTGTCCGGCGGTGTGGACTCCTCCGTGGCGGCAGCGCTGATCTATCGCGCCATCGGCGACCGGCTGACCTGCGTATACGTGGATCACGGCTTCATGCGCAAGGGCGAGAGCGAACAGGTGGTGGACGTGTTCACGAACACCTTCCCGGTGCGCCTCGTCCGCGCGGACGCGAGCGAGCTGTTCTACGCCGATCTGGCGGGCGTGACCGACCCGGAGCGCAAGCGCAAGATCATCGGCGCGGACTTCATTAAAGTGTTTAAGGCGGAGGCGCTCAAGCTGGGCAAGCTCGACTACTTCGCCCAGGGCACGATCTACCCGGACGTGATCGAGAGCGGCCAGGCCACCGGCGCGGCGGTCATCAAGAGCCATCACAACGTGGGCGGGCTGCCCAAGGAACTGGGCTTCACGGAGCTGATCGAGCCGCTGCGGATGCTGTTCAAGGACGAGGTGCGCGCGCTGGGCGAGGCGCTGGGCCTGCCCCACGACTTGATCTGGCGCCAACCCTTCCCCGGCCCGGGCCTGGCCATCCGCGTGATCGGCGACCTGACCCCCGAGAAGGTGAATATTGTCCGCGAGAGCGACGCCATCCTCCGGGAAGAGATCAAAAGCGCCGGCCTGGATTCGGAAATCCACCAATACTTCACCGTGCTCACGGGCGTGCGCTCGGTGGGCGTGATGGGCGACGAGCGCACCTACGACTACACCATCGCCCTGCGCGCGGTCACCACGGATGACTTCATGACCGCCGACTGGGCGCGCATCCCCTACGACGTGGTGCGCACCATCTCCGCGCGCATCGTCAACGAAGTTCCCCACGTCAACCGCGTCGTACTGGACGTCACCACCAAGCCCCCGGCGAGTATTGAGTGGGAATGAGACACGATGCCTCGAAAACCCCGTATTTACAAGGGTTTTCGAGGCATCGACCTTTTCTCTGATAACAAATTGATAACGGCATTTCAAAAGGGCATTATTGTGAGTATCCGGTGGATTGTGAGTTATTGATTCTTAGAGTTTTAAAAAACATCGTTCATTATTATCCAATCTTCAGCATCAGTTAAGTAGATTATGCTACAGAAGAATTCGACTCTGCAATCACATTTCAGCATTAGTTAAGCAGATCTTCTATCTCTTTTACTTCCGAATCATTTTTGCTCCATGGATCCGCTGTCGCCCCTGTCTTACAAAATTGAATTGATCTCATTTTTCCCTTTGTCCGTTGTATCAGCTCATCTTCTCCTATGATTTTTACGAGATTGCTTATCTTATTAGCCAAGTCCTCGCGGCTGTAATAGAATATATATGTTGTCATATTGGTCGATAGAATCAGATACTGAAGTACATCCTTATCCGTCACATCAAGGGAATGTCCATAAATATATAGATCATTCTTCATGCGTGTTGTTCCCAAATATTTTTCGTAATCGTCAATCCAATCAAAGTATTCTGAACTTGTCACTTTGTAGATTCGCTGATAAAACTTTTTAAACCGAACAAATGCGTTATCAGAATCTCGACGCTCATCTGGCAAGTATTCATCAATACCCAAGACAAGGCTGCACCCATCAACATCTCCATCTCTTTTTGCCTGCCCATGAATATAGCAATACTGCATTTTCCCTTCCGGATCATATAGTTTCCGAAAAGTATTCGTATAGTTAAAGCTCAAAACATGTGTCATCGACCTTTTGATAAATTCTGGCAATTGATTTTCAATTCTCAGCTCTCCAACATAATCTGCCAGATACAATTCAAGAAGCCGCGTAATTCTATTCAAATCCTTGAGGAGATCATCGACTCTTCCATCTATAAAACTGTCTGGTATTTTATATTGATGCTCCATACCATCCTCTTTGACAAGCAAAAATTGACGAGTTATCTTATCCACATATGATGGGAAAAAAGAAATGACTTGCTTTCCCTCTTCAACTTGCTCCTTATATTCCTTCAATGCAATATCCAAAGCTTTTATGATATAACTAATCTCACCCTCAAAATCTATCCACCCATTCTTCCCATTCATGCATCGTTCTTCATAGATATTGAGGAAATAATCTAATAAACGGTTTTCAGAAGCTAAGCTGATATATTCTTCATAACGCTTAGATTGTTCCTTTTCGACACGGGAAAAATACACGCCAAATGATGTATCTTCCCCACCCCAACTCTCCTTGTCATTCGCACGCTTCAGAAATGCGCTTACGAAATCAAGGAAATCACTGTATTTTGTAGGCAGCCCATGGGCCAAGTCGAATCCATTTCCAATAACAAGTATCTTCACTCTTTCCCCTCCGTTCTATTGATAATTCCATTTCTTCAGTACAATGCCTTCTTTAGAAAGCATACAATCCAAAGACATCAATTTCCTGTCATCGCGAGAGTATTCCATCCCACATTGTTCTGCTAGCTTCTTAACATGAATACAGTACGCTGACATACATGAAAACTTAAGATTTGACCTCAAGCATGGACGACCATTTCTCATCTCACATGCCTCACATAAGGAACAACAACTTGCTCCGCACATAACTCCATTATGTCCGCCACGTCGCATATTGTCAATTAAACCAATCATTGCTATATTGTGTGAATTTTCTGCTTTGCGCACTGATGCTTGGTCCTGATAATCAGCTAAATCCCACTTTGTTTGCAGAACAAGCGCTCTTTTATATACTCTTAAGCGGCGTTCCATCGCTTCGGGGGAACCGCACATCGGAGGGCAAGAATAATTAGCATTATACTCCCCACAGCGGTTATCTTCACAATACTTGCGAAAAGCAGAGTCAAATGGCACCTCTGCCATATTAATAATCTTAGCCTTATAGAATCCAAAGGTTTGCGCCTGCTGTAGAACTTGTCTTACAACCATATCTACGTCCTCCATATATGCATTATAATATTATTATGGGAATTTGTCACGATTTATTTATCTGATTCACTCTTAGATTCTAAAAAACACCCTCTGCTAACACTGCTGTCAGCAGAGGGCTTGATTATTCTATACTTTTGTTTTATTGGATAAAGACTAAATGATCACAGCTTATAATTTCATTGCGAACCTTTATTCTATTTCATCATTCAACTGATTATCCTCTTGACATAGGATGCCAATCAAATGCTCCTCTAAGAATAAAAACTCGTCGTACATCTTTCGTTGCAACGTAACATAATCCCTTTGCTGATCCGGAAAAGGTTTATTGGTATAGTGTTTATAACAATCTGCAATCGCTTTCCTCTTCTTTTTTATTCTAGATTCTTTCCCGTGTTCATAGTCGTGCCTCAAATCTGTACGTATATCTTTTGCTCGGAAAAGACATTGATAAACATCCTCATTTTGAACCGTCTCATCGGAACATAGAGCCTTAATATGCTCTATATTCTCATAGAATATCGTATAAATGCCATCGATCATTGTGCCAAAATGCTCGCTATTCGAACAAATAAGGCTCCCCATTATCGACGAAGTAAGCACCATCTTTCCCGTATATTTGAAAAGCTTCTCTTTCCCATTAATTTCACAAAGATTATTGATCCTCACAACATTCTCAATGAGCTTTTTCCCCTTCTCCGTAATTTCAACGATTACAGATTTCTCAAGACCCTCTTCGGGCGCAATTCCAACATTTTTCCGTCTAGTATATCCTATGTATTGAGGTATTAGAGCAACTGCACTTGTTCCCTCAATTTCTTCTACTTCACCCCCGCCTTCCCCTGCATCTTCCTCAATCTGATCCTTCAATTCGGAGAGTATCGCACCTGTCCATGTTACCTGACGATCCGCAAAACAGGATATGCCGTTCAGTAAACCAAGTCTCCATTCGGATGCGCAACCCTCTTTTTGCATCAATTGATGCTGCCGCATTGCTATCTCTTGCAAATCTTCTAGCAATGCAAAGGGCGCAATAGCTTCCTTCCAACGATCCGGAACAATGGAATGCGCACTTACTATTGATGCTACTTGAGCAGCAATGCTTGTTAACTGTAATGAGCTGTTCTTTAACAGTATCTCTTGTTTCATTCTCCACATTCCTTTTCATTGCTCTGCGTTGTAAAAGTGTCTGTTTGAACCCCTTTATGTTTTATCAGCACATATTCCATATACAAAAACACTATCATGATCTTCTATCACTAACCTTACATTATATTCAGACCCCTTCACACACCCAAGAAGATATATCCTGAGAAAAAAGTGAAGAGAACTCACGAATGATTTAACTAAAAAGTATAGCCATAAAACTGAAGCGAACACCATTCTACTCCAAATTAACGCTCAATTCTACTCTTAAAGCAATCAACTAAAAAGCACTCAGATAAGAAGAAGCTATGAAAACAATATGATCCCTTCCTCTCAGTTTTTACTGAGAGGGAGGTTTATGATCCGCTGATCATTTCAATAACCTCATCGACGGTCTTCCCGCTGGCCAGCACCGCAGCCATAAGCCGCTTTTGATCGTTTTCGGCCGTTTTCGTCGTTCAATTGCTTAAGCTCGGCCTTCTTCTCCTTGATCTGCTCCTGCAAGGATTCGATTTCGACAGTCACTCGGGCAATTCGCTCATCAATCGTAAGCACGGGCTTATTCTTTGATCCTTTCGGGCGCGGCATTGCAATTCAGTCCTTTCTGTTTTGTAATTCCATATTATAGTATATGCGAATTTAGAGAGAAATGCAATTATATAAATGGTCTTCTTACGACTTATCATTGTAGGATTACAATACATATTGGAAAGGAGAAGAAGAAAAAGGAGAGGGACTGGACACATCTGTTATAGTTGAAGT
>CANQEW010000050.1 GCA_947596085.1 uncultured Clostridia bacterium | reverse complement strand
GTCAAGGGCGGCGGGGTCACAATAGAAAAATTCTTCATTTCGTTGCTAAACCCCTTGACTTTTAATAGTTAGTCTCCGTAATTCAAGCTCTGTCGTTATCCATGATCGCTTCGTTGTCGAATATCGTGTCCACTTCCGGGTTCTTCTCCGGGGGCAGCGGCAGCGTGATGAGGAACTCCGTGCCCTCATCCAGCGTGGAGTGCACCTCGATCTGGCCGTTCATCGAGCGCACGATGTGCTTGACGATGGCCAGGCCCAGCCCCGTGCCGCCCATCTGGCGGGAGCGGCCCTTGTCCACCCGGTAGAAGCGCTCAAACAGCCGGGGCAGGTTCTCCGGCGCGATGCCGATGCCCGTATCCGAAATGGCGACGCTGGCGTCCACCCCGTTGGAAAACACCTGCACCGTCACCGATCCGCCCGGCTTGTTGTACTTGATCGCATTCTCGATCAGGTTGATCAGCATCTGTTCCACCCGGTCGGCATTGCCCATGATATACACGGGCGTTCGGTTCAGATGGCATTCGATGGAGACGTCCTTCTCCGTGGCGTGTATGGCCAGCATGTCCGCCACGTCGAAGGCCATCTTGTCCAATTGCAGCCGCTCGATGACGACGTCGTCCTCGCCGGATTCGAGCTTGCTGATGGAGAGGATGTCGTTGATCAGGCGCGTCAGGCGCTCGGTCTCCAGCATGATGATGCGCAGAAACTTGTGCGCCATCTCCGGATTGTCGATCGCGCCGTTCTCCAGCGTCTCCACGAAGCCGCGGATGGAGGTCAGCGGCGTCTTGAGCTCGTGGGAGACGTTTGCGGCGAAGTCCGTGCGCACCTGTTCGAGCCGCCGAATCTCGGTGATGTCCTCGACCATGGCCAGTGCGCCCACGACGCGGCCGTCGTTGCGCATGGGCGAGACGTAGAAGCGCAGCGGACGGTGGCCCCGCCCCATGTCGTTGCGCACGGCGACCTCGTTGGTGTACACGCCCGCCTGCCGCATGGCCTCGTTGAACACGTCGTCCAGATGCACGTCCCGCGAGGCGTCCGAAATGAGCTTTCCCTCGGGCGAACCGATGATGCCCAGCAGCTTCTTGGCGACGGGCGTGACCAGAATCACCTTCAGATTGTCGTCCACCGCGATGATGCCGTTCTGCATCTGATTGAGCGCCATGTTGATGGCGTTGTTCTGGCTGGTCTGGCGGTGCACACGGTCCGCGATGCGGCCGATCACCGCGTTGTAGACCTCCGCGTCCTCCTCCCTGCCGGAGATCGCCTTCACACGGGCATCAAACTTGCCGTCCGCGAAGTCGTCCAGCGCAGACATGACGCGGCGCGCCATCTCCTCCCGGCGCGCGCTGGAGAAGAGCATGGCGAGCAGGTAGAACAGCAGCAGTATGATCAGCACCCCGAACGCGCTGAGCAGTCCATTGCCAAACAGGACGCTGATGCCCGTGAGGTGTTCCCGCGTGAATAGCAAAAAAGCGCCATCATCGAAGCGATAGATGGCGTAATATGCGCGCCTGCCCCCGGAGTTTCTCCGGGAGTAGACGTTCACGCGCTCGGGCCGCACGCCGGCGATGTCCTCCTCCGAGAGCGGCAACGCGCTCCCATCCGTCACGTAGTCCGCGCTGCCGTTGGCCTTGTAGAGCCCCGCGACCATGCCGCGGTCCTCCAGGTCCATCTCCGACAGGTCGGCGGCGCGCTCCTCGGCGGTCTCCCCTTCGAGTTTCGCGCTCATCGCCCAGCATGCCAAATCCAGGTTCCGGCGGGTGTCGCCGTTCTTCTCATCCGCCAGAACCGCGCAGCCTTCCGCCAGCAGTGTGCCCAGCAGAATCAGCGTCAACAGGGTTACAATGGATGCAACCCTTGTTCTCATAGGCGATTTTCCTGCCTGTCGTTAAATTTGTAGCCCACGCCGCGAATGGTCTCGATGTAGTGGGCGTCGTCGCCGAGCTTCTGGCGAATGTGGCGGATGTGGACGTCCACCGTGCGGGTCTCCCCGTAGAACTCGTAGCCCCAGATGCGGTCGAGCAGGAAGTCGCGGGTGAGCACCTTGCCGCGGCTGAGCACCAGGAGCTTGAGGAGCTCGAACTCCTTGAGCGTCAGCGAGAGCTTCTCGCCGTTGCGGAAAGCCTCGTAGTTGCCCACGTCGATGGTGAGCCCGCCCACGTGCAGGATGCCCTCCTCCTCGTTCTGCGGCGCGGCGCGGCGCAGCAGCGCCTTCACGCGCGCGATCAGCTCCCTCACGGAGAAAGGCTTGGTGATATAGTCGTCCGCGCCCAGTTCCAGGCCCAGTATCTTGTCCACTTCGTCGCCCTTGGCGGTGAGCATGATGATCGGAATGTCGGCGGTGGTGGGCGCGCTCTTCAGGCGGCGGCAAACCTCCATGCCGTCGATCCCGGGGAGCATGATGTCCAGAAGCACCATTGCCGGACGCTCATGCGCACAGACCACGAGCGCATCCTCACCCGTGGCGGCGGTCACAACCCGATAGCCGGAGGCCTCCAGGTTGAACGAAAGCAGTTCAAGAATATGAGCTTCGTCGTCAACGGCCAGAATCAGTTCATTTGCCATGTGCGTATCCTCTTTCCATATTGTATTGGCATGATCCGCCGGCTGGCTTGCCGGCAGCGGTACCCAATGTCAGTCGGTGAGCAGCTTGTTGAGCTCATCCCGAAAGGTCTGAATGTCGCGGAACTGGCGGTAGACCGACGCGAAGCGCACATAGGCGACCTCGTCGAGCACCTTGAGCCCCTCCATCACCAATTCGCCGATCATCACGCTGGTGATCTCCGCGTCGGACTGCGCGTAGAGTTTCTGTTCGATATCGCGGGCCAGCTTGTCGATCTCGCTCAACGGCACGGGGCGCTTCTCGCAGGACTTGATGATCCCCGCGCGGAGCTTGTTGATATCAAACTGCTCCCGCGTCTGATCCCGCTTCACGACCATCAGCGGCACGAGATCGATGCGCTCGTAGGTCGTGAACCTCCGTCCGCACCGCTCGCACTCCCTGCGCCGGCGGATGCTGGTTCCATCTTCGCTCTGCCTGGAATCGATTACGCGGCTCTGCAGACAATTGCAAAAGACACACCTCATCTTAGCGCTCACCTCATACAGCATTATTATACACAAAAATCGCCCCTTCGTCTAGTCTTTTTTTCACATTAGAAAGAAATTAGTTGGAATTTCCTTCGCAAGTCCCATCCGGATAATCGTTTTCGCACAGGTCGACCAGGATCACATCGTCGCCGATGCGAATGATCTGGCCCCAGGGCACGAGGCAGCCTTCCTTTTCCTGCTTGAGCAGGTTCAGGAAGCCTCCGTTCACGGGTACGACCAGCGCCTCGACCACGGCCGCGTCGCTGAGGATCAGATCGATCGGCCTGCCCAGACGGCGGCCGTCGCGGACGTTCACCACGTCCTTTTGCTTCAATTCCGTAAAGGTCACAGGCATCCCCCTCCCCTCCAGCCTATGCGCTAGCCGGGGCGGTTTGCGCAAAAAGGACACAAATCGACAAAACTTTCTTCGCATTATTTCGGCAATCGAAATCGCTCCGTCAAGATTTTTCGTCAGACGTCGAAAGCGCGAAAAACCAGGCGAATGCGCGCGTTTGAGGAGGAATCCGCGGCCGGTCGCTCCCGAACGAGGCCTTTCATTCAGCCGCGCGCCCCTTTCCGCGTCGAAAATCGCCCGACGCGGCGGTTTTTGACGAAGTCCGCCCTGGAAATTTACGACAATTCCTGCTTGGAAAGCGAGGGACAAGGCGCTATCATGTGGAGCATGATCGAATTCGCGATGGATCTGTGCGCGCTGTGCGCCGTGCAGCTCGGCTTCGGCTCGCTGCGACCCCTGCGCCTGGCGCTGTCGGAGGCGCTGCTGGCCGCCTGCACGCTCCTATCGGCGCTCCTCGGCCCGCCGGGCCCACTGGCGCAGGCGGCGGTATGCCTGATCTGCGGAGCCGTGCTCGTGGACGCGCGCCGCCTCTCCGGCGCGGCGGAGGCGGCGGCCTGCCTGATGTGCGCCTTCGCGGCGGGCGCGGGTCTCGCCGACCTGGGCGGACGGCGCGCGACACTGCTGGCCCCGCCAGCGATGCTTATGCTGATGTGGGTGGCGCGCCGCCGCCGGAATGTCCGCACTCGCTGGAACGTAGACTTGTACGTGGAGCGAGACGGCATGTCCGGCAGCTTCACCGCGCTCATCGACACCGGCAACCGGCTCCGGGACCGCCGAAGCGGCCTGCCCGTGCTGATTGTGGAGGCGTCTGCGGCCCCGAAGCTCTTCGAGGCGGCGCGGAGGCTCGACCCCCGCGAGGTGCGCGTGCTGCCCTTCGGTGTGCTCGGGAGCGCCGGCGAGCTGCGCTGCTTCCGGCCCGACCGCCTGGAGATCCGCGGTGCGGGCGTCGCCCCGGACTGCCTGGTCGGCATCTATCCCGGCCGCATTCCGGGCCCGACGCGCGCGCTCGCGCCGCCGGAGTTCGCGGACGCGGCGCCCCGCGCGCAGAGCCTTCGTTCGAGGATCAAATTGAAATTAAGGGGGTATCGTCATGGGATTTTCCAGCGTCCGCCAATCCATCTATGGACTCGTCGTACAATTTCGAAGGGGTTCGCTCTGCTACATCGGCGGCAGCGACCTGCTCCCGCCGCCGCTGACCCGGGAGGAGGAGGTCGCGATGATGCGCAAGGTGAACGCCGGCGACGCGCAGGCCCGCGCAACAATGATCGAGCGCAACCTCCGGCTGGTCGTCTATATCGCCCGCAAATTTGAAAACACGGGCATCAGCATCGAAGATCTGATCTCCATCGGCACGGTCGGCCTGATCAAAGCCGTCAACTCCTTCAATCCGGACAAGAACATCAAGCTGGCCACCTATGCCTCGCGCTGCATCGAAAACGAAATCCTGATGGTGCTGCGCAAGACGAACCGGCTGAAGCTCGAGGTGTCCTTCGACGAGCCGCTCAACACGGACTGGGACGGCAACGAACTGCTGCTCTCGGACATACTGGGGACAGAGCCGGATCTGGTCTCGCGGGATCTGGACAACTCCATTGAAAAGGAGATGCTCTACAGCGCCATCCGCACGCTCAACGACCGCGAGAAGAACATCGTCAATCTGCGCTACGGCCTCGGCTCGGAGAAGGAGCATACGCAGAAGGAGGTCGCCGACATGATGGGCATCTCCCAGAGCTACATATCCCGGCTGGAGAAGCGCATCATTGAAAAGCTCAAAAACGAATTGAAGAAGATGGCCTGAAGCCACAACGTTTAAATTTTGGCGCCGCCGCGCAACCGGCGGCGCATTTTATGCATGCAGTTAATGGAAACACAAACTTTTATCCCATTGATTGATGTATACTTAACATTGAATGGTTACAATGTATATGGATATTTGGATTTAATGGACGGTTGTTATGTCAGAAAAGCTCGCTCTTTCGCTGGGAATCGACATCGGTTCGACCACGGCGAAGGTCGTCCTCACCGAGGGCGGACAGGTTTTATACGAACGGTATGAGCGCCACCTGTCGCAGGTGCGCCAAAAGACGCTGGAGATGCTCGAGGAGATGCGGCCTCAGCTCGCCGGCCGGCGCTTCTATGCCTCCGTGAGCGGCTCGGCGGGCCTCGGCATGGCCGAGGCGGCCGGCATCCCCTTCGTGCAGGAGGTTTACGCCACGGGCGAAGCCGTGCGCAGGTTCGAGCCGGACACCAACGTCGTGATTGAGCTCGGCGGCGAGGACGCGAAGGTCATCTTCTTCGATCACGGCCTGGACGAGCGCATGAACGGAAGCTGCGCGGGCGGTACCGGCGCGTTCATCGACCAGATGGCCGTGCTGCTCAATATGAGCGTGCGGGAGATGGACGACGCGAGCCTCACCCATGAGCGCCTCTACCCCATCGCCTCCCGCTGCGGCGTGTTCGCCAAGAGCGACATCCAGCCGCTTCTGAATCAGGGCGCGAACAAGTCCGACGTGGCCGCCAGCATCTATCAGGCGGTGGTCAACCAGACCATCGCGGGCCTGGCGCAGGGGCGAAAGATCGAGGGAAAGGTCATGTTCCTCGGCGGCCCGCTGTACTATTGCAAAGGACTGCGCGAGCGCTTTCAGGAGACGCTGGGCCTCTCCGACGAAAACGCGGTGTTCCCGGAGTACGCCCGCTTCGCCGTGGCGCTGGGCGCGTGCATCTACGCGGAGAAGAACGGTGTAGAGTTTGACTGCGACTCCATCGTGGGCGCCATTCGCGACAGCATCGGCAAGGGAGCGTCCGGCGCGCACCGCCTGCCGCCGCTGTTTGAGACCGAAGCCGACTACGAGGCCTTCCGCGCGCGCCACGCAAAGGCGAGCGTGGCCGAGCGCGACATTGCCTCCTACGAGGGCGGCGCCTGGCTGGGCATCGACTGCGGCTCCACCACCACGAAGCTGGTGCTGATCTCCCGGGACAAGGAGATCCTCTACTCCTACTACGCCTCCAACCAGGGCAATCCGGTGGAGATCGTGCGTGCCCAGCTAAGCCGCGTGTACGACCTGTGCGGGGATCGCATCCAAATCTGCGGCTGCGCGGTCACGGGCTACGGCGAGGACCTCATCAGGAGCGCCTTCCGCTGCGACGAGGGCCTGGTGGAGACCATCGCCCACTACACCGCCGCGCGCCACTTCCGGCCGGACGTGGACTTCATCCTGGACATCGGCGGGCAGGACATCAAATGCTTCAAGATCCGCGGCGGCGCGATTGACTCCATCATGCTCAATGAGGCCTGCTCATCGGGCTGCGGTTCGTTCATCGAGACCTTCGCGCGCTCCATGGGCCGCACGGCCTCGGAATTCGCGGAGCACGGCATCCGCGCCCGGGCGCCGGTCGATCTGGGCACGCGCTGCACGGTGTTCATGAACTCGTCGGTCAAGCAGTCTCAGAAGGACGGCGCGACCATCGAGGATATCTCCGCCGGTTTGTCGGTGAGCGTGGTGCGCAACGCGCTGTACAAGGTCATTCGCGCCAACTCCCCGGAGGAGCTGGGCAAGAACATCGTCGTGCAGGGCGGCACCTTCCTCAACGACGCGGTGCTGCGCGCCTTCGAGCAGGAGATGGGCGCGGAGGTCATCCGCCCGGCCATCGCCGGCCTGATGGGCGCCTACGGCGCGGCGCTGCACGCCATGCGCCATGAGAAGAGCAGCCTCATCAGCCTGCAGGAGCTGATGCACTTCCGCCATGACACCAACTCCGCCGTGTGCAAGGGCTGCACCAACCACTGCCGGCTGACGATCAACATCTTCCCCGACGGCCGCCGCTTCATCTCCGGCAACCAGTGCCAGCGCGGCGCGGGCGGCGGAAAGAATATCGAGGAACTGCCGAATTTGCACGCCTTCAAGCGCGACATGCTCTCCGGCCTGCGGGGCACACCCGGACCCCGGGGCAAGATCGGCCTGCCGCTGGCGCTGGGCATGTACGAGCTCGCGCCGCTCTGGCACGCGATCTTCACCAAGCTCGGCTTCGAGGTGGTGTTGAGCCCGCTCTCCACCCGCAAGACCTACGAGAAGGGCCAGTTTTCGATCCCCTCGGACACGGCCTGCTATCCCGCGAAGATCATGCACGGCCACATCGAGGAGCTCATCTCGGCGGGCGTGGAGCGCATCTTCTACCCCTGCCTGAGCTACAACGTGGACGAACACGCCTCCGACAATCACTACAACTGCCCGATCGTGGCCTACTATGCGGAGCTGCTGCACGGCAACATGGATAGCCTCAAGCAGGTGGACTTCCTCTACCCCTACCTCTGCCTGGACAGCCCGAAGCAGCTCTCGGACACGCTGGGCCGGGGACTGGAGGCGCACGGGCTGCATTTTACCAAGCGCGAGCTGCGCGAGGCCGTGGATGCGGGCTTTACTGCCTACGAGGCGTGGATGGCGCGCATCCACGCCGAGGGCGAGCGCGCACTTCAATACGCGAAGGAGCATGACAAGCGCGTGATGATCCTCGCCGGCCGCCCCTACCACGCCGACCCGGAGATCGGCCACGGCATCGACAAACTGGCGGTGGGCCTGGGCTTCGTCGTGGTCAGCGAGGACAGCGTGTGCCAGCTCGAACCGAAGCAGAGCGTGCACGTGCTGAACCAGTGGACCTACCACTCCCGCCTCTACCGCGCCGCGCGCTACGCCGCGGAGCACGACGGCGTGGAGCTGGTGCAGCTGGTGTCCTTCGGCTGCGGCCTGGACGCCATCACCACGGACGAGGTGCGCGCCATTCTGGAGGACGGCGGCAAGCTGTACACGCAGATCAAGATCGACGAGATCACCAACCTGGGCGCGGTGCGAATCCGCCTGCGCAGCCTGCTGGGCGCGCTGGAAGAGAGGGGGCGCTGAACTTGGCGCAGATGGAGAAGAACTACATCGCCTTTACCGAGGAGATGAAGGACACCCACACCATACTCGTTCCCACGATGCTGCCGATGCACTTTCGGATGATCATGAACGTGATGCGCACCTACGGCTACCACATGGAGCTTTTGGAGAAATCCGGGCCGGAAATCGCGCAGACGGGCCTGAAATACGTGCACAACGACACCTGCTACCCGGCGATTTTGGTAATCGGCCAATTCATCGACGCGCTGCAGGCCGGCGGCTACGATCCGGACAAGGTGGCGCTGATCCTGTTCCAGACGGGCGGCGGCTGCCGCGCATCCAACTACATCTCGCTGCTGCGCAAGGCGCTGGCGAAGGCGGGCTACCCGCAGGTGCCGGTGATCTCGCTGAGCCTGGCGGGCATCGAGGACCACCCCGGCTTCCGGCTGTCCGTGGGAAAGCTCAAGCGGATCATGTGCGGCGTGTTCTACGGCGATCTGCTGATGACGCTGGTCAACCAGCTGCGCCCCTACGAGCTGCACCCCGGCGAGGCGCAGAAGAAGGCCGAGGTCTGGACCGAGCGCCTGGGCCGGGAGCTCGGCGCGGGCGGGCACAGCGGCCTGGGTGCGCTGAAGCGCAACTATCGCAGGATTCTGGAGGACTTTGCCACCGTCGAGTGCGAGGCGCGCGACACCGTGCGCGTGGGCGTGGTGGGCGAAATCTTCGTCAAATACTCCCCCCTGGGCAACAACAACCTGGAGGACTTCCTGGTGCGCGAGGGCGCGGAGGTGGATGTGCCGGGGCTGCTGGACTTCTGTCTCTACTGCGTCTACAACAACATCATGGACTACAAGCTCTACCGCCGCGTTCGCTGGCCGGCCTACGCCGCGTACACGCTGGCGTGGAAGTACCTGCTGCACTGCAAGCGCGCGATGATCGACGAAATTCGGAAGCAGGGCCGCTTTCGCGCGCCCACGCCCTTCGAGGAGACCGTCCAGCTCGGCAAGGATTACCTGAACATCGGCGCGAAGATGGGCGAAGGCTGGCTGTTGACCTCGGAGATGCTGGAACTGGCCCGCTCGGGTGCGGAGAACATCGTCTGCACGCAGCCCTTCGGCTGCCTGCCCAACCACATCTGCGGCAAGGGCATGATGAAGCCCATCAAGGACAGGAATCCCAACGTCAACATCGTCGCCATCGACTACGACGCCGGCGCGACGCGGGTCAATCAGGAGAACCGTCTCAAGCTCATGCTCGCCAACGCGCGCAGGATCAAGGCCGAGCGGGAGAGCGCGTCGTAAACCCATGCACAGAATAAGCCGGAGTCCGTTGGAACTCCGGCTTGTTCTGTGCGCGTTTTGATTCGGGGGGGGGAAGATTGACAGTCCATAACGGGCATGCTAAAATCTAAGTAAAAAAATCGAGGGAAGATGCGCGATGGTTTTCTGGTTCTTCATGCTGGGCATGGTACTGCTCTTGCCACTGACGATGGTCGGCCTGGGAAACCGCTTCCGCAAGGGCGGACCGAAGAGGATCAACGGGGCCTTTGGCTATCGCTCGCCAATGTCCGCGAAAAACCGCGATACCTGGGATTTCGCGCATCGCTACTGCGGCAGGCTGTGGCGCGCCGGCGGCTGGATTTCGCTGCCCCTCTCGGTCGCCGCGATGCTGGCCGTCCGCAGCCGAGGCGAAACGGCGGTCTCCGTCGCGGGCAACGCAGCGGAAATTCTGCAACTGATCTTCGTGGCTGCCTCCATCTTTTTCACGGAGCGCGCGCTGAAGCGCGCCTTCGACGCGGACGGGAATCGACGCTGATCGATTGACATTCCTGAAATGGACCCATCGAGGCCGCCGGCTCCATCGAGCCGGCGGCCTTGCAGCGCCTTCGCGCGCTCTATACCCGCAGCACCACAGGCTTGCCCGGCGCCACCTCGTCGCCGGCGCTCTCGGCGACCTCGGCCTCCGGCACGCCGTAGCGCCTGCCGATGTTCCACGCGTCCTCCCCCGCCTCCGGCCAGTAGATCACGTAGCCGTGCCTGCGCGGCGCGGCCTCTGCCTCCCGGACTTCGCCGGCGAGCGCGAATTCGCCCTCCACGCGCGCCTCGCAGTCGGCGCACAGGCCAATCTTCATCTCCAGCCGGTCGCCCATCAGCGCGTTGGCCTCCGCGGAGGCGACGCTCAGGCAGACGGCGGCGGAGTCGTCGAGCTCGCCGGGCAGCTCGATCTCGAAGGGCAGGCTCGTGCGCGCGGACGCGGGGCGGTCGGAGCCTCCGGGCATGTAGAGCACGGTGGCGTCCAGCAGGCCGCTGACGCGGCTGCGGCCGTTCTCGGAGCGAATCTCGGCAATGTTCGGCAGCGCGCGCACCGCGATCACGCTGCCGACGGCGCTCGCCCCCTCCTCCAGCAGCACCGTGCCGCGCACGGTGTCGCTCGTTCTCCGGCAGATGGCGGCGGTGCACGCGCCGAGCGACCGCTTCTCCACCTCCACCGCGCCGCCGCCCACGGCGTAGGCGTCCTCCAGCGCGCGCACCTGCTCGCTCAAATTCGCGGCGATGGAGAAGTGCACGTCGGCCTGGATCATCAACATTCCCTCCTCCTCTCCATCGGAGGGTTCGAGCTGCGTGCGGATGGAGCGGATCGACGGCGTGACGCTGGCGCTCTGGCTCAGCCACTCGGGCAGCTCGATCAGCTTGTCAAATTCGATGGGATGCTTCACCAGCACGCCCGGGCGGCCCTCGATGCCGCTGGCGATCAGCGTCTCCACCTGCGCCCTTCCCTTCACGCGCACGCCGCCCAGATCGGGCTCGCAGGAGTCCACGGCGACGCTGCCCCAGTCCATCAGCGTCGCCCGCGCGTCCAGCGACGCGGGCAGCTCCACGCGCTCGGTGAGCACGGCGGTCTCGGTGGCCTCGGCGGCGAGCTTGGTCAGCGTCAGCTCCACGTAGCGCGTCTCCACGCCCTCCGCGCCCTCCAGGCTCTCGATCACCTCCACGGGCTCCAGCTTCATCACCCGCACGTGCAGCCCGAGCCCCACCAGAAAGACCATGTGGCCGTTCTCGTAGCGCGCCTCCACGCTCTCCACCACCGGCTGCACCCGACAGAGCATGCCGCCCTGCGCGCCGGGGATCTCCGTCACCTGGCTGACGGAGGACTTGGCGGACAGCGCGCGCAGCGTGTTCTCCTCGCCCTGCCGATAGACCGCCTGGCAGCTCAGGCTGCCGTCGAGCACCACGCGGTCGCTCTGCACGTCGGCGCGGATGACGGCCGCGCTGGCGTCCCACAGCAGCACCTCGATGGCCTCGCGGCCCGCGCCGGGCACCAGCGTCTCCGCGCGCCCCAGCACCTGCAAATACTTGTAGCCGATCTCCCGCTCGGCCTCGATCTCCTTCTTGACGATGTTCAGCGGCATAGCTCTCCCCCCGAAATCGAATTTGTTCCAGCATATGAGCCGCCGGGAGAAATTATCGCTGTTAAACCGGGAAGCGCGCGCGTTTTCAGCCGCGCGCAAAGAATGAGGCTTCATTCGGACAGAAAGAGAGTCGGGCACCCGGCCGCGGGTGATCCCGGCTCTCGCGGCGCGATGCGATCACGCCTCGATTCCGCGCACCTCCTCCAACAGGCTCCGATAGTTCATCATCGCCTCCACGTGGTGCGCCCGGATGTATTCGATTCCGCCGTCCCGCGCGGCCAATTCCAGCTGAAGCAGCTGATCGGCCAGCGCGGTCGCGCCGATGGTGCGCGAGGAGCCCTTCAACGCGTGCACCTTGGTGTGGTAGTTCTCCCAATCCCCAGCCGCGTAATAGCCGTCCAATTCGTCCGCCATCTGGGAGTTCACATACTCGCCGAGCATCTCCAGATAAAAGTCCTTGCTGTCGCCGCAATAGCTGAGGCCCGTAGAGACGTCCAGCTCGGGAATGCGCTCATGGAACGCCTTGAGCTCCTGCTTCGTGAAGAGATCCTCGCCGGAATCTCCGCCCATCGATCCCGGAGCGGGCGGCGACACAACCACCGTGACGGGCTGCGTCATGCCGCCCTGCTCCCTCTCGGGAGCACTCGCGGCCCCGCTGTCCGCGGCCTTTTTGCTGTCGTCGGCGGTGTTTTTATAATTCACCTTCTCCGGCGGCAGGTACTTGGCGAGCAACTCCTCCAGCGCCGATACGATGATCGGCTTGGAGATGTAGTCCTGGAAGCCCTGGCTGAGATACTCCTCCCGCGCGCCGACCACCGCGTTGGCCGTCATGACGATCACCACCGTGTCATCCGGCAGCAGTCCGTCGTCGCGCATCGCCCGCAGCGTGACGATGCCGTTCATCTTCGGCATCATGTGATCCAGGAAGATGATGTCGTATCGCTTCTTCCGCACGCAGTCGATGCACTCCCTGCCGCTGTCCGCGGTGTCCGGGCGAATGCCGTTGCGCTTGAGCAGGCTCGTGGCCACCCGGATGTTCATTCGGTTATCGTCCACCACCAGCACATCGGCGTCCGGCGCGTAGAGGTAGCGCTGGGCGCGCCTCTGAGCGATTGCCTGCCGGCGCTTCTGATTGAAGTCGCCGATGGGTTCGGGGGAGACGATCTTCTGCGGCAGCTTGAAGCGGAAGGTCGAGCCCACGTTGTAGACGCTCTCCACCTCGAGCTCGCTGTCCATCATGCGCAGCAGGCTCTGCACGATGGACATGCCGAGGCCCGTGCCTTCGATGTTGCGGTTCTTTTCCAGATCCAACCGCTGGAAGGAGTTGAACAGATTCTCCAAATCCTCCTCGCGTATGCCGATGCCCGTGTCGGCCACCTCCACGCACAGCAGGAAGTTGCGCTCGCCCTCCTCGCTCTCTCCCCACATGCGCAGCGTGACGCTGCCCGACGCCGTATACTTGACCGCGTTGGTCAGCAGGTTGGTGATGACCTGACGGATGCGGATATCGTCGCCGAAGAGCATCTGCGGCAGCTTGGGATCGATCTCCAGCACGAACGAGAGCTGCTTGGCCTTCGTGCGCTCCGCAGTCATGTTCACCAGATCGTTCAGCAGCAGGCTCACGTCGTAGTTGACGGGGATGATCTCCATCTTGCCGTCCTCGATCTTGGAGAAGTCCAGTATGCCGTTGATGAGCGTGAGCAGCGTGTTGCTCGCGCTCTGGATGCCGCTGGCGTACTCCAGGATATCCTCGTCCTCGCACTCCCGCAGCACCATTTCGTTCATGCCCAAAATGGCGTTGATGGGCGTGCGGATCTCGTGGCTCATCTGCGCCAGGAAGTGCGACTTGGCCTTTCCCGCCTGCAGGGCCGCGTCGGCGGCCTCCCGGAGCTGCTCGTTGGTCTCGCGCTGCAGACGCACCATCTTGAGAATGATGGAGTTCACCGCGAAGATGCAGATGCTGAACAGAATGATGATCAGCACGACGTCATGCATCATGCGTCCATACACGCTCAGCCAATCCCTCACCATGACGACGTGGAAGTGAGAGGAGCTCTCCTCCATCGCCGTGCAGACCGAAATTTTCCCCGTGTAATCCCGGATCCGAACGATGTCCGCGCCGGTATAGGCGTCGTAGTATGGCAGATCGCTCACGTTCGCGTTCCGGTAATCCACGTTGGGATGGCCGATGATCTGCCCGTCCTTATCCGCCAGAAAGACGTAACCGTCCTCGATATCCTCGCCGTCCAGGATGCTGGTAAGCGCGTTCGCGTAATAATCCAGTCCGAACACGCCCAGGAATTCGCCGTCGTCCGTGTAGACCGCCTTGGTCAGAGAGACGCAGTACTCCCCGGTGCGCAAATCGAGATAGGGCTCGGTCAGATAGTAATCGTCGGTGGTCATGGCGCCCTGATACCAGTCGCGCGTCTCTACCGCGTAATCCGCGTCCGGAATCCAGCCGTTGTTCATCACCATCTGGTGGCCGTGCGCAAAGTCGGGATTGGCGATATAGACGGCGGAGATGCCCGGATAATGCTTGTTCACATTATCCAGGTAGCTCACCATGTGGTCGTAATCCTCCACGACGCTCGGCTCCACCGCGGTGGTGTTGACGAACATGTACAGAATATCCCTCTGCTCCTGCACCCAGGAATTCACCTTGTCGCAGCACGTCCGGGCCTCCTGCTCCAGGAGGGCCTTGCTCAGGCGCAGGTTGATGCTGATCGTGGAGAAGATCACGACGAACATCGTCACCACGCACACCATGATGACCGCCAGCCGCGGCCAGCGGCGGGTCAGTTTGGAGTGCTCGCTCCTCCGCTTCCTCCGGTCGCCGGGATCCTCCGTGCCGCGGATGCTGGAATAGGAAAAGAGGTCATCCATCATGGACGAGAGGCTCTCCCCCGCCTCGCGAATGCCATCCGCGATCTCCTGCAGATCGTCTGTGCGCGTCAGCGAATCGTAGTTGCCGTACTCCAGGATGCGGTTCAGCGGCGCGTGGAACTTATCGGACAGATTCGTCAGGAACTCTTCCTTTTCATCCAGCGCCTGCTCGGCGCGGCGGCGCTGACGATAGCCCTGGACGTAGAAGACGATCACGACGATCAGCGTCAATCCGAGAACCAACAGTCCGAACCAGATCTGCATGTTACTGGTTTTATAGAGATCCAGATTGTCGACCTTGATCAGCACATACCAGCCGTTTTTGCCGTCGCTGCAGAATATGGTGCTGTCGTTGCCGTAGGCGAAGGAGCTCTCCCCGCTCTCGCCGGAGGAGGCGCGCAGAAAGATGCTCTTGTACGCCGGAAGCGCCTCCGCGATGGTCTTGCCCAGCAGACTCGTGTCGGCATAGCTCACGATACGGCCGTCGGCATCGGCGATCAGCACCTCGCCGAACTCGTCGCTGCTCATCTCCTCGATCAATTCCTGAATTTCCTTCAGGCCGTAATGGAGGCCGACGATGGTCCTGCCGTCGGAGAGGCGCACGACGCCAGTGATGCGCCAGCCGAGGGTGAATTCGTCCTGATAGACGGGAGAGATGAACACCTCGCCCTTGGGCGTGCTGAGCGCGCCGCGATACCAGGGGCGGTCCTGCAGCACATAGTTTTCGGGCGCGTCCTGTCCGGAGATGAGCACCTGCCGGCCCACCGTACAGAACACGCCCTCGCAGCTGCCCCCGGACAGCTGAATCTCCAGCTCCTGCTGCGCGCGCAAAAACGAGCGGATCTCGGCCTCGCTGGCGTTTCTTTCGAGCAGCTTTTCCATGTTCGCCGCGACGCGGCCGACATCGTTCTCGGCCTTATCCAACACCCTCTGACAGTTCGCCTCGATGGTCTCGATGCGCAGATTGCCGATCTCCTCCGATTGACCGGTGGTTGTGCGGTACACATTGACAAAACCCGGCACCATCGCCGCCATCATGAGGAGGATGATGACGGCGATCAGCGCCGCGATTCGCTTATTTTTATTATTCGGTTTTTGGGCAGTTTGTTTTCCCTGCATGCGCCGCCCCGCTTATCTCACATTCTTTAACTTGCCGTGCTGCAGCATGTACACGAACAGATCGTCCAGCTTCGGATCGAATTGCGTGCCGCGGCAGCGAATAAACTCTTCGATGATCTGGGGAAGATCCAAGCGCTTCTGATATACGCGGGTGGAATACATGGCGTCGAAACTGTCCGCGACGCAGATGATCCGCGCGCACAGCGGAATGTCCTCCCCCTGCAGGCCAAAGGGATAGCCGTGGCCGTCGTAGCGTTCGTGATGATACAGCGCGCCGTCGGACACGTTCTTGAGCGTGGTCAAATCCTTCAGTATGGCGCCGCCGATGGTGGGATGGCGCTTGATGATGGCGAACTCCTCCTCCGTCAGCCGCGCGGGCTTGCGCAGAATGGCATCCGAAATGCCAATCTTTCCGATGTCGTGCAGCAACGCGATGTTGTGGATGTTGTGAATTTCCTCTTCCTTCCAATCCAACTCCCGCACGATCTGCACGACCACGTCCGCCACGCGCCGGGAATGGCCCGAGGTGTAGCTGTCGCGCGCGTCGATGGTGTTGGCGATGGCGAGGATGGAATTCAGCGTCATCTGTTTGATCTGCCGCGTCTTTTCCTCCAGCATATCCTCCAGATGGTCGCGCAGGCTGTACAGCTCGATGATGCGGCTGACCCGGCTCATCATGACCATCGGCACGAAGGGCTTGACGATGTAGTCCGCCGCGCCCATGCTGAAGCATGCCTTCTCGGTCTCCGCGTCGGTGTCGGCGGTCAGGAAGATGATGGGAGTCTTCTTCCATTCGGGCACCATCTGTATGATCCGCATGGTCTCCTGTCCGTCCAGTTCCGGCATGTGCAGATCCAGCAGAATGATCTGCGGGATCGCATGGTGCAGGTATTCCAGCGCATCCTTGCCCGAGGAGACGGCGGCGACGTCATATTCCTTCTCCAGTATCCTCTTGGCGATTCGCAGATTGAAGGAATCGTCATCCACCACGAGAACGAGCGGCCTCCCGGACGCGCTTTGCGCGCCGGCAACGGCGGAATCCTTCAATTCCAGCTCCACAACGGTTCCTCCTTCCCACATCTTCCATTTTTACAAGTGTATTATAACACCTTCATTCCAAAACATCAAGCCTTTATACTCCATTAAACATTAAAAAACACAACAAAAGCACCTCATTTTTAGGTCAAAGATGTCATGATGTGCATAAAAACCTGGCCAGTGCGAAAATCAGGCCTCAATTATAAAGAAACGGGGTTTCCGTTGCGCATTGAACGAAGCACCAGCATATGTCAGAAGGATGCCTGCGATACCACGTGGGCGAGCTTCCGGGTTATTTCAGCGGCCGTCCCTCCCGTTCCCGGCCTTTGCCTGCCTCTCCAGTCTCGCCATCTCCGGCGGGAACACCAGCGCAAAGACGATTGCCGAAACGAGGATGGAGATCGCGTCGCTGACCGGCTCCGCCAGGAAGACGGCGAACACCTTGTTTTCAAAGAAGTGCGGCAGTATAAAGATCATCGGAATCAACAGCACGACCTTCCGAAGGCACGCGATGAACAGGGACGCCCTGGCCTTTCCAAGCGCCATGAAGGTCTGCTGCACGGCCATCTGAATCCCGAACAGTCCCAATACCGCCGTATACAGCCGCAGTGTCCACACGGCAACTTCCAGCAGCGCTGGATCGCTGTTGAAGATGCGGACAAAAAACACCGGAAACGACTGCACCAGCGCCCAGAATGCCAGCAGCACGCCCAAGCTCACCCGCAGCAGGGCCCAGAATCCCTGCCGCACCCGCTCGGGATTTTTCGCCCCGTAATTATAGCTGATGATGGGCTGGGCCCCCTGCCCCAGGCCCTGGGTCGGAATCCACACCATCTGCATCACCGTGCTGGCGACGGTCATCGCGCCGACGGCTGGATCCCCGCCGTAGCGCTGCAGGGAATGGTTGAAGGCGATATTCAGCAGCGCCTCCGTGACCTGCATGACAAACGGAGACAGCCCCAGCGCCAGCGACGGAAGCATCACCTCCGCCTTCGGCAGGAGGTACTTTCTCCGCAGCTTCAGCTTCGTTCGCCTGCCCGTGAGGAAGCGCACCACCCATAGGCCGGAGGCGGCCTGGGCGATGACCGTCGCGTACGCCGCGCCCCGCACTCCCATGTGGAGCCCGTAGATGAAAATCGGATCGAGTATGATGTTGATTCCCGCGCCGATCAGCACGGACAGCATGGAAAACTGCGTGAATCCCTGCGTGCTGATGAAGAGATTCATGCCCAACGCGATCAGCACGAACACGGACCCGCCCGCGTAGATGCGCATGTAGGGAAGAGCATAGACGATGGTGTCCTCGCTGCATCCAAAGAGCCACAAAAGCTTCTCTCCCAGAAGCCAGAATACGCTCGTGAGTGCGACGGCCGCCGCGATGAGGCAGGTGAAGCAGTTGCCCATCAGCCGTTCCGCGCGATCGAAATCGCCCTCCCCCATGGAGATCGCGGCCCTCGGGGCGCCGCCCTGGGCGATCAGCATGGCAAAGGCGGCGATGAGCGTCACCACCGGCAGGCAGAGGCCCACGCCGGTGAGCGCGATGCGCCCGACCCCCGGCATGTGGCCGATGTAGATTCGATCCACGATATTGTACAGCAGATTCACCAGCTGCCCCACCACGGCCGGGCCCGCCAGCCGCAGCAACAGCCGCCCCACCGGGGCCGTCCCCAGCAATTGAACGGTATCCGAACGTTCCCGGCGGAACGAGCCGTGCGTTCCCAATTTCATAAGCGCTCTTTCCCTTCGACAGCCATCATCGCCATATATGTATCGCGCGTTTCACGGGACAGTATCCGCGTTCCGCGCCACGCCCCGTCTAAGCATTATAGCACATCGCCTCGTCGAATTCCATCCCCGTCTCGCCGTCCTTTCGCGCTTTTCCGGTTCACGGTTTATCCGCAACGCGTCTGGCAAACTCCGACCGGCAAGGTTCATTGAAGCGAAAAAGCGAATCTCAAGAGGCGTTCGCTCCTCCGGCGCAGCAAAAGAGCGCCCGTCCCATGGACAGGCGCCCCGCTTGCCGAATGATTACTTATTCTGCGCGACTTCGACGGCAACCGCGACGGCGACGCTCGCGCCGACCATCGGGTTGTTGCCCATGCCGATCAGGCCCATCATCTCGACGTGCGCCGGGACGGAGGAGGAGCCCGCGAACTGGGCATCGCTGTGCATGCGGCCCATGGTATCGGTCATGCCGTAGGAGGCGGGACCGGCGGCCATGTTGTCCGGATGCAGCGTGCGGCCGGTGCCGCCGCCGGAGGCCACAGAGAAGTACTTCTTGCCCTGCTCCCAGCACTCCTTCTTGTAGGTGCCCGCGACCGGATGCTGGAAGCGAGTCGGATTCGTGGAGTTGCCCGTGATGGACACGCCCACGTTCTCGTGGTGCATGATGGCCACGCCCTCGCGCACGTCGTCCGCGCCGTAGCACTTGACCTTCGCGCGCTCACCGTTGGAGTACGGGGTCTCCTTGACGACCTTCAGCTCGCTGGTCTTGTAGTCGAACTTGGTCTGCACGTAGGTGAAGCCGTTGATGCGGGAGATGATCATCGCGGCGTCCTTGCCCAGGCCGTTGAGCACCACGCGCAGCGGGGTCTTGCGGACCTTGTTGGCGTTGCGGGCGATGCCGATGGCGCCCTCGGCGGCGGCGAAGGACTCGTGCCCGGCCAGGAAGCAGAAGCACTCGGTCTCCTCGCGCAGCAGCATGGCGGCCAGATTGCCGTGGCCCAGGCCCACCTTGCGCTGATCGGCGACGGAGCCAGGGATGCAGAAGGCCTGCAGGCCCTCGCCGATGCACTC
>CANQEW010000049.1 GCA_947596085.1 uncultured Clostridia bacterium | reverse complement strand
GACTTCCGCTCCCAGCTCGCCGTCCATCAACGCCGCTCCAACTCCATGCCGATGCGTCCTCTCAATTGGCTCTCCCCGCAGGAATCTTTACTTGCCTTTCTTCTCCAAGATGTTTGACAAACCTACACAATTTCCGAAAAACATTCTCATTTCCCGGCGCTCAGGGCCGCCCCTTGGATACGTAGGACCTGCCCATGTGTTCGGTGATCATCTCCACGAAGCGCTCGCGGTTCACGGTGCGGGCGATGTGGCAGTTAGGCGCGTGGCCGGTGACGTTCCAAAGGTCGGCCACGGTCTCGCCGCGGGTCAGCTCCTCCGCCACGGAGACGTCCACGTAGGTGTGCTCCCAGGTCACGAGGTTTTCGTCGATCAGCACGCCCACGCAGAGCGCGTCGTGAATCGGGCAGGCGAAGAAGCCGAAGTGCTCCACATGGGTCGCGCCGAAGAAGTCCAACAGCTCCGCCACGAAGGTGGGAATCCTGCCGCCCTTCGCGCGAATGCGCTCCTTGTCCTCCTCATAGAACACCGCCTTCATGGAGATGTCCAGGGTATTCAAATAGATGTCGCAGCCGCTCTGGAACACGATGCGCGCCGCCTCGGGGTCCTGGTAGATGTTGAACTCCGCGGCGGAGGTCACGTTGCCGGGATCGTAGATCGCGCCGCCCATGATGACGATGCGCTCGATCTTCTCCTTCACGTCGGGCGCCTGGGTCAACACCATGGCGATGTTCGTCAGCGGCCCGGTGGGCACCAGCACCACCTTCTCCGGGCACTCGCGCAGCGTGCGAATGATAAATTCCACCGCATGTTCCGGCCGCACCGGCGTGACGGCCTCTGGGATCTCCGGCCCGCCGAGGCCGTCCTCCCCGTGGATGATCGCGCCGGTGAGACGGTAGAGCTCGCGCATCAGCGGCTTGTTCGCCCCGGCGTACACGTCCACGTCCGTCACGCCGGCATAGTCCAGCACCCGCCGCGCGTTGCGCGTCACGTTCTCCAGCGTGCTGTTGCCCGCCACCGTCGTGACCCCGAGGATGCGGATGTTGTCCGCCCGGGACGCCAGCAGCAGCGCAATGGCATCGTCGTGGCCGGGATCGCAGTCCATGATTACGTTGTACATCGCTCGTCCTCCCATCCAGCAAGCCTTGCTCCTGATTCTGTCCAACCGCGGCCCGCTCCCGCGCGCCGCGCGTCAGCGCTGCACGACGAACGAAGCCAGTTCCTTCTCGATCACCGGCGTCCACCACTCCACGTAGCCGATCTTGTAGGGATGCACCTCGTCGTACATGTATTGATCGTACTGCTCGGTGCCGTACACGGCGGTCATCTCGGGATTGTTGAACATGTCGATCACGCCGATGCCCCACTTCTCCTGGATGTCCAGCAGCAGCTGCACCATTTCGGGATAGTTCTCCTTTTCACAGTAGGTGCCCGTGTAGAACACCACGTGGCAGCCGAAGGTCTCCTGCGCGTAGGCGATGATCTTCTCGATCGCGCCAGCGATGGTGGTGTCGTCGAAGGAGGCCATGTCCGTGCCCTCGGCGATCTCGCCGAAGGGCTTGCCCGTGGTCGCGTCGTTGGTGGAGAGCTGCACGACCACCAGATCCGGCGTCTTGTCCTTCGGAATGCGCATCAGCCGCGCCACGTAGGAATCGTCGGACTGGTTCACCAGCGTAGTAGCACTGATGGCATACTTCTCGCAGACCGTGCCGGGATGGTTGTCCGCGATCGCATCCACCATGGAGTAGTGGCCGCTGGCCTGCGCGCCATAGGTCACGGACGAGCCGATCCAGAGGATGTGCAGGCCGGACAGCGGATCGTCGGGATCGGGCTCGGCCGGCGTTTGGATCGTATAATCGTAGCCCGTCGCCATCGGCGCGCCCGCGGGGGCCAGCGTCAGCTCAGCCACGCCCGGGAACACCATGCCCTTGAGCATCGCGGCCTTCGCGCCGTAGCTGGCGACCACCTTCACCGTGTCCCCCGCCCTGAGCGCCACGCCCTCGGCCACGAGGAAGCGGCCGTCGTCGAACCATTCGCCCACATTTTCCTCATCGCCGTCGTCCCGATAGGCGGCGATGGAATCCGCGTACACCTCGCAGTCGATGGGCACGGAGAACAGCTCGCCGCCGTTGACGCTGAAGGAGAACGGCTGGGAGGTGAACTGCGCCATGATCCTGGAGATGGTCAGATACAAGTCAAACGTGCCTTCCACGCCCTCGGGAACGGTGTAGACGATCTCGCCGTCCCTGGCGATGTTCACGATCATGCCGTGCTCCGCGTCGTATTCCGTCGCGGCCTTCTTGTTCTCGATGGATACGCCCTTGCCCTCGGTGAACGTTGCGTCCGCCGCCGGGATGACAATCGCGTCCGGCACGGTCTTATCCGCCTCCTCCGCAGCGCAGACTGCGCCCGCCAGCAGCAAAACGGACAACAGCAGGGTTGCGAATCTCTTCATGGTTTCTCCGCCCCTTCCTCCAAAATTGAGTTACGGAAATATTATACCATTCGGCGGTTCGCATGGCAAGACGCGAAAAGGCCGCCCCTGCGCGATTCCTCGCGCGCGGCGGCCCGCTCGTTCTCACTTTTCGTCCGTTTCGTATTCCAGAATCCGCTCGGAGATTTCGCGCATCAACCGGCGATGCTTCTCCGGCATCTCCACCGAACTGCCCAGCAGATCGTCGTCCAGCGAATCCTGCAGCAGTATGTTGGGCGAGATCTTCAGCGCGTTGGCGAGCTTCACCAGCGTCTCCAGGCTCGCCTTGCGCGTGCCCCGCTCGATGTGTCCGACAAAGGCAAAGCTGATCCCCGCCTTCTCCGCAAGCTTTTCCTGCGTCATCTGCGCCAGCTTGCGCTGCTGCTTGACCCGCTTGCCCAAATCTTCATATAGCATATTTTCTTTTCCCCCTTCCAATCAGTTTACATTTTTCGTCAAAATAAAACACGCATCATTAGCGCATAAATACTTCTTATAGAATTATTACATGCGAATTTTCTTGCAACTTGTTGTCAGTTTGCCGGAAACAATGCTATAATATCCATAGAGGAAATGCAGAGATGACAAAGCGAAGATCGAAGGGCGCGCGCGGCCCGCGCTGGCCGCTGGTTTGGCTGATTCAGGCCGCCGCGGCGCTGGCGCTGGGCGCGCTGACGGCGCTGAGTTTGTGGCTGGGCGGCGCTGCGCACGGAGCGTTTCTGTGGGGCGTCATGCCCGTTGGCGGCATGGCCGCCGGCTATATCGCCGTGCGGCGGGGATTGAACAATTATCTCGCCTGGCTCGCGCCGCCGCTGATGGAGGCGCTGGGAAACCTGCTGATCTGGGGCTATCCGCCCCGCGTGGGTCCGGTTTTCTTATGTGGATTTTTATCCCTGGTGGGCGCCGCCGCGGGAGAGGTGCGCAACCGCCAGCGACACGACCGATAAAGGAGAGCGACCATGGAGAAAGATTTGATCCTGACCTGCGACGCCGGCACCACCGGCTGCAAGATCGCACTGATCGACGCGCGGGGCGAAGCGCTGTTTTCCGCGCGCCGCGACTACCCCACACTCTACCCCCGCCCCAATTGGGCCGAACAGGACGCGGACCGGATCGTGGACGCCGTGCTCGACGGCATCCGGGAATCGCTGCAGCAGGTCAGCCCCCAGCGCATCGCCTGCGTGGGCCTGAGCGGCACGATGAACGGCTGCATCCCCGTGAGCGCCGAGGGCAAGGCGCTGCACCCGAACATCATCCACTCCGACAGCCGCACCGAGGCCCAGGTGGAGGAGATCGGCCACGCCATCAACAAGTACCACTTCTACACGCTGACCGGCAACCGGCTGGACACCCACTACACGCTGCCGAAGATGCTCTGGTTCAAGCAGAATCTGCCCGAGGTCTACGCCAAAACCAAGTGGTTCATGAACATCAAAGACTACATCTACGCCCGGCTGACCGACCGTCCCGGCTACACCGACTACTCCGACGCCTCGCTGACCGCGGCGATGGACATCGGCAACCGCTGCTGGGCGGAGGATCTGCTGAAGGAAATCGGCGTGGACGCTTCCCGCATGCCGCACGTCCTGCCCGGCCACGACATTCGGGGCAAGACCACCCGCGCGATCTACTATCGCACCGGGCTGATCGCCGGAACGCCCGTGGCCATCGGCGGCGGCGACGGCTGCTGCACGGCCCGCGGCGCGGGTCTGTCCGATCCCGGCAGTGCCTACACCTACATCGGCTCCAGCGCCTGGGTGTCCCAGATTCTGGATCACCCGGTGCTCGACCCCAAGGCGCGCATATTCAACTATCTGGACTGCGACGGCAAATCCTGCCACGTCATCGGCACGGTGCAGACCGGCGCGGCCGCCTTCGACTGGGCGCTCAAAAACCTGATGGGCAGCCAGGAGGCGCCGCTGGACATCTCTCACATGGAAAACATGGCGCGCCAGATTCGCCCCGGCGCGGAGGGCGTGCTGTTCCTCCCCACGCTGATGGGCTGGCGCACCCCCTACTGGGACGCGAACACCCGCGGCGTGCTGATGGGCTTCACGCTCTACCACGACCAGCGCCACATCGCCCGCGCCATCTACGAGGGCATCGCCTTCGCGCTCAACAGCTGCGCGGAGGTCATCTCGGAGTACGGCGTGCCGATCACGTCCATGATGCTCACCGGCGGCGGCGCGCGCAGCGGGCTCTGGCCGGACATTCTCGCGGCGGTCTACGGCCTCACCGCGCGGGTGCACAAGGCCCCCGGCGAGTGCACCTCGCTAGGCGCGGCCTTCGTCGCCGGCGTGGGCGCGGGCATCTTCTCCAGCTACGAGGAAGCGGCAAAGGTGGTCAAGGCGCGCTCCACGCATCCGGTCAACCCCGCGTGGCAGGCGGCCTACGCCGAAATCTATTCCATCTATCGGGACATCTATGAGCGCGTGCGCCCGCTGAACGACCGAATCGCCCAGACCGGCGCAAGGGATTGAAATGGCACATCGAGAACAGGACGACTTCCAGCTCTACTTCAGCCGGGTGCGGCCCGTCTATCATCAACTGTTCAACCTGGCCCACGCCATCACCGGCAACTGCGAGCAGGCGGAGTATTGCCTGCAGTACGCCATGCTGGACTGCTGGGCCTCGGGCGACGCCTCCGCCAGCCGCCACGGCTTCCGCGAGGGCCTGCGCAGCGGCATCGTGCGCACGGCTCTGAGGATCGCGGCCGACGAACAGGCGGAGTTCGACTGGGACGGCCTCGCGACGGCGGAGGGCGAAACGGACCCCCTGCTCGCGCAAATTTCTCAGGAATCCACGGAGCTGCGCCGCGCCCTGGCGCTGCGCTACGGTTGCGGGCTCTCCCCCCGGCGCATCGCCAAGCTCATGCATGTCGATGCGAGCCGCGTTCAGCTTCTCTTGAAGCGCTGCGAAGCGCGCGTCCGGCGCGGCCATGCCGCCGGGCGCGGCGAATCCCCGCTCGTCCGCGCCGTGCGCGGCTGGATGTCCCTGCCCAGCCCGCAGGCACCGGAGATGGGCAGCGTGTTTCGCGGCTTCCAGGCGGACGCCGCCGCCATCGCCCGGCCGAACCGCCTGCCCGCGCGCATCGCGCGCGGCCTGATTGCCTGCGTGCTGGCCCTGCTGTGCATCGCGGCATTCTGGTTCGCCGCGGTGCTGATGCAGCCGGCGGCGATGGACGCCCGCCCGGAAGCGGCCGTCGAATCCGCTGAAAATTCGCGATAAATCTTGTGGATGATCGCAAGCCGTGCGGCCGATCTCTTCAGCGGAAGCGGACGCTGATCTCGCCGGAGCGCAGCGTGCGCAGCTCACCCTCGGCCGTGCGGATCACGAGGCTGCCGCCGTCGTCGATGTTCACCGCCATGGCGGGATAGCGCTCCTTCCCCCGCAGCACGTAGATCTCCCGGCCGATCACATTCGACCGCGCCCGGTTTTCGTCCATGAACGCCCCGCTCTCCAACTGAGGGTAGAGGGCGTTCATCTCGTTGATGAGCTCCGCACAGAAGCGGCTGCGCGCCACGGCGCGGCCGCATTCGTTGGAGATGGAGGTGGCCACGTCCTTCAGCTCCGGCGGGAAGTCCATGAAGCCCACGTTCACGCCGATGCCCGCCACCACGTACTGCATCTGGCCGCTTTCGAAGTCGAGCCCCGCCTCGCAGAGGATGCCGCAGAGCTTGCGTCCGCCGGCGTACACGTCGTTGACCCACTTGATCCTGGCCTCAATCCCTCCGTCCGCGGCGCACTCCGCAGCGCGGGCGACGGCCACGGCGCACATCGACGTGAGCATCACGGCCCGATCCGCCGAGAGCTCCGGGCGCAGTATGAAGCTGATGTACACGCCGCTGCCCTCCGGCGAGAAGAATTTTCTACCAAAGCGCCCCCGGCCGCCGGTCTGACGGCGCGCGAGGATCGCGGTGCCATGCGGCGCGCCCCGCAGCGCCAGCTCCTTGGCGCGCGCGTTGGTGGAATCCAGCTCGTCATAAATCTGAATCTCAGCGCCGATGGGCCCGGGCCGGAGCCAGCGGCCAATCTCCGGCAGCGTCAGCGCCTCGGGCCCCGAGGACAGGCGGTAGCCCCGGTTGGTGGCGGCCTCGATGGCGTAGCCCTCGCCGCGCAGCTGCTCGATGGCCTTCCACACCGCGCTGCGGCTCACGCCCAGCTCGCGCGCCAGCGCGCTGCCCGAGATCGCGTCCTCCCGCCTCAGCAGCGCCCGCAGCACGTCGTCCTTGATGGCCATCACGCATCCGCTCCTTCCGTTTCGCCCTTCGCCTCCGGCCGCTCCCGCCTGGAATAGGCGCAGCCACAGTAATCCTGCCGGTACAGCCCGTACTCCCTGGACAGCTCGCAGGAGCGGCCGCAGCCGTTCTTCTTCTTGAAATCCGAAAACAGGTAGCGCAAGCCCGCCTCCCGCGCGATGCGCCCGCCCAGCTCGTTGATGATCTGCTCGTTCTTCTGGCGGCCGGTGGTCAGCGTGGTGGTAAAGTAATCCGCGCCAATCGAACGGGCGAACTCCGCCGTTGCGCGCAGGCGCAATTCAAAGCACAGCGCGCAGCGCGCACCGCCCTCCCGGTCGCGCTCGTGGCCGCGCGCCATCTCGCGGAAGCGCTCCGCGTCATAGGGCCCCTCCTCCACGCGCACATCCCGCAACGGCATCTCCGACGCCAGCCGGCGCAGCTCCTGCGCACGGCGGCGGTACTCCGCCTCCGGCGCGATGTTGGGATTGTAGAAGAAGAGCACGATCTCAAACGCCTCGTTCAGGCGCTCCAGCGCCACGCTGGCGCAGGGCGCGCAGCAGACGTGAAGCGCGAGCTTCGGACGCTCGCCCCGTGCGGCGATGCGCGCGAGCTCGCGCTCCATCTCCAGATGATAGTTAACCCTCTGCGCCATCTCCGGCCACCTCCACGGGCACCGTCTCCACCGAGCGCTCCGGCAGCACCAGCGGCACGCGCTTGTGCATGTTGATGACCTCGAAGCTGCGCCCGCTGTCGCCGCGCTCGCCGTCCAGCGTCCACTCCACGTCGTCCTCCACCTCGATGCGCAGCCGCTCGGCGGCGAAGAACTCGATCTCCTCACTGGGCAGATCGCAGTTGCCCAGCGCCGTCAGTATCTTCGAAAGGTGCCCCGGCAACGTCGGGAACTTCACCAGCATGACCTCGAACAGGCCGTCGTTGAGGCGCACCATGTCCGGATCCAACCGCAGGATGCCGCCCACGGACAGGCTGTTCGTCACCGCGCAGAAAATGTAATCGCCCTCGAACACGCGGTCCCCGCTGGTCACGCGGGCATGGATGGGTTTGAGCGTGGGCAGGTCGCGCAGCCCCTCCAGTATGTACGCCAAATGACCCAGCAGGTTTTTCGCCGGCTGCGGGGTGGTGTAGCTGGTACGCGCGAAGGCGCCGCAGGACGCGGTATAGATGAAATCGCGATGGTTGAAGCGCCCCAGATCGAACATGCACAGCCGCCCGTCCACAGCGTCGGCTGCGGCGGTCAGGATGTCCTTGGAGAGCCCCAGGCTGCTGGCGTAGTCGTTCGTGGTTCCCGCGGGGATGTAGCCCACCGGGCAGGACGCGCCGCCCTCCACGATGCCGGTGATCGTCTCGTTGAGCGTGCCGTCGCCGCCGATGCAGACCACGCGGTCGAACTCCCGCGCCCGCTCCGTCAGGTAGCGCGTCGCGTCGCCCGGGCCGGCGGTCACGTAGGTCACGCAGTCATAGTCGCGCTCGTTGTACATGCGGATGATCTCCGGCAGAAAGCGATTCGCGCGCCTCTGGCCCGCGATGGGGTTCAACAGCAGCAGCATGCGCCGGTTCATTCGATCCCTCCCATTTCAATGGCAAACGACGCCGCGATTGCGCAGGCGCCGGTATTTTAAAGTATGCGTTCCAGCTTGAAGTCCAGGCCGTCGCAGGAAACCTGATGATAGCGCACGCCGCCAATCTCGCCGCGCACAGCCCCCGCAAGGCCCGCGCCGTGCAGGTGTCCGTACACCACGTCGCGCGCGCCGTAGCGCTCCAGCAGATCCGAGAAGCCGGCCGCGCCCTCCGCCCGCGGCGGAAAGTGCATCAAGGCGATCAGCGGCGCGTCCGCGCTGCGCGCGCGCGCGCCCGAGAGGGACATCTCCAACCGCAGGCGCTCCCTGCGGTAGATGCGCGCGTCGTCCGAGTCCCCGTCGGGGTCGGCGGGAATCGTCCATCCCCGGGAGCCCGCAAACAGCAGTCCGTCCAGCAGCAGGCTGTCGTTCTGCAGCGCGAAGCAACCCTCCGGCAGCACGCGGCGCACGCGGCCGATGGAGCTCCACCAATAGTCGTGATTGCCACGCAAGAGGATCTTTCGGCCCGGCAGCTCGCCGATGCGGGAGAGATCCTCAAGCGCCTCCTCCAGGCGCATGGCCCAGCTCAAATCGCCCGGCAGCAACACCACATCCTCGGGCGCCGCCTTCGCAAGCCAATCCGCCCGGATGCGCTCGAAGTGGTTCTGCCAGTGGGGGCCGAAGATGTCCATCGGCTTCTGGCGCGCCGGCAGGTGCAGATCCGAAATCGCCCAGACCGCCACCCTCAGCTTTCCCCGCCGGCGCCGTCCTTCGCGCCGGCGTCCTCTTCCTCGTCGTCATCGTCGCCGAAGAAGTCCTTGTCATCGTCGAAGCTCTCGCCGTCGATGTTGTCGTCGATGTCCAGTTCGATCTCGTCCATCGTGCTCACGGAATCGATGCCGATGTCCGCGGCGTCGCTCACCACGCTCTCCTCATCCTGGTTGTCATTCGCGCGCTGGGCCAGCTCCTTCAGACAGAAGATGCACAGATCCTGGCCGGGGACGACCGGATTTTCCCCACATTCGGAACACAGTTCAACCATTTCGTACTGTTCACTCTCGCCGCGAACCTCGCGCCGGCATACCGAGCACATCTTTTCCGTGTCCAGCATGTAATTCAATTCGCAGCGCGGACATTTGATGAGGCCCATCAGATTACTCCTCTCAAGATTATGATCGGATATCCAGATTCCCGTAAAAAGTTCCCGCGATTCCTTCCAAGATGTAATTATACACGATTGTACGGGAAGCGCAAGGGGAAAATGACACAAATTATCGTTTTTTCTTAATTTCTCTTTGGAGAAAATCAACGCCCGTCGAGCCATGCCGCCAGGCGGCGCACATCCTCCGCGTAGACCGCGCGCAGCGAGGGGTTGTAAATCAGCGACGCGGGGTGGTACATCGGATAGAGCCGCACGCCCTCCGCGTCCTGAAACCGGCCGTGCACGTCGCCGATTACGCAGCGAGGCCCCAGCAGCGCGCGCAGCGGCACATTGCCCAGGCTCACCACCACCTCCGGATGCACCAGCGCGATCTCCCGCTTCAGCCAAGGCAGGAAGAGCTTCACTTCCTCCCGCGTCGGCGGCCGGTTCACCACGCGGCCTGCGGCGGAGAGCTTCGTCGGCCGGAACTTCACCGCGTTGGACACATAGAGCTCCCGCCGGTCGATCCCGGCCAGTTCCAAAAACTCGTCCAAATTCTTTCCCGCCTTGCCCACGAAGGGGCGGCGCTGCAGCGTCTCCTGCTCGCCGGGGGCCTCGCCCACCAGCATCACCCGCGCGCCGGCGCTTCCCTCGCCGTGCACCAGTATCTTATGCTCGCCCTCGTACAATTCGCCGATCAGCTTTTCCAGCTCGCCCCGGAGCTTTTCCAATTCACTCGCCATGCGCCTCACCCGCCGCCTCGATTTCCCTTAGTTTGTCGCGGATCTTCTGAAAATCCTCCCACGAATCGCGCTTCTTGGAAGGATCTCTCAACAGCGCGGAGGGGTGGTAGGTTGGCATGAACCAGATTCCCTTGCGCTCGTACCAAACGCCGTGCTCGCGCATGACGGAAATTTCCTGCTGCAGCGCGTAGCGGCAGGCGACCTTCCCCAGCAGCACCACCACCTTCGGCCGCACCAGCCCCACCTGCGCGCGCAGGTAGTTCAGGCAGGCCGCCGCCTCGTCGGGCTCCGGATTGCGATTCTGGGGCGGGCGGCACTTGACCACGTTGCAGATGTACACCTGCTCGCGCTCCAGGCCGATGGCGCGGATCATCCGGGTGAGCAGTTCGCCGGAGCGCCCCACGAAGGGCCGCCCCTGCAGATCCTCGTCCCGGCCGGGACCCTCGCCGATGAACATGAGCTTCGCGTGGGGATCGCCCTCGCCAGGCACCACGTTCGTGCGCGTCTGACACAGCCTGCACTTTTCGCAGGCGGCGATCTCCTCCATCAGCAGCGGCCAGGAAGTACGCATATCTCATCCACCCTTCTGTATCGTCCTTGGGCAAGCAAATCCGACGCGCAAGCGCGTCGGACCACCGCGTGTCACTCGGGAATAATGATCGCCTTCATAAAGGTATCCCACAGCTTTCGGAAGGTGACGGGAACGTCGCCGATCACCCAGCGCACCAGCGACACCAGCAGCACGACACAGCCGACGAGCACCAGTATGCCCGCCACGATCGCCAGAAAATCAAACATGCCCGCGAACACCTGAAACTTTACCTTGCGCCGGCGCGCCTCCTCCTGGGTGTAGAGCTTCGGCATGATCTCGCCTCCCTTCGCTGTAGTATAGCACAACCGATTCGAAAGTGCAATCACGGGCCGTACGCGATGATCTCCGGCGTGGCCTGATAGCGGCTCTTGCACAGCTCGCTCCGCTCGATCTCATTGCCCTGGGCGTCCCAGCGCACCTTGTACGCCACCGCCGTATAGCCCTTCTTGCCGCTCTGAATCTTCTTCGTCTGGCCGGTGAAGAGCTCGAAGCTCATCTGATACTGCGTCTCGTAATCGGTCTCGCCCGTCTTGGTGCTCTCCACCGTGATCGTCTCCCCGTTGGGCAGCAGCCTTCCGAAGACGCCGATGCGCAACCGCTTGTCGTCGGTCACCTGGCAGCAGATGAATACATAATCCTCCGAGGTGTTGGTGAACTTCAAATCCTTGTTTTCCCAGTCCACCGCCGCGTCCTTGCCCAAATCCACGTAGCTCACCGTCAGCGAATGGGGATGGCGCTCGTCGACGCGGAGATCAGCCTTGACCACCGCGTTGAACAGCGTGGTGGAGACCTGGCAAATGCCGCCGCCCACCTCCTCGGTCACGGTGCCGCCGGAGTAGGCCGTGGCCACCTTGAAGCCCCGGGACTTGGTGCGCTCGCCCACGCGGTCGTTGAAGGAGAACTGCTCCCCCGGCGCGAGCCGCGTGCCGTCGATGATCGACATCGCCAGCCGGATGTTTTCGATGCGGTTGCTCGACGAGGACGAGGCGTTCGTCACCGCGCTGGCGATCATGCCGTAACGCAAGGACACGTCCTCCAGCGTGACTTCGGGCGCGAGCGGCACAATCCGCCGGGAAACCTGTCCCCCGCCGCCGCGCAGCGCGGCCTCCACGTCGCGCACCAGCACCTCCTGGTCCAGCCGGTATCCCTCGGAATCGGGCGTGAATTGGAACGCGTAGGTCGCGGGATCGAAGCTCGCCACAGTCGCGTTCACCGGCTCCGCGTCCACCGACGCGGCCTGCGCGGTGGCAAACTGGCGCACCAGCGCGTCGTCGTAGAGCGCGCGCTCGATCTCGTACTGCGCTGGGTTGCCCGTGGATGCGCGCAGATAGCGCTGCAAGAGCGACCCGCCGCGCCCGGAGTTCCATGCCCGGGTGAGCACGTCCTCGTAATCGCTGGCGTAGCCCAGCTCCGTGGCGGCGACGCGCGTTCCGTCGTCCAGTTCCACGGCGGCCTGCCGGTAGGCGGGCTCGATCTGGGTATCCCAGTATTCGAGCGCCTGCTCGAGCGTCATCTCGGACACGTCCACGCCGTCCACCGTCGTGCCCCGGTAGAAGGTCTGCCGGGAGACCACGGATTTCATTTCCGCGAACGTCCGGTACTCCGCCACGCGCCACGCTCCGACGCCAATCAATCCCAGTATGACAAGCGTCAATAGCAGATTCACCGCACCGAAGCCCCGGTTGCGCCGCCTGCGCCCGCGGCCTCCGCCGCCGCTCTTCGGGCGGCGCGGCGGAAGATCGTATTCGTCGTAACCCTCACTTCGAACCGCGCGGGGCTTGCGCGGCGGCCGGCTGGGCGCGCCGGAAACCTGGCGCAGGCCATCCCCGGAGAGCACGGCGGAGCTGCGGCGTGCCAGCGGGTTCTCCTGCACGCCGCTCCCCCTTTTGCGGGGCTTTGCCTGTCCGTTCGCGCGGCTCTTGGACGAAGCGGATACGCGCCCGGTTCCCGAACTCCGGGACACGCGCGCAGCCGCGGCACTCTTTGCCGCCGGCTTCTTCGCCGCCGGCCTCTTCGCCGCGCTTCTCGCGCCGCTTCCGCTCTTCTTCTTTTCGTCCCTTGCGCTCGCCATGAATTCACGATTCTCCATGCAGACAGTATATCCAGATTGGGAAGCTTTCCCGCTTCCCATTATAAGGAAAGCGGCTGACGCAATCAACCGCTTTTTGTAAACTTCCCGTGACGCGGAAGCGGCGCTTTTTCGATGGCGCGGCGCAACCGCGTCAGCCGCCCAGCACGCGAACAAAATCCTCGATGGCGCGATTCACCTGCTCCGGCGCGTCCGTATTGGAATTGTGGCCCGCGCCGGGAATCCAGAGGATCTCGCGCCCCTCCTCGCGCACCCAGCTGCGGTTGTAGCGCTTGGCGGATCCCGCCATGTCGCGCTCGCCGCAGATCAGCAGCGCCGGGCAGTCGATATCATACCTCCTGCCCTCCTCCACCGCCTCGGCGACGATGCGGTAGCCGTAGTCGGCCAGCGCGCAGTACTCCCGCTTTTCGTAGGATTCCATCATCCGCCGCATCAGCGCGCGGCCGTACTCCGTCATCGCGCAGCCGCCGCTGCCCCAGGCGATCAGCGCCCTCCACGGGATGCTCAGATACATCCACTTCGTGCGCTTGAGCAGCCACAGTTCCCAGCCCATGTAGTAGCGCCGCTTCAGCGGGCAGGAGTCGATGGAGACAAAGCCCGCCGCGGAGCCGGGATACTCGTTCATGTAGTACTGCGAGATGTAGCCGCCCATCGACTGGCCCACCAGCACGGGGTGCCCGACGCCCTCCCGGGCGAATATCCCGTGCAGCCAGCGCGCCAGATCCAGCATGGAGAACTTCAATTCGAAGGGCCGCGACGCCCCGTGCGCGGGCGCGTCCCAGACGAGCAGGTTCATCGCGCCGTGGAAATGCTCCAACTGCCGGTCAAACAGATGGCAATCCGCTGTCAGGCCGGGCAGAAGCACCAGCCACGGCGCGCCGCTCCCCGCGCGGTCGATCCAGTAGTGAATATCCCCCATGGGCGTGGAATAGATGCGCTCTGAAATCTCCATTCGCGTTTGCCTTTCATCCGAAATCAGGCTCAATTCTCCGGGTGCGGCGCTCGCCGCGAATCCGCGCTTACTGCACGCTGACTTCCCCGGCCAGCACGCGCCTGTAATCCTCGAGATTCTTCTTCAGCAGCTCGGGCGTATTGAGCTCATAGGGGCACTTGGAGGCGCACTGGCCGCACTCGAGGCAGTCCTCGATCCTGCGCATCTCCGCCTGCATGGATTCGGACAGCCAGCCCGCCGACGGCGCGCGGCGCAGCATCAGCGACATCCGCGCGCACTGGTTGATCATGATCCCCTGCGGGCAGGGCATGCAGTAGCCGCAGCCGCGGCAGAAGTCGCCGCTCAACTCCCCGCGCTCACGCTCGATGAAGGCGCGAAGCGCGTCGTCCAGCTCCGGCGGCTCGTCCATGAAGCGCAACCACTCCTCCAGCTCCGCCTCCCGCTGCACGCCCCAGATGGGCAGCACGTTGTCAAACTGCAGCATGTAGGCCATCGCCGCCCGGGAGTTGTTGATGAGCCCGCCAGCCAGCGCCTTCATGGCGATGAAGCCGATGTTCTTCTCCCGGCACTTTTCCACCAGCGCGAGCTCCTTTTCGGACGACAGGTAGCTGAACGGGAACTGAATGGTCTCGTACAGACCGGACTCGGCGCACTCCATGGCGACGCCGATCTTGTGCGCGGTGATGCCGATGTGCCTCACCTTGCCCCGCGCCTTCGCCTCCAGCATGGCCTCGTACATGCCGGTGCCGTCGCCGGGCGCGAAGCAGCGGCCCGCGCAGTGGAATTGATAGACGTCCAGATAGTCCGTGCGCAGGTTCTTCAGCGTCTGCTCCAGATCCCTCCAGAACGCCTCCGGCGTCTGCGCCTGCGTCTTGGACGTGATGTAAACCTTCTCGCGCATGCCGTCGAAGGCCGCGCCCAGTTTCTCCTCGCTGTCGGTGTACGCGCGCGCGGTGTCGAACAGGCGCATGCCCCCCTCGTAAGCGCGGCGCAGAATGCGCACCGCCTCGTCCATGGACACGCGCTGAATCGGCAGCGCACCGAACGCGTTCTGCGGCACGGTGATGCCGGTGCTTCCCAATGTGATCCGCTTCATCGCTTCCAACTCTCCTTTCTCGTATTTCAAGGCAATTTCTCGCAAAGCCGTCGGCCGTCAATCTCCGCCCTTCGAGAGCAGCGCCCGCAGCACCTGCTCGCGGCGATTGACGAACATCTCCGTAATTTGGTAACTTCCCGTCTCCTCGTACGCGCAGCGGTGAATTTCGCCGCCGTCGAAGGAGAGAATCTCCGCGCCCGGCATTCCCAGCAAGATCGGCGAATGCGTCGCGATGATGAACTGCGCGCCTCCGCGCGCGCAGGCGCAGATCTCCATCAGCAGCGTCAGCTGCCGCTGGGGTGAGAGCGCCGCTTCCGGCTCGTCGAAGAGATACAGCCCGTCCGGCCGCAGATAGTTGTGGGCCAGCGCGAGGAAGCTCTCGCCGTGGGAGCGCTCATGGTAGCGCTCGGAGGGGTGCGCCGGATCGGCGTATTCCTCCTCCTGCGTGGCGACGTTGTAGAAGCTCTCCGCCCGCAGGAAGTAACCGAACCTCGCCCGGCGGCAGCCCCGCACGACGCGCAGCGCGCCCCACAGCTCGGAGTGCGTATCCCGGGTGGAAAAGCGATAGTTGATCGTGCCGCCCTCGGGATTGAAGCCGCAGGCCACCGCGATCGCCTCCAGCAGCGTGGACTTTCCGCTGCCGTTCTCCCCCGCCAGGAAGGCGACGGGCATCTCGAAGTCCAGCCGCTCCAGCTTCCGCAGCGCCTCGATGCGGCGCAGATAGCTCCGCGCATCCACCCGGCTCCAGTCGATGGAGATGCTCCGGACGAGCAGATCATTCACGGCGCCTCACCCCGCTTCCGCCAGACCGGCGGATGGCAACCCGGCGCGCCCCGCCGAATTGCCATCCGTTCCGCGTTATGTTCCTTTCCCTCACAGCATCGGCGGCACTTCGTCGAGCTCAGCGTCGTTGACCTGCTGCAGCTCCTTGAAGATCTGCTGCATCTTATAGTCGGTTGCCGTGATCACGTCGGCGCACTCCCGCAGGCGGTCCACGATGCTCTGGGGCACCTCGCCCCTGGCCTTGTAGCGGATGCCGTGCTCCAGCGTAGCCCAGAAGTCCATCGCGACCGTGCGGATCTGAATCTCCACCGGGATGAACAGCTTGCCCTGGGACACGTACACCGGCACGTCCACCACGATGTGCAGGCTGCGGTAGCCGTTGGGCTTGGGATTCTGTATGTAATTCTTCTCCAGAATCAGCGATATATCGTCCTGCGCCAGCAGCAGATCGGCCATGCGGTAGATGTCGTCCACATAGCGGCACACCACGCGCACCCCCGCGATGTCGTGCAGATACTTCTTCGCGGCGATGATGGAGATCGGATGGTTCGCGTCGCGCAGCTTCTTCACGATGCTCGGCAGCGACTTGACGCGGCTCTCGATGTGGTGGATGGGATTGTGGCGGTGGCGATAGGAAAACTCCTGGTCGAGCGTGGTGAGCCGGGCGTTGATCTCGCGGATCGCCGCCGCGTACATGCCGTGAATCTGCGCGTAATCCGAGCGCAGCGCGGCCTCCGAATGCTCGAAGGGGTCGAACATTTCGCTTGTCTGAGTGGTCTTCTCCTGATCCATTTTGGGTCTCCTCACTTGGGGTTGGGGGTTGGATCGCTGAGCACGTCCCAGGGCGTCAGCATGCGCAGCAGCGTCTCGCCCGGGTCTCCGTTCTCCGTCACGAACACGGCGCTCAGCCGCCGGTTGCGCTCGGTGTGCTTTTGAAACAGGCCTCGCACCTCATTGATCGAGGTCCTCGCGGACACGAACAGGTAGCGCTCACCGTCGCGGCCGTCGAAGCGGATGTGCTTGCCCATCTCGCGGACGCGCAGGCTGTCGTTGATCTCGTCCAGGCCATGCTCCGCCAGGTATTCGAACAGGCCACGGGCGCTGAACACGCCCGCCATGCTCCCCCGCTCCATCACCGGCACGTGGGAGTAGCCGTTCTTGCACATGCCGCGCATCACGTGCAGCACGCGGTCGTTGGGCGTGGCGCTGAACACGCGGTCGGCGGGCGTGCCGAAGTCGGCGGCGCGGCGCGGCCGGCGCACGTATTCGATCACCTGGTCGAGCCGGCGCAGCATCTCATCCGAGGGCTCCACCACCGGCTCGCCGCCGGGGCCCGCGTTGTGGGAAAGGATGTTGCGAATCTCCCGCAGCAGATCCAGATCCACGCGTACGCTCTGGGAATCCGGGTCGCGAATGTATTCAATGATCACGCTGGGCGAGGAGGTCTTGATCCCCTCGTAGCGCTTCTCCAGCAGGCCCTCCAGCACGCGGTAGCGCTGAAGGAATTTCTCGGCGTTCATCGGGCCTCCTTCGCCTGGGGCGACAGATCCATGAACCAGGTGTACTCGCCCTTCCAGCCCAGCTTCACCGTGCCCAGCGCGCCGTTTCTCTGCTTGGCCACGATCAGCTCCGCGATGTTCTTCTCGGGGGTGTCCGGGTCGTAGTAGTCCTCCCGGTGGATGAACATGACCACGTCCGCGTCCTGCTCGATGGCGCCGGACTCGCGGATGTCCGAGAGCAGCGGCCGGTGGTTCGAGCGCCCCGCGGGCGCGCGGGAGAGCTGCTGCAGCGCGATGACCGGCACATTCAACTCGATGGCCAGCGCTTTGAGCCCGCGCGAGATCTGCGCGACCTCCTCCTGGCGGCTGCCGAAGCTGCCCGCGGCGCTCATCAGCGAGAGGTAGTCGATCAATATGATGTCCAGCCCGTGCTCCAGCTGCAGGCGGCGCGCCTTCGAGCGAATCTGCGAAACCGTGATGCCCGGCGTGGCATCCACGTAGATGGCGCTGGGGCCGATGCTGATGATGGCCTCGCTCAGGCGCGTCCACTCCTCGTCGCCGAGCTGGCCCCGGCGCACCTTCTGCATATCCACGCGCGCCTCGGTGCAGAGCATGCGCATGGCGATCTGCTCGGCGGGCATCTCCAGCGAGAACACCGCCGCGCGCTTGCCCGTGCGGATGGCTGCGTTTTCAATGAAGTTCATGCCGATGCTGGTCTTTCCCATGGCAGGGCGGCCGGCCACCAAGATCATCTCGCCCGGATGGAAGCCGGTGAGCAGGTCGTCCAGCTCGCGGTAGCCCGATTCCACGCCGTCCACCTTGCCGTGGTTCTTCACCAGCAGCTCGATGCGCTCGAAGGTCTTGAGCAGGATGGGCTCAATGTGGGTCAGCTCCTCGCCGCCCTTGCGCATGGCGATGTCGTAGATGCGCTTCTCCGCGTCCTCCAGGATCGACTGCGTGTCCCGCGTGCCGGAGCGGCACGCCTGCGCGATCTCCTCGCAGGCGGCGACCAGGCGGCGCAGCGTGGCCTTCTCGTCCACGATCTCGATGTAGGCGCGGGCGTTGACGGCGCTGGGCACGCTGCGGCTCAGTTCGATCAGATAGGCCGCGCCGCCCACCGCGTCCAGCCGGCCCCGGCGGGTCAGCTCCTCGTCCAGCGTGACGAGGTCGATGGGCCGCCCGGCGGCCGCGATGTCCCGCATCGCGGTGAAGACCTCCCGGTTCGCCGGGTCGTAGAAGTCGGAGGGCTGCAGCGACTCGATGGCGAGCAGCGCGGCCTCCCGGGCGCGAAGCATCGCCCCCAGCACGCTGCGCTCCGATTCCAGATGGAACAGCGCGTTCATCCCGCCGGCTTCCGCCGCATAGCTCTCCATAAGCTCCCCCTATGTACGCTCCGTTTTACTTGGCGGTGACCTTGACGTTCGCGACGATGCGCGTGGTCACGCCCGCCATCAGCTTCAGGTTGACGAAGGACTGCCCGGCCGTCTTGATGGGCTCCTCCGGCTCGATCTTGCGCTTGTCGATCTCCACGCCCAGCTGCTCCCTGAGCGCCTGGGCGATCTGGTCGTTGGTCACGGCGCCGTAGATCTTGCCGTTCTCGCCGCCGCGCACGACGAGCTGAATCACCTTGCCCTTGAGCTCGCGCGCCTGCTGCTCCGCCTCGGCGCGCCTCACGGCCTCGCGGTGGCGGTCGGCGCTCTTGGCGCGCTCGATGGAGTTGAGCGCCTCGGCGGTCGCCTCCCTGGCGAGCTTGCGCGGCAGCAGATAGTTGCGGGCGTAGCCGTCGGAAATCTCGAGAATCTGATCCTTCTTGCCCGTGCCCTTGATGTCCTGCAGCAGTATGACCTTCATGGCTGGTTCCTCCTATTCCCCGCCGCCGAAGCGGCCGTCGTCATTCCGATTTTCTGCGCGCTGGCGCAGCGCGCCGCGCGAACCCAGTATCGCCGAGGCGCCGCCGTACACCATCAGCGCGTCCGGCAGCAACAGCGTGCCCACGACCGCAATGGCGATCAGCGCGGCGTGCTGCCCGCCGGGGCGCATGGACGTCATGCGCAGCCGCCGCGCGGCGGAGCCCAGCGCCTGCACGCCAAACGCCACCGAGGCGATGCCGTAGGCGGCGTAGTAGGCGGTCTCCGCGCCCGTCACGCCGATCAGATCCAGCACCCAGCTCGCCACCAGGAGCAGCAGCAGCCCGCCCGTGGTGGACGCGGGCAACGCCCACTCCCGCAGCGGCGCGTAGCTGCCCGGAGCGGCCTCCCCGCGCCGGGCGCGCATGCGGTTGGACAGCCACGCGCACAAAAGCGCCGAGATCAGCACGCCGCTGAACAGGCGCTGGGGCAGCAGCATCTGGTACACCGGGATCAGTTCCTTGATCATCGAGTCGTAGATCTCGTAGAAGCCGTCCACCGTAACGGTGCGGCCCAGCAGAGACGACATGGACTCCAGCATCGGCACGATGTACTCCTCCGGCAGCGCGCGCACCATCTCGGGAAACTGGCCGAATACGCGCTCGATCATATTCCCGCCGAAGCGGAAAAAGAGCGCGGCCGCAGCCACCAGCATTCCGACGCCGAAGGCGGCGATGGAGAAGCGCAGCTGTTCGAAAAACGGCCTATCCTGCATCCGCAGAACCAGCAGCGGCGGCAGCACCATCATCGCCAGCGCGATCAGCATGAACGTATTGCCGGTCAAAAGCGCGGCGGAGGCGACCATCATCACCGCCGTGGCCAGCGCCGGCCCCCGGCCGGCCCAGCGGTACAGCGCGACGAGCGCCACAGACGGCAACAGCACCACCGCCACCGGCATGAACAATTCCACCAGCAGCAAAAGCGGCGAGATCAGCGCCAGCAGCGCGCCCAGCACCACGGCCGCGACGACCCTGCCGGCGCCGATTTTGACATTTCCCTGATTCAAGGTTCGACCTCCATGGACAAGCACACGGCCCGCGGACGCTCCGCCCGCGGTTCTTACGGAATATTATAGCATAGGTATGCGGCTTCTTGCAAGAGCGTTTCTTCCCGCAAAGCGCTGCGCCGCTCTGTTGGCGTCAATCATAGGTAACAGCGAGGGAGGAAGCTGTCAAGGGAAAGGGTGGAGATTTTCCGGCAGGGG
>CANQEW010000048.1 GCA_947596085.1 uncultured Clostridia bacterium | reverse complement strand
TTTTGCAGCTACATTCTATCACTTGGCTCTCTGTTTTTCTTCCTCCTTCTGTTACCTATCTATTGTATCAAAACACGAGCCGGAAAAATTCTTGTGAATTAAAGGTTTTGCGGAAAATGTCACTGTGAATTCGCTCTTCGCTCCAATTCCCGGTAGTCCACCTTTCCAATCCTCGTCAGGGGGAATTTCTCAATGAAGATATACTTCACCGGCAGATAGCCTCCCTCGAGGCAGCGCTCTGCAATTTTTCGCAGCTCCGCTTCTACTTTGCCGGCTTCGCCCGCTCCCTCTTTGCAAATTACATATGCAACGGGAACTTGCATTGTCTCGGGATTTGAAATTGGCACAACCGCGCAATTGTCCACCGCCGGATGCCGCAAAAGAACTCTCTCGATATCGAGGCTGAATATCTTTTTATGCACCCCGTCATGAACGTACATGAAGTAGCGTTTCATCCTGCCGCTGACAAAAAGAAAGCCGTCTTCGTCCATGTAGCCCAGATCGCCGGAATGCACCCAAAGTTTTCCGTCGTCGTGCCGTTGAAGGATCGCTTCAGTTTCTTCGGGCGCATTGATATAGCCGAGCATTGCCGACGGCGCCTGGATGCAGATTTCGCCCTCTTGGCCGAAGGGCAGCTCTTTCCCCGTTTCCGGATCGAAAGCGGCGATCACTGTCTTGACAAAGGGGACGCCTGCGCTTCCCGGACGATACGTACGGCGCGAAAAGCTGACCGCCACCGCGGCACCCACCTCCGTCATGCCGTAACCGTTCATAATTGGATTCGGACAGCCTTGCCGCTGAAGATACGCATTGATTTTCTCTTCCACGGGTAGCCGCAGCGCATCTCCACCGGATGTCGGCAGAATTAAATCCGAAAGATCCAGCTCTTCATTGTCGTCCGCGAACTTTTCCCAGTACGCAGGGCTGTATACAATAATATTCGGCTTGAACATCTTATAGAACTCCGCGATGGTTTCCGTCATGGGGATGCGGATGATCTGCTTCATTCCCACCGCCAGCGGAATCAGCAGGGAAGTCGTGACGCCGTAGGCAATAAAGAGGGGCAGTACCTGCATCCAAAGCTGGTCCCGCTTCACATCGCCGCGCAGAATCACCTGATGGGGAACGGAAATAATCGCCTTGTTGCTCAAAACCGCGCCCTTCGCGCCTCCGGTGGTGCCGCCGGTATACGTAATGACCGCTGCGGCGTCGGCATTGTGACAGGTGCGGCTATCGCCCCGTTTTCCTTCGAAAAACCGCGTCCACGCACAGAACCGTACGTCCTCGGGCAGGGGCAAGGGCTGCATTCCCTTCAGCGTATACGCGCCCATCCGGTTCATTGGGGACATTTCTTCCGTCAGGTTCGTAACGATTACTTTCCTTAATCCCACTTCTTCCGCGATGCCTAAAAACTTTTCCTGATATATATCCAGGGTGAATACGAACTCCGATTTCGCATCCAGGAGCTGCTTTTTCAATTCGCGAATCGATCCCGTTCCGTAGACCATGTTGGCAACTGCACCGATCTTGTTGAGCGCAAAAAGCAGACACACGGTGTCCGGCCCATTGATCATGCAAATCGTTACGACGTCTCCTTCGCATACGCCTTCCGCTTCAAGTACGCCGGCCATGTGTGAAATTCTGTCAAACATTTCGCCGTAAGTTATATCGGAATCATAATAGCTCAGGGCAACGCGGTTGAAGTTTTCTCGGTTGCGCTCGAGAATGTATTCATACATCGTGCACTTCGGCAGTTCCGCGTCGGCCGCTTCCTTTGTGTAGTATTGCAGCCAGGGCCGGTCGATGGACGGATAACCCGTGCGGCATGCATCTTGTTTCACTTTCTCTCCCTCCTCATTTTCAGCGCATACATATCGTATCCTCGACAAGTATACACTAAATATGGTGTAAAAGTCAATACACCTTTTTAAGTGTGCAAAAATCAATGATGAGGTGACCCATCGTGAAGGAATATTGGGAGATCATTCGGGAACTGCGCGAGGACCGAGATTTGAGACAGGCGGACATTGCCGCGATTTTAAACACGACGCAGCAGGTCTATTCGCGCTATGAAAAAGGAATCAACGAACTTCCGATCCGTCATCTAAAGACGCTGTGCCGATATTATCAGGTCAGCGCGGATTATATTTGGGGGTTGTCTTCCGATATGAAACGACATGAGAAAAAAAGGAAATAGTTTTCTTTTCATAAGATACGGCAAACGGCGCCGAATCTTCGTGCGATTCGGCGCCGTTCTGTTTGTTTTAAAACGATTATTCGGCTTCTTCAGCGGTGGGTTCAGCTTCCTCGGAGGCCGCTTCTGCTCCTTCATCGGTGGGTTCGGCCTCTTCGGTGGCCACTTCCGCATCCTCCGCGTCCTCCTCCGGCGCGAGGCCGAAGCTCTCGTAGTGATAGACTACGTTGGCTTCCTGGATCCACTCATCCAACTGCGCTTCGTAGACGCTCTGGGTCTTTTGCTCCTCGGCCTCGGCTTCCACAGTCTCGCGAATCTCGTCCAGCGCGACCGCGCCCGGCGTGATGTCCGCCATGTAGTAGATGATGTGGATGCCGTTGCTACCGTAGACCGGCTCGCTGATCTCACCCACGTTTTCGATGGACATCGCGCCGTCGGTGAACGCCTGCTCCCAATAGGTGGAGTTCGCCGCCACGGCGTAGCCCTGGCTGGCGGTGGGCTCGTTCTGCATGCCGGGATCCTCGTTGTACTTCTCGATCAGCTCGTCAAAGTCCGCGCCGCCCTCGAAAGCCTCGATGACCTCCTTTGCGGTGGGCATCAGCTCGGAATAGAGCGATTCGACCTCCATGCCGCAGGCGGCGATATCCGCGTCCACTTGCTCCAGCGTGCGCGGCTCGGGAGTCGGTTCGGGCGTCGTCTCGGCCTCCGCGCCCTCGGGAGCCTCGGTCGCCTCAGGCGGATTGACGATGGCATCGCGCTCCGCGTTCAGGCTGGTCAGCTGAGACTGCAGATCAGAATAGCGCTGCGCCTGCTCGTCGCTGAACTTGATCAGCACGTGCTTCACCGCGCGGTAGCCCTCGGGATTCCAGGCGATCGCCGCGCCCGAGGTGCGGTCGGAGTTATAGTTGCGGTCGTCGGCATAATTCTCCTGGTTGAGGCTGATCTTGGCCTCGTAGGCGGCCTGCACGTCCTCCTCGGTGACGGTCACATCCTTCGTGGCGTAGTCGTGCACCGCGTCGAGTATCGCGGCCTCCCGGAACGTGGCGGCGATGTCGTCCTTGTTCGCGCCGTTGTCCTGCCAGTACTGCTCGGCCTCGGCGCGCATCTCGTCGGTGACTTCCTCCGCGTCGGCGTAGAAGTAGCTGATATAGGAACTAATGTACTGCTCCCACTGCTGATCCGCCTGCGCGGCAAAGCCCTCCTCGGTCGCCTCATCAAACTGATCCAGCCCGAGCTCCGCCGCCTTGTCGAGCATCACGGCATTCTCAACAGCGGTTTCTACGATGTTGCGCTTGAGCGTGTCCACCAGCCCGTAGGCCTCCAGCGAGATACCCATGTTCTGATACTGCGCGGAAACGGCGTCGTACTCCGCCTGCATGTCCTCCAGCAAGATCACGCCGTCCTCTCCGTAGGTGGCGACGATCTGCGCGATGTAGTAGGGATAGTACTTCTCCACCTGCGCCTCCAGCTCGGCGATCCGGGCGTTCGCCGCGTCGAGCTGGGACTGGAGATCCTCCTCCGCCAGCGCGCCGGCGCAGCCCAGCGCCAGAACCAACGCCAGGCAGAGGCTGAGAATTCTGCGAATGGTCATTTTGTCTACCTCCAATTTTTGATGCGCGGACATACGCCCGCAACTCTGCATCCGATTATAGCACAAGCGTTTCCCAATCTCAACTTTCCGCCGGCGCGAACGGCCGCGAAAATTCAAATTTTATAATTCGTTCATAAATTTGCGCAATATTGGATGCGCCCGGCATGTCGGCCGAGCGCATTCATATTCGATAATTCTTATGATGCCTTTTTTGCCGCGCGCCGCGCCTCCTGAATGCGCGCGCAGATGCAGGTGAGGTCGTCGCAGCGCTCCTCACCCCGGCGCAGACCGGCCTCGCGCACCAACCGCTCCGCCATCTGCTCGGGCGCACTCCCGGGGTCGGCGCGCACGGCGCGTTCGATCATCAGCGCCTCGCCCGCCTCCATCACGCCGTCCGAGCCCATCACCAGCATGTCCCCCGCGCGCAGCCGCATTCGCCGCACCGAGGGCTGCACCCGCTCCAATATCCCCAGCGGCAGCCGTCCACCCTCGATGGGCATCAGATCCCCGTCCCGCAGAATCAGCGTGCGGCAGGCGGCGAGCTTCGTAAATTCGGCGACGCCGGTGTTCAGGTCGATCACGCAGAGATCGAGCGTGGCAAAGATGTCCTCGCCGGTGCGCATCAGCATCTGCTGGTTCACCGTCTCCAGCGCGAGATCCCGGGCGATGCCCGCCTCCAGGAAGCGCCACAGCAGTCGCAGCGCCTCCCGGCTCTCGTTTGCGGCCGCTTCGCCGCTGCCCATGCCGTCCGAGAGCATCAGCAGCAGCTTCGACGGGCCCAGCATCCGCACCAGGTGGCTGTCGCCGCAGACCTGTCCGGCCACGCCGGAGCGGCAGCTCGCCCCAGTGTCCGCGAAGTAGCGCGGCCGGCAGACGAAGCGCAGCGCGCCGCCATGGAGCTCCGGCGACAGGCAGCCGCCCAGTGTCCGCGCCAGCGCCGCGCCCGCCCGGCGCACCTCGTCCCGGCTCCAGCCCTCCCCGTCCCGGAACAGGGAAATTTCGTCCGCGCCGCTTCCCCCCGCGTAGACCTCGCACATCCCGAGCCCCTCGGCTTCCAGCGCCGAGCGAAGCTCCTCCAGCCGCGCGCCGTGGAACGACACCGGCCCGCAGCCGCGCTCGGCCAGATCGTAGAGCAGCTCCCGCGCCTGCGCGAACTGTGCCGACATCAGCTGATCGGTGGCGCAGCGCTTGATCTCGGAGCGCCGCCGCTCGGCAAAGTCCCGCAGCAGCAACCCCAGCCGGTCGGGAATCAGCCGCCCTCGACGGCAGGCGCGCAGCACCTGCGGCGGGATTTCGCCATCGGAGAAGATCACGCGCATCCCCGGCGGCGCATCCACCCGGTCCAGCGCTTCAGTAATGAGCTGGCAGAGCAGCCGCACCGCGCCGTTATCCGCGCCCGCCCAGCAGTCCCCGTAGCTTGGACACCCGGCGCAGAGCCGCTCGCGCATCTCGCAGATCAACTCCTGCTCGTCGGGCACCTCCACGGGCGCAGCACAGCCCTCGGCCATCTCGCCGAAGGCGTCGCCCAGCGAGCGCAGCCGCCGGCCCGTCTCGGCCGCGAGCTCCCGGGCGAGGCGATCCGGATCCGGCGGAGCGTCTCGTCGAGGCGAGAAGAGCTCGTCCGCCCTTCGCAGCGGCCCCTCCGGAATCAGCAGATACGCGCCCGCCGCGCAAAGCGCCCACAGCGGCCCCAGCGCGCCCTCCCCCATGGCGAGTCGGGCCACCACCGCCGCTCCCGCCAGCGACAGCGCGCGTTGCCAGCGGTTTTCGCACAGCCTCGATCCCACCGCGAGGCCGCACACCGCCAGCGAGGCCAGCTTCAGCGCACCCGCGCCGCCCGCCGCCAGCGCGATGCCCGCGAGCGCACCTGCGCTCGCGCCCAGCGAGGGAAACACCAGCACCGTCAGCGACGCGAGCGCCTCGGCCGCCGGCGGAAGCAGTGCGCTTGCGCCCGCGAGCGCGCAGAGGGCGAACAGCATCAACCCCAGCCGCTCCGAGAGCATCAGCCGCGTCCGCCTCGGGCGCAGCGCCAGCGCCGAACGCATCAGCGGCGCGGAGAACGCGGCCAGTGCGGCGCAGGCCAGTGCCTGCGCGGAGGCAAGCACGTCGCCCGCTCCGGCGATCAGCGCCGGAAGCAGCGCGGCGAGGCCCGCGATCAGCGACGCCCGGCTGTCCGGCTGAACGCGCTTGGCCGCCGGAATCAGTTCCAGCGCCAGTTCCGCGCCCAGCACGCCTGCACAGCTCAGCGCCGGAAGCAGCGGCGCGTGCGAGAGCGGCAGCCGCAGCATGCCCGCCAGGCATCCCATCGCCAGCGCCCCGGCGCTCTCTCCCGCAGTCAGCCCCGCCGCCATCAGGGCCACCGCCAGCGGCGACGCGCGCAGCAGAAGCTCTGTGCGCATCGCCAAAAACATCAGAACGCCCAGCGTCGCCGGGCGCAATGCCGGACGCACAATCGCGCGCAGCCGGGCGGACGCGCCCACACGTCTTTCATAGGAAACCGTTCGCAGCAATTGAAAAACCTCCCCCGTCGTCAAGTGGGATTATCTATGTGCCGAAAACGAATGAAAGAACGATAACTTTCTCAAATTTGCATAGTTTCCGAATTTCTGGCAACAATGAATCCGTCATGCGGACGACCGCAGGATAAAAAAGGAGGAAGCTTACTATGTTGGATCGGACTTCACTGGTTTTGACGATCATCGGCGGCATCAACTGGCTGCTGGTGGGACTGTTTCAGTTCGACCTGGTGGCCTACATCTGCGGCGGCCAGACGGCTGTGATCAGCCGCGTGATCTACACGATCGTCGGCATCGCGGCGCTGTGGTGCATCTCGCTGCTGTTCCGCGAGCGCCACAACGAGGCGGAAGGTGCGGCGGCCCGTGGCTGACCATCCCGGACCGGAGGGAGCGCAAGCTCCCTCCGCAGCGTGTCGAAAAAGTATTTTCGACACTTGCCCGGAAAATCTGAGGATTTCCCGGGCGGGAAAAGAGGACTGCGGTTTCCTGAAAATCTCACGATTTTCCGGGCGGAAACCTGACTAGCAGGTATTGTTTCCCTTCCGCTTGCGCTCCAGGGAAACCAAATCCGACGCACGGGTCGCCGGATTTGATTGAACGGGATCAACATCGCGAAGTTTTTTGACAGCTTGAGGAGGGAGCGCAAGCTCCCTCCGCCTGCGTTTTGGAGGCGTTTTCCCCGGAAATTTTGATCAAAAAAAGAGTTACACTTCGTTCATAAATTAAGGAATGTTTGTTCATTGACTTTCCCTGACCACGGATTTATAATACAAGCGTTCCTTGAGGGAAACCAAACATCGAACTACTTCACTGCAAAGGAGAGAGAAATATGAAAAAGTTTTTCCGCAAGCACGACGCGCGCCGCGCGCTGATTTGGGTGGCAAGCATGGGCCTCGCCTGCGCGATCGCCCTGTGCGGCTTCAATGCGGGCGCGGTTCTGGGCAGCGCTCCACAGGCGCTGGCTGAGGCCAACGAGCAGGCGGCCATGATGCCCGTGAACGATCCGAGTCCGGCGATCTACGTCTATCAGCGCAACACCAACTCCGTTGTGGGCGTGATCACCAACACCCGGGAGTGGAACCGCTCCACCGGCGCGGTGGATGAACAGGCGCGCTCCGAGGGCAGCGGTGTGGTCATCCAGGAGGGCGGCTACGTGCTGACCAACTACCACGTGATCGAGGGCGGCAACAGCTATCAGATCCTGATGCCCTCCGGCGAAAAGGCCACGGCCTTTGTGGTCGGTTCGGATTCCTCGCTGGATCTGGCCGTGCTTCAGGTGGAGGAGCAGTATCGCGATCAGCTGATCCCCGTTGAAATCGGCAGCTCGAGCAACTTGGTTGTGGGCAGCACAGTGATCGCCATCGGCAACCCCGGCGGCGAAATCCTGGCCAACACGGTCACGCAGGGCGTGGTCTCCGCGCTGGAGCGCAGCGAGATTTCCGACAAGAGCAGCAACACCACCCGCAACGTCAACTACATTCAGCACGACGCGGCGATCAACAACGGCAACAGCGGCGGCGGCCTGTTCAACTACATGGGCCAGCTGGTGGGCATCAACACGCTGAAATACGCCGGCAGCGTCTACTCCAACGTCAGTACCGAGGGCCTGGGTTTCGCGATTCCGATCGACACCGCTTACCCCATCGCCCAGCAGCTGATTGAGCACGGCAAGGTCATCCGCCCGCAGATGGGCGTGACCGTGTCCGACCAGGATGGCCCGGACGAGCCCCTCAGCAACACGCCTCCGGCCAGCGCCTGCATCCGCAGCATCACCGCGGGCGGCCCGGCAGAGAAGGCGGGACTCCAGCAGTTCGACTTCATCTACGCTGTCAACGACACGCGCGTCACCTCCTTCCGGGAGCTGACTTCGGAGCTGGATCAGTTCAAGGCGGGCGACACCGTCAACATCACCGTGGTGCGCTACGAGCAGGCCTACATCCAGCCCTACAACAGCTATAACTACGGCAACATGTTCGGCAACTTCTTCGGCGGTTACGGCGGATACGGTTACAATCCGTACTACGGCAACAACGGCGACAGCAGCTCCAACCAGCAGACGACCGATAACGTCAACGGAGTGCTGGTGGTCGGCGGCAACTACCGCTTCGTCACCGTGAGCGTCACCCTGGAGCTTCCCGAGGAAACCGACGACTAAACACAAAACCTCCGGCTGCGCCGCCCTTGCGGCGCGCCGGATGGATTGAAGAAAGAATCACCCCTGCCGGATAAATGGCAGGGGTGATTCTTTGATCCTTCCAAAATGTCGCCTCCGCCGGATGAGCGGCGGAGGCGGTTCTTGATTTTTCGAAAAGCCGCCCCCGCCATTCATCTGGCGGGGGCGGCGGTTTGATCTTTCCTCATTCCGATACGTACGGCATCAGAGCGATGATCCGCGCGCGCTTGATGGCGGTGGACAGCTGACGCTGATGCTTCGCACAGGTGCCGGTCATGCGGCGGGGCAGGATCTTGCCGCGCTCGCTGGTGAAGCGGCGAAGGCGGGTGACATCCTTGTAATCAATGTGCTGAACCTTCTCAACGCAGAACTGGCACACCTTCCGGCGCGGCTTGCGGCCGCGAGGGCGGCGTACGCGATCGCCTCTATCTTCGGACATTGTTCGTTCCTCCTTATCAGATTCAAGAAGCGGGGACGTTGGTTCCCCTGTCAGAACGGAAGCTCGTCGTCATCGAATTCCACGGTCGCGACGCTATTGACCGACGCCTGTGGTTTGGGTGCGGGCGCGGAAGCCGCGGGCGGAGCGTCGAAGCCGCTCGCGCGGGCGCCGTCGTCGCGGGAACCCAGAAACTCCACATTGTCGGCGATGATCTCGGTGACATAGCGCTTCGTCCCGTCCTGCGCATCATAGGAACGGGTCTGAATGCTGCCCTCCACCGCGACCTTGCGGCCCTTGGACAGATAGCGGGCGCACAGCTCCGCAGTCTGCCGCCAGCAAACGATCGGGAAGAAATCCGTCTCGCGCACGCCCTGCTGATTGGCGAAGCGGCGCGAAACCGCCAGCCGGAAGGTGCACTGGGCAATGCCGGAAGCGGTGGTGCGAGACTCGGGATCGTTCGCGAGATTTCCGATGAGAATCGCTTTGTTCATTTTGAGTACCTCAGCCTTGGTTCGTTTTGCTTACTCGGCTTCCGACTCAGGACGCTCGTCGTCGACAGGCTCGGCGGCGGGAGCTTCCTCAACCGCGGGCGCTTCGACGGCCGGCGCGGGCGCGGGAGCTTCCTCAGCGGCGGGAGCCTCGGCGGCCGGCGCGGCTTCGCGCGCGGCGTAGGGCTTCAGCGGCTCGCGCTTGGCGGGAACCTCGCCCTCGTAGCGAATGATCAGCGAGCGAAGAACCTTGTCGCTGATCTGGAAGTTGCGCTCCAGCTCCTTCGGCAGTTCGGCGGGGGCCTTGATGTACATCAGCACATAGTAGCCTTCCGTCTTATAGTTGATGGCGTACGCCAGACGGCGCTTGCCCCACTCGTCTACGCGGTCGATCTCGCCGCCATTCTTCTTGACCAGCTCGGAAAAACGGGCGATCAATTCGTTGCGTGCGCTGTCCTCCAGCGCGGCGTCAATGACGTACATGACTTCGTATTGATTCATGTGTTTTCACCTCCTTATGGACTCTGGCCACGGTGATCTACCCGTGGCAAGGATGCGCCAATTCACTATTATACGGATTTTGTCAGGATTTGCAAGGGGAGAATTGTGAAATTTTTAAGGATTTGTGCCAATTGCGTGGGATTGCGGGCACGAAATTGCATTCCTTTGCGTTGGAAGGCGCTTTGCTGTCTTTGCGCGTCGCATGGGAAAATAGCGAAACCCCTCCCGGAGAGGGAGGGGCCGCCCTGCCTGTGGGCGCTTTGTCAGGGTTACGCGATGCGAACCACGGTTACCGTAAACAGGTTCGTGCCCGCGCCCGGGTTGATCGCCGTGCCGGCCGCGCTGGTGGTGACGGTCAGCGTGCTATTCTCCGAGGCGCGCACGATGGCCTGCGAGGTGCTGTTCGTCGCGGTGGACGTGGCGAAGGTCTGGGTGGTGGTGCCCAGCGTCTGGCCGTTCAGCGCCAGGCTGACGTTGCCCACGTAGGTGGAAGTGCCTGGAATGTTCGAATTCAGGGTCACCAGGTAGACGCCCGGACACTTGAACGTGATGGTGTCGCCCTCCACCGTGATGGCGCTGGAGGTGCTGATGTTCTGGGTCAGCGGCACTGTGCCGTTCAGCGTGGGCGTGACCGCGCCTGAGGACGTGGCCACCAGCGCTGCCGGACCGCAGCAGGGATTGCACGGTTTGCAGGGGTTCCAGCAGCCGCAGCTGGAGCCGCTGCTCTCCACCTCCTGCTCGGCACCGCTGTTGCAGCAGCAGGGATTCGCCCACGGCTTGCAGCCGCAGCCGCTGCTGCCGCTGCCGCTGGTAGCAGCGCTGCCCGGCACCGATCCGCAGGGACCGTTGTAGAATGGAAAGTTCTGGTAGTAGCTCATGTTCGTCGGCGGAAGAAAACAGTTGTAGGGGATTCCGCTCGACGCGGGCACGGACGACAGGCAGCCGTAACCACGGTTGGACGTCGCATAGGTAGAACCAGAGCAAGAACAATTTGCCACAGGGAATTCTCCTTTCTTTGGACGCGCCCCGCGCGTCCGGGGTACGCCTCATCCTATGAAATCTCCGTTTTTTGCGTGAACGGCCGCTTTCATTCGAATTGACGTTGCTGGAAAGAATTTTTTAATAAGATTTGCACTCATGGGAAATTTCATATATAATGGATGTAAGTTAAATCAAAGCGTCGCGGTTTGCGGCGTTCGGACGGGAGGCGCGCTCTATGAAGCGAATGCAGCGAATACTGGCTCTGATCCTGGCACTGATCCTTTCGGGAGTTTTATCCGCATATGTCGTCGCGGAGGACGCGGTTCTTATCGCGGAAGAACCGGCGGCAGCACCGGAATTTTCCAAGGAGCTCAGCGCGGAGGACATCTCCGGCGCGGAATCCCCCACGGAGATTTCAAACGCCGAAATCGAGATCGACGCGACGGAGGAGCCGGGCCCCTCGGAATCCGCTCCGTCCGGAGAAGCCGAGCTTCTTCCGCTTCCCGTCGACGCGCCGCCCACGGAACCAGAGGCGTTCGAATCCGAAGCGGATGGGAAAATTGACTATACAAGGAGCGCGGCTTTCAATCTCTCATTCCGGCAGGGCTACGCGGCGCTGCTCGGCGAGACCGTCGGCCGCGAAGCCGCTTCGGAAAATGCCCGGGTGCTGTATACATTGCGGTCTGGCATCGTCTATGTGTTGGAGCGGGAAGCCTCAGACTGGCTCAAGGCCGCGTTTGACGACGGAGCCGGCGAGCAAACCGCCTGGATCGCCGCGGATGCGCTGCGCCCGATCGCTCCGGAAGAAGCGGAGGCTTTCGTCGCGGCCCGCTCGACCGTCGAAGGCGCGCGCTTCCACGAAAATAACTTGTCAATCCCGCTGGACGCGCCGGATTGTTCTGCCGCCGAAGAAGACGCGCCCGTTCCGAACCCCTCCATGATCGTGGAACAGACCCAGTTTGTGCTGGGCGTCAAAGAGAGCGCGCAAATCAACGTTTCCTTTTCCGACGGTCAAACGCACGCCGTGCGATATACCTCCAGCGACGGCAAGACCGCCCTCGTTTCCACCAACGGAACGATCACCGGCAAGCGCCAGGGCAGCGCCACAATTACGATCACCGACGAATTCGAAGGCACCGCCACCGTGGACGTCGAAATAAAGAAGGCGCCGTCGTCGGTCAAGCTCGCATCCGTCGGGCGGAAGAAGCTGGGCGTGGGCGAATCCATCCAACTCTCCGCTTCCATCGCCAGTGATTCCAGTTCCAAGCTCACCTTTTCCAGCGACAAACCCGCCATTGCGTCCGTAGATAAAGACGGTTTGGTTACCGCTTTGAAGGCGGGCAAGGCGACGATCTCCGTCCGCACCTTCAACGGCAAGCGCGCCAGCGTGGCGCTCACCGTCGCCGCCGCTCCCGAAAGCGTCCGTTTAAACGCCTCCGCGCTCACGCTGGGCGTGGGCGAAAGCGCTTCACTGAGCGCTTCGGTCAACTCGGGAAGCGCGGGCGCGTGCAGCTTCCGCTCGGATGCGCCTGAGGTAGTCGAAATCGATCCCGCCACCGGCGCGTATGCGGCGCGCGGCGTCGGGACGGCCAACATCATCGTCGAGGCATACAACGGTGTATCCGCCATCTGCTCCGTGACCGTCAAACCCGCTCCCACCGCCATCCATCTGGCGGAGACGGAACTCGTCATCGGCGTAAAAGAGAAGGCGCCCCTGCCCGAAGTCGCGCTGGAAGCGCCCGAGGGAGACTGCGCGGGGAGCTACACGATTCGCTCCCTGAACACAAAATACGTCACAGTCGGCTCGAACGGCATGCTCAACGGTGCGCGCGCGGGCAGCGCGGATGTCGAAGTAACCACCTACAACGGTCTCACGGCGACCCTAAAAGTCACGGTGAAGGCCGCGCCGTCCAAGGTGACGCTGACGCCCAAGACGCTCAAGCTGGGCGTGGGCGAGGTTCGGCAGTTATCGGCGGCGATCCCGGCAAATGCGGCGGGTAAGCTGACCTACACCGGAAGCAACACCGACGTGCTCGACGTTTCTTCGGAGGGCCTGGTCGTCGCAAAGGCTCCCGGCAGCGCGAAAGTCACCGTCGCCACATACAATTCCAAAAAGGCAACCTGCACTGTGACCGTCGTCGCCGCCCCCGAGAGCATCCAATTGAGCGCCTCCGCGCTCACGCTGGGCGTGGGTGAAAGCGCTTCGCTGGGCGCGTCGGTCAACGCCGGCAGCGCGGGCGCGTGCAGCTTCCGCTCGGACGCGCCCGAGGTGATCGAGATCGACCCCGCCACCGGCGCTTATGTGGCGCGCGGCGTCGGAACCGCCAACATCATCGTCGAGGCGTACAACGGCGCATCCGCCGTCTGTCCGGTGACCGTCAAACCCGCCCCCGCCGCCATCCATCTGGCGAAAGCGGAACTCGTCATCGGCGTGAAAGAGAAGGTACCTCTGCCCGAGGTTTCGCTGGAGGCCCCCGAAGGCGACTGCGCCAGCGCTTTCACCGTAAAATCTTCCAATGCGAAGCGCGTAGTGATTGACGCGGGCAACGTGATCCGGGGCGTGCAAACGGGCACGGCCAATCTCACTGTTTCCACCTATAACGGGCTCACGGCGAATTTAAAGGTCACGGTGAAATCCGCGCCGTCCAAGGTAACGCTGTCGCCCAAGACGCTCAAACTGGGCGTGGGTGAAGTTCGCCAGCTTTCGACGACACTTCCAAAGAATACCGCCGGCAAGATCAGCTATGTCAGCAGCGCGCCCGGCGTTCTCGACGTATCTCCGGAAGGACTCGTTACCGCAAAGGCCCCCGGCAGCGCGACGGTGACCGTCTCCTCCTATAATTCCAAGACGGCAACCTGCGCCGTGACCGTTGCCGCCGCGCCGGAGAGCGTGCAGCTGCGGCTCCCCGCGGAGATCATGGGCGTGGGCGAAACATTCACAGCCGCGGTTGCGCTGTCCGATGGTAGCGCGGGAAGCTGTGCATTTTCCACCGAAGATTCCAGCATCGCCTCCATCGACGCGGGGTCCGGACAGATCACGGCCGTTTCGGCCGGAACCACAACGATCTCCGTGCGCACCTACAACGGCTGCGAGGATTCCAAAACATTGACCGTGCGGGAGGCTCCCACCGGCATCGCGTTCCAGGAACCCGGGCTGACCATCGCCGTCGGCGACAGCTACCAGCTGCTCACACCCACGCTGACGGGCGAAAATTCCGCCAGCGGTGTGATTGCTTACAAGAGCTCCAACAGCAAATATGCGACCGTCAGTTCCGGTGGCAGGATCACCGCCCTGCGCAAGGGCAGCGTCACCATCACCGCGACCACTTACAACAACAAAAAAGCGACATTGAAGCTCGACATCAAGGCCGCCGCAAAGAGCATCTCCTTCGCGGAGGCCGCGCGCACGATCTTCGTGGGCGATGCGTACACGCCGGCGGTTAATTTCGAAAATGGCGTGCCCGGGAGCTATGCGCTCTCCAGTTCGAATCCCGCCGTGGCGGAGATCGTGGACGAACGGACGATTCACGCGCTGGCCGGAGGAAGCGCGGTCATCACCGCCACCGCCTACAACGGCCAGACGGCGACGCTGCAGCTCACCGTCCCCGCCCTGCCGGACAGCATATCGCTCCAGCCCGCAACGCTCACCCTCGGTGCGGGCGAGGGCGCGACGCTGCGCGCAGTCATGCCCGAAGGGCAGGGGAGCGCGCTGCGCTTCGCGAGCTCGAATCCCGAGGTCGCGACCGTAAACGAGAGCGGCGAAGTTCGGGCGCTGGCTTTCGGAAGCGCGGTCATTCACGTATACACGCAAAACGGCCTGTCGAGCGAAAGCGTCGTCACGGTGTTGAAGGCCCCGTCCGGCGTGCAACTCCTGCCGAGAAGGGCGTTCCGCAGCCTCGATGAGGGACAGCTTCAATTGCAGCTCAACTTCGGCGCGGAAGGAGAAGGCGGGAGCTTCATATACGAGAGCAGCGATCCTTCGATTGCGAGCGTCTCACCGTCGGGCCTCGTGGGCTTCCACAAGACTGGCGCCGTGCAAATTTCCGCGCGTACCTACAACGGTTGCACCGCGGTCTGCGATTTGACCATCGGCGAAAAGCCGGCGACCATGCGCTTTACGGAGAATGGATACACGGTGGCTCTGGGCGATTGTGTCGCGTTGCCAATTGAGTTTGAAGGCGGCTGCGAAAGCGTTCGTTATCAGGTGGCCGATCCATCCATCGCCGCCGCCGAGGGCGAGCGGATTCGCGCGCTGGCCGTCGGCGCCACGCAGGTGACGGCCGTGAGCCGCAGCGGCTTGACGGCGAGCTGCACGCTGACCGTCGCCGCCGCGCCCACGGGTATCGCGCTCACGCCCACGGAGGCGACCATCGCCATGGGCTACGGCAAGACACTGCAGCTCACGGCCCACGCCCTGCCGGACGGGATTGGAAGTATCTGCTTCACCACCAGCGATCCCAGCGTCGCCATCGTGGATTATGATACCGGTTTGATCACCGCCGTGAATCACGGACAGTGCGTCATTACCGCGACTACCTATGACGGACAGCACAGCGCACAGTGCGCAATCGACGTATTCGCGCCGCTGGCGGGCGTAAAGATCGGCATTGACCCCGGCCATCAAAAGCAAGCGGACTACAAGAATGAACGATCTTCCCCCAAGGGCGGCGCATCAAAAGCTCGCGTGTCCTCCGGCGCGTCCGGCCGCGCCACCAAGATCAAGGAGCATGTGACCAACTTGCAAATCGGTTTGAAGCTGCGAGATCTGCTTCAGGCGCTGGGCGCGGAAGTTTATATGACGCGCGAGGTGGCGGACATCAACATCTCCAATCAGGAGCGCGCCAAGATGATGAACGCGCTGAACGTGGATCTGGTGCTGCGCCTGCACTGCAATTCGATCAATAACTCCAGTGCCAACGGGCTCATGCTCTACATTCGCAAGACCTGCGCCTACGACGCCAGCGTCGTGGACGGCGCGGCGCTCCTGGACGCGGAGAATCGCCTGACAAAGGCGCTCATGGAGGAAATTCCCAAGGCCACCGGAGCGAAAGGAAATAAAATCGTTCACAACGACAATTACACAATGAACAATTGGTCCACCGTTCCCTGCGTCCTCGTTGAGATGGGCTATTTGAGCAACTACGCGGAGGATCGGAAGCTCAATACCCCGGAATACCAGGACCAGATGGCACAGGGCATGGTGAACGCCATCTTCGTCTACCTGGGCCGCGAAATGCCCGAATGACCCGATCCTTTTCCCCAAGCGCCCGTTCCGCATAAGGCGGAACGGGCGCTTCGTCTTTCCAATGAAATGCCGCCTCCCAGCGATTGGGAGGCGGCGGGAAAGCATCGAAAGCTTTACTTCTTGTAGAACGGGCCGTAGTTGGCGCAGGCGCGGTAATCGGCGCCTTCCTTGTCCATGCCGAAGGCGTTCCAGGCGGAGGGACGGAAGATCTTCTCGGCGGGCACGTTGTGCATGGCCACCGGGATGCGCAGCATGGAGCACATCGTGATCAGGTCCGCGCCGATGTGTCCGTAACTGATCGCGCCGTGGTTGGCGCCCCAGTTATTCATCACGTCGTAGGCAGTCTTGAAGGGGCTGCCCTCCTTGCCGTCGCAGCGCGGAGCGAACCAGGTGCAGGGCCAGGTGTAGTCGGTGCGCTTCCACAGCACATCGGTCACCTCGGCGGGCAGGTTCACGGTCCAGCCCTCAGCGATCTGGAGCATCGGGCCCAGGCCGTCCACCAGGTTCAGGCGGATCATGGTCGCGGGCATCTCGCAGTCCGTCACGAAGCGGGAGGAATATCCACCGCCGCGGAAGTAGCCGAGATCGGCGTAGTTCCAAGTGGTGTGCGCCATGATCTCCCTCTGATCCTCCTCGGTGACCTCATACCAGGGCTTCATCACGCGCTTGCCATCGGCATCCACGGCGCGGCCGTTGGCGTCCAGGCAGCACGCGCCGGAATTGATCAGGTGGATGAAGCCGCCGCTCTCCTTGGCGACGCCCTCCACGTCGTAGCCGGTGGCGTGCTTGACCGCCTCGGGGCTCCAGTAGGTGCGCACGTCGGCGAACATCTGGGCCTTGTTGGTCAGCAGCTTCATAAACAGCATGCCCAAGCCGTTGAGCACGTCGTTCTCGGTGGCGAGGATGTACGGCTCGCGGGCGCCGTTGTAGTCAAAGCTGGTGTTGAGCAGCGCCTCGGGGAAGTCGCAGTTCGGATAGAAGTCCGTCCACTGGCGCTGGCCCTGGAAACCGGCGGCGATGGCGTTGTGGCCGACCATCTCCTCCTCGCAGCCCTTGGGCAGCTTCGGATTGCCGTTCATCAGGTCCTTGATGATGCAGTACATCTTGACGACGAACTCCCAGTCGCTGTCCTTCTGTTCGCGGCTGCGCTGAAGCTCCTCAGGGTTCTTGTCGAAGCCCTCGATGGCGTACTTCTTCGCCCACGCGAGCGCCTTCTGATACTCCTCTTCGTCGTAGATGCCTTCGCTCATGCGGCGGATGATCTCGACCTCATCCACGGACTCCACGCGCATGCCCAGGTACTCTTCGATGAACTTGGAGTCGATGATGGAGCCGCCGATGCCCATGGTCACGGAGCCGATCTGCAGATAGCTCTTGCCGCGCATGGAGGCGACGGCGACTGCGGCGCGGCCGAAGCGAAGCAGCTTCTCCTCGACGTCCGCCGGGATGGAAGTGTCGGTGGCGTCCTGCACGTCGTGGCCGTAGATGCCGAACGCCGGCAGGCCCTTCTGCGCGTGGGTCGCCAGCACGCTGGCCAGATAGACCGCGCCGGGGCGCTCGGTGCCGTTGAAGCCCCACACGCCCTTGATGGTGTTGCGATCCATGTCCATGGTCTCGGAGCCGTAGCACCAGCACGGGGTGACGGTCAGGGTGATGGCCACGCCGTTGTTGCGGAATTTCTCCTCGCAGGCGGCGGCCTCGGCCACGCGGCCGATGGTGGTGTCGGCGATGATGACCTTCACGGGCTCGCCGTTGGAGTAGCGCAAATTTTCCTCAAAGAGCTTCTTCGCGGATTTGGCCATGTTCATGGTCTGATCCTCGAGGCTTTCGCGAACCTTCAGCGCGCCGCGGCGGCCGTCGATGGCCGGACGAATGCCGATTACGGGATAGGAACCGATGTACCTGTTCTCTGCCATTGAAATATCCTCCTGTTCAAATTTAATGAAATCGTTACGCACAATCCCTCTATTTAATCACAATATAACATTGCGCGGCGGCGGTGTATTGTGGTATAATCACGAAAAATAGTCAAATTTTCACCGAATCCGCAGGGGGTGACGCGCGTGCATTATCTCGACTACCGCGAGCAGATTTCCCACAGAACCGGGGACTTTCCGCTGGACTATTACTTCGTGGACGAGCACTTTCCCCGCTACCGGATGCCGATGCACTGGCACAAGGAATCGGAGTTGATCTATATCCGCAGCGGCTGCCTGCGCGTCTATCTGGACGACGACGAGATCGCGGCGGGCACGGGCGATCTGCTCTGTGTGGGGGGCGGCGTGATCCACGGCGCGGAGCCGGAGAACTGCGTGTACGAATGCATCGTGTTTGACGCGCTGGCGCTGACCCCCGCCATCGAATCCTGTCAGGGCGCGCTGGCCCCGCTGATGCGCAACAACATATTTTGGAAAAGTGGTTCGATTGACGCGGAACCCGGCTGCCGCGCGGCCATCGACCGGCTGTTTTCGCTGGCGGCGGGCTTCGAGGGGCGCGGCTTTGGCATGCTGGGCGCGATCTTTCACTTTTTGCAGATGGCGCTGGACGCGCTGCCCGCGGCGCAGCTCCGCACCGTATCCGAGCGCAGCTGGCAGAAGGCCGAGCAGCTCAAGCCCGCGTTGGAATACATCGAGCAGCACTACGACGAGCACGTGTCGCTGGAGATGCTCTCCCGCCTGACGGGCTTCTCTCCAAAATATTTTTGCCGCTACTTCCGCACGATCGTGCACCGCTCGCCCATCGACTATCTCAACTACTACCGCATCGAGCGCGCCGCGCGCTTTCTCGCGGGCGAGGACATGAACGTGGCCGAGGTGGCCGTGCACTGCGGCTACGCAGATTCCAGCGCCTTCATCAAGCAGTTTCGCAAGTATAAGGGCACCACGCCCAAGCAGTACAAGCTGCGAATGCAGGGTTCGGATGTGCAGTTGTAAGTTTGCGCACGGATTGCTATAATGGTTTGGTACAGAGGGGGAATTTATTTGCGAAAAAAATGGCTTGCCGCCGCGATTGTTCTGCTGGCGCTGTGTTCGGCCGGCTTCGCGGAGGAGGCGAGGAACATCACCAAGGAATGCCGCTTCTGGGTCAGCGAGGGTTCGGCCTACAATATTTCCAACTCCTCCCTGGCCTCCAGCTGGAAGCCCGAGGGAGCGGAACCCGAGATGCGCATCATGCTCCCGGACGGCGGCGTCGCGGCCTGCGTGCAGATCGACTGGCGACGTGCGCCCGAGGAGTATACGCTGACCGAATACGACGCGAATCAGACGCCGTTTTTCACCCATACCGCCGCGGAGGACAGCTTCCCCTGCCTCTCCCAATTATATGAACCCAATTCAAACGCGAAGTACATCTCCATCAAATTTACCACCCCGGAGCAGGGCATCAGCCGCATCCGCGTATTTTCCGCGGGCGAACTCCCCAACACCGTCGTGCGCTGGGAGCCCCCCTGCGAGAAGGCTGATTTGTTGGTGGTCTCCGCGCACCAGGACGACGAATGGCTCTGGTTTGGCGGCATCATTCCTTACTACGACCTGGTGCGGGACAAGAACGTGCAGGTTGTCTATATGGCGAAAGGCGGCCGGCTACGCTACGGGGAAGCGCTCAACGGACTCGCCGTTGCCGGCGTGCGCACCTATCCGCACTTCATTGGCTTGAAGGACAAGCACGACAGCTCCCTGGAAGCGGCGGTCAAAACCTGGACCAGCATGGATCACATTCTGAATGTGCTGGTGGAGGTCATCCGACGCTACAAACCCGAAGTGATCCTCACGCACGATTGGAACGGCGAGTATGGTCACCCGCAGCACCAGCTCACCTCTCGCGTCATGGAGTACGCCATCGCGGCCGCCGCCGATCCCGCCCAGTATTCGGATTCCGCCGCGCAGTACGGCGCGTGGCAGGTGAAGAAGCTGTACCGCCACCTGGAAGAGAAATGCCCGATCGAGTTCGACTGGCACGTCGCCTACCCGGAATTCGGCGGCAGGACGGGCCTGCAAGTCGCCACGGATTCCATGAACGAGCATGTCTCCCAGCTTCAATACTATCAGGTGCGGGATCACGGCAAATATGACAACGCACTCTTCGGCCTGAGCTACTCCACCGTCGGCGACGACGTGCTGCACGAGGATCTCTTCGAAAACATCCCGGAAAGCGCCCCGGCAGCGGCGGAGAATATCAAATCGTCCCCGGAGCCGAGCGCCGCGCCGGCGGCCGAGGTGGAAGCCGCGCCCACCGCGGCGCCAGAAATCACCGCAGAGACCGCGCCCGCCGATAATTCTTCCCCGGAACCCGCACTCACCGGCGCCCCTTCCCCAGAACCCGCGCCTGTCGCGCCGACGGCGCGATCGCGGGAGCGCAATACCGCCGCGCCCCTGCTGATCGCGGGCTGCGGCGTCGTCGCCGCTGCATTCGCTTACCTGTATTTCACCTCGCACGAGCGAAGGCGCAGGCGGCGCAGAAGGCGCAAGCGCAGATAAATTTCGCAAGGAGTCAATTCCGGCTCCTTTTTTTCGCATCCCTATTGACAGACCGCTTTCTTTATGATATTATTTTGATATCAACTTGATTCGGAGGTTTGCATGCCATGAAAGAAATCGTATTGAGCAACCGGAAGAACGGCCTGTTGGTGCTGATTGTGTCGATCCTGCTGTACGTGCTGGCGACGCTGGGCGTGATCTTCGGCGCGCTCGCATTCGAAGGCGGCGCGCGGCCGGTGATGATGATCGTGAGCCTCGTATACCTGTGCGTGGGTTGGATCCCGTGGCTGGGTCTGAAGGTGCTGCGGCCGCAGGAGGCGCTGGTGCTGACGCTGTTCGGAAAGTACCTCGGCACGTTGAAGGGCGACGGCTTCTACTTCGTCAATCCCTTCTGCATGAGCGTAAATCCCGCCGCCAAGACCAAGCTGAACCAGAGCGGAGATGTGAAGAGCAGCGATTCGCCGGTGGCATCGCTGGTCAACGGCACGCTGTCCATCAACGGCGGCGGCTCCGCAAACAACAAGCTCTCCCTCAAAATCATGACGCTCAACAATGCGCGGCAAAAGATCAACGACTGCCTGGGCAACCCGGTGGAAATCGGCATTGCGGTGACCTGGCGCATCGTGGACACGGCCAAGGCGGTATTCAACGTGGACAACTACAAAGAGTTCCTGTCCCTGCAGTGCGACAGCGCGCTGCGCAACGTCGTGCGGCTCTACCCCTACGACGTGGCCCCGAACGTGGACACCACCGGTGACGGCATGGCCGACGACGGCAGCCTGCGCGGCTCCAGCGAAGTGGTGGCGGGCCGCATCCGCGACGAGATTCAGCGGCGCGTGGAAGAGGCCGGCATCGAGATCGTTGAGGCGCGCATCACCTACCTGGCCTACGCCCCGGAGATCGCGGCGGTCATGCTGCAGCGCCAGCAGGCCTCGGCCATCATCGACGCGCGCAAGATGATTGTGGACGGCGCCGTGGGCATGGTGGAGATGGCGCTGGACCGCCTGAAGGACAACGGCGTGGTGGAGCTGGACGAGGAGCGCAAGGCGGCGATGGTATCGAATCTGCTGGTGGTGCTCTGCGGCAACCGCGACGCACAGCCGGTGGTCAATTCCGGCAGCCTGTATTGAGCCATGAACGAAAACCAGAAGAAACAGGTTCCGCTGCGCCTGTCGCCGAAGCTCTACGCCGCCATCGCCGCCTGGGCCGAGGACGACTTCCGCTCGGTGAACGGACAGATCGAATATCTGCTGACCGAGTGCGTGCGCCAGCGCAAGAAGAACGGAAAATATGTCTCCGATCAGATCGACGTGCCTCCGGAGCTGGATATCGAATGATGTCCGGCTCCGGCCGTTTGCCCGGCGGGAACTGTTCGTTGTGCGAATGGCTCCCCTCTTCTTTCGACAAATTTCCCCTTTTCTTTTTATACCTAAAATTAACCATATCGTGAATTAGAAAAAAATTTCCCGCCTGTTTTGATACAATAGATAGGTAACAGAAGGAGGAAGAAAAACAGAGAGCCAAGTGATAGAATGTAGCTGCAAAACACAAGGACTATCACAGGAGGGGCTCTCTGCATGAATAGGATAGCACAGGATGCACATGCGCGTCAACGGTATTTGGAGTATTTTCTGAAACATGGGATCTGTTGGCGTCAATCATAGGTAACAGCGAGGGAGGAAGCTGTCAAGGGAAAGGGTGGAGATTTTCCGGCAGGGG
>CANQEW010000047.1 GCA_947596085.1 uncultured Clostridia bacterium | reverse complement strand
GGGATGTCGCCGCGGTAGGGCTGGTAGCTGTCGAACACGGCGCTCATCACGCCCTCGCCGCGGGTGTCGGTCAAAAACTCGCTGCGGTAGCCGAACAGGCCGCGCGAGGGAACCTCGAACTCCAGGCGCATGCGGTTCTCGCCGTGCATCGAAACCAGCGTTCCGCGCCGGCGGCCGATCTTTTCGATCACCGCGCCGGAGTATTCCATCGGCACGTCGGCCACCATGCGCTCGATGGGCTCGCACTTCACGCCGTCGATCTCCTTGTAGAGCACCTCGGGCTTGGTGATCTGGAACTCGTAGCCCTGGCGGCGCATGTTCTCGATGAGGATCGACAGGTGCAGCTCGCCCCTGCCATACACGCGGAACGCGTCGGTGGACTCGGTCTCCTCCACGCGCAGCGACACGTCCGTGAGCGCCTCGCGCTCCAAGCGGGCGCGCAGGTGGCGGGAGGTCACGTAGGTGCCCTCGGTGCCGGCGAAGGGGCTGTCGTTGACGCAGAAGATCATCGAAATCGTCGGCTCGTCGATCTTCACGAAGGGCAGCGGATCGGCCATCGCAGGGGCGCAGATGGTGTCGCCGATCAGCAGATCCGGAAAGCCGGAGATCGCCACGATGTCGCCCACGCTCACCTCCTCGGCGGGCACGCGCTTGAGTCCGTCGTAGGTGAACACGCCCGCCAGCCGCGCCGGGGCGGACACGAAGCTCGAACCGTAGGCGCAGCGGATGGCCATCATGTTGGCCTTGATGGAGCCGCGCTCGACGCGGCCCACGCCGATGCGGCCCACGTAGTCGTTGTAGTCGATGGTGGATATCAGCAGCTGCAGGCTCTCGTCCGGGTCGCCCTCGGGCGCGGGAATGTGCGAAAGGATGCAGTCGAACAGCGGCCGCAGGTCCGTGCCGGGCTTGCGCCAATCGGTGGTGGCGGTGCCGCTGCGGCCCGAGGCGTAGATCACCGGGCTGTCGAGCTGCTCGTCGCTGGCGTCCAGATCGATCAGCAGCTCCAGCGTCTCGTCCAGCACCTCGTCGCACCGCGCGTCCGGGCGGTCGGTCTTGTTGATGACGATGATGACCTTCAGGTTGAGCTCCAGCGCCTTCTTGAGCACGAAGCGCGTCTGGGGCATCGGGCCCTCGAAGCTGTCCACCAGCAGAAGCACGCCGCTCACCATCTTCAGCACGCGCTCCACTTCGCCGGAGAAGTCCGCGTGGCCGGGGGTGTCGACGATGTTGATCTTGGTGTGGCCGTAGTGCACGGCGGTGTTCTTCGAGAGGATGGTGATGCCGCGCTCGCGCTCCAGGTCGTTGGAATCCATCACGCGGTCGGCTACCTGCTGGTTGGCGCGGAACACACCGCCCTGCTTGAGCATTTCGTCCACGAGCGTGGTCTTGCCGTGGTCGACGTGGGCGATGATGGCGATGTTTCTGAGGTCGTTTCGTACAATATTCAAGGGAAAGACTCCTATCTGTGTTCTTGATCCTTTTCCGGATTCATCCGGACGCGATTCGCAATTCAAACGGCGCCCGAGGGCGGGCGTTTTGCGGGCTGCGGAGCGCGCCTTATATGTCGATGTCGTCCGCGGTCATGCGGTCGGCGGTCTCGGCGAGCACCAGGCCCTCGTTGTTTTCGCAGGCCAGGCGGATGCTCCACTCGTTTTCAAACATCAATACCGGCCGGCCGCTGCGATCCTCGGCGGGCACGGTGGTGGAGGTCAGCCGCAGCTTGTCCACGGGCCTGGGCGCTTCGACAATCCAGCGCACGTAGCGGAACGGCAGGTTCTCGCGGACGGTCTGCACCGAGTATTCGCTCTTCAGGCGGTACTCCAGCACGTCCATCTGCAGCTCGCCCACCACGCCGGCGATGGTTTCCTCGCGGCCGATGTTCGGGCGCTTGAAGGTCTGCACCGCGCCCTCCTGGGAGAGCTGGGTGATGCCCTTCAAAAACTGCTTGCGCTTCATGGAGTCCTCGGGGCTGACGCGGCTGAAGAACTCCGGCGCAAACAGCGGTATGCCGCCGTACCGAACGTGCTTGCCCGTGCAGATCGTGTCGCCCAGGCGGAAGATGCCGGGATCGAACAGGCCGATGATGTCGCCGGGATAGGCCACCTCCACCGTCTCGTGCTCCTGCGCCATGAAGCTCTGGGGCTGCGCCAGCTTGATCTGGCTGTTTGTGGAGGAGTGCCAGACCGTCATGCCCTTTTCGAACACGCCCGAGCACACGCGCATGAACGCCAGCCGGTCGCGATGGGCGGGATTCATGTTGGCCTGAATCTTGAAGATGAAGCCGGTGAACTGCTCCGAGGCCGGGTCGATGATCCCCGTGTCGGACTCCCGCGCCGCGGGCGACCTGGTGTAGCTCAAAAAGCGCTTCAGGAACGGCTCCACGCCGAAGTTGTTCGTTGCCGAGCCGAAGAACATGGGCGTGAGCTGGCCGGAGAGGATCTTATCCATGTCAAACGCGTCTCCCGCCACGTCCAGAAGCTCGATGTCCTCGGTGAGCTTTTCATAGTAGCGCCTGCCGATGATTTCCGGGCACTCGGGATCGTCGATGTCCACCTCGCGCACCTCGACCTGCGTCTGGCCGTGGTCGCCGCCGCGGTAGAGCTCGATCTTGCGGGTATCGCGGTGATACAGACCCTTGAAGTCGCCGTCCACGCCGATGGGCCAGTTGACCGGACAGGAGCGGATGCCCAGCACCTGCTCGATCTCCTCCATCAAATCGAAGGGGTCGCGGCCCGCGCGGTCCATCTTGTTGATGAAGGTGAAGATCGGTATCGAGCGCAGGCGGCACACCTTGAACAGCTTGATGGTCTGCGCCTCCACGCCCTTGGCGTTGTCGATCAGCATGACCGCGCTGTCCGCCGCCACCAGCGTACGGTAGGTATCCTCGGAAAAGTCCTGATGGCCAGGGGTATCGAGGATGTTGATGCGGTAGCCGTCGAAGTCGAACTGCATGGCCGAGGAGGTCACGGAGATGCCGCGCTGCTTCTCGATCTCCATCCAGTCCGAGGTGGCGTGGTGGGCCGTCTTGCGGGCCTTCACCGAGCCCGCCAGCCGGATCGCTCCGCCGTAGAGCAGCAGCTTCTCCGTCAGCGTCGTCTTGCCCGCGTCCGGGTGGGATATGATGGCAAATGTGCGCCGGCGCTCCACTTCCTGTTTCAGTTCCGGGTGCTGCACTCTCCCTCAGCCTCCATCCACACAATTTCACAAGTTATATTCTATCCATCTCGGGTGGAAACTGTCAATCACCCTGCGCGGCGATTTGCGTTAATTATTGGCACCGAAGGCGGGCGACTCCGCAGGCGAGTGCAGAGGCCGCTCCACCCGCAATCCCGCAAGTATATGTTTGCAAACCGTATTTTTGTTCCAAAAATCTCAGCGCCCGCTATGGAAATCTGCCGCTTCATATGGTATAGTATTGGATGAGATTTTAAACAATTTGTGGGCAAAACGCTTCCAAGCGATTTTTATGCTAAAGGACAGAAGAAGGCATTTTCACCTTTCCTCTGGCAGCGTATTTGGCCCATACCACTTGCATTATAAATGTGAAAAGTGACGATTGAGAGGTAGAATTACATGAAAACAAATGACAGGCCGCTTACGGACTTAATGAAAGCCGTCGATAATGGCGCGGCACAACTACCAGATTTTCAGAGAGGCTGGGTATGGGATGACGGGCGCATAAAGGCACTGATACTCAGCGTTATCCATAACTTCCCGGTTGGCGCAGCGATGTTCCTCGAATACGGAAATGAAAGTATTCATTTCAAGCATAAACCCATCGAGGGTTCGGATGCCAATCCGACTGTCGAGCCAGACGAACTGATTCTTGATGGACAGCAAAGACTGACCTCGCTCTACAATGCTCTTTACAGCAAGAAACCCGTGCACACGAAAACGGACAAGGGCAAAGAGATAGACCGGTATTATTTCCTGGATATTGAAAAGGCCATTGATCCGAATGCTGATGATGAAGATGTCGTCGTCTCCATTCCTGCGACAAAGCAGGTAACCTCTGATTTCGGAAGGAAGGTTGAAAAAGACCTTTCTACGAGACACGATGAGTTTAGACTAAAGATGTTCCCGCTGAATATCATCCTTAATTCCAGCGAGGAACAAGGATGGCAAAACGAATATTACGCCTATTACAATTACGACCCAGCGGTTATTCAGCAGTTCACCGAGCTTTTCTCCAGAATTATCATGCCGACTCAGAAATACGCAATGCCGGTCATATCGCTGGATAAGGAGACTCCAAAAGAAGCTGTCTGCCAGGTCTTTGAAAATGTCAATACGGGCGGCGTCTCTCTGACGGTTTTCGAACTGGTTACAGCGATATTTGCTATGGATGACTTTCCACTGCGCAAGGACTGGGAGGAGCGCAAGGAAAAATACTTCTCAAGCGACTTGCTGAACATCGTCACCGCCACTGACTTTTTGACCGCGCTCACATTGCTCTCCTCTTTTAAAGCGGGCGGCACGGTAAGCTGCAAGAAAAAGGATGTGCTGGCTTTACAGCTGACGGCATACAAAAAGTATGCGGATGACCTCTGCAGAGGGTTTTCAATTGCGGAGAGACTGCTACAGGAGGAACGGGTTTTCTCAAGCCGCGATCTGCCGTACAGCACGCAGTTGATTCCTCTTGCAGCCATCTGTACCATACTGTTGGCGGAAAACAAGATTTATACCACCACTGCCAGGAAGATGGTAAAGCAGTGGTACTGGTGTGGCGTATTCGGTGAGCTGTACGGTTCCGCGAATGAAACGAGATATGCGAACGACATAACGCAGGTCATCAAGTGGATTACGGACGATGGCGACCTTCCCAAAACCGTCACAGACTTCTTCTTCAATCCGACGCGTCTGCTCAGTCTGCAATCGAGGCAGTCGGCAGCGTATAAAGGCATTATGGCGCTGATACTGAAGAACCACGCCCGTGATTTCATCTCCGGAGCGGAGATGGATTTCTCGACATACTCCAATGAGAAAATTGACATCCACCACATCTTCCCGAGGGACTATTGCATCGGACAGAGATACGACAAATCCAAATGGAACAGCATCGTAAACAAGACGCCGATTTCCGCAAGCAGCAATCGGGAGATTGGCGGCGTTGCGCCATCCGCTTATCTTGGAAAGCTTGAAAGGAAGGGCTCTGTGTTGCCATCTGACCTGGATGGTTATGTTGAGACGCACTGGATTGACCATACCGCTCTGAGAAATAATGAATTCCAGTATTTCATTATCGACCGCGCCAAGAAGCTTCTGACTGCGATTGAGGCGGCTACCGGCAGGACGATATCCGGCAAGGACTCCGATGAGGCGCGGCAGGCTTTCGGCGCTGCGCTGAATTAGATTTTTCAAAGGGTTTTGCGCATTCAGCTCTCAAAGGTTCATCCAGTCCGATTCGGAATCGTTCAAAGCGTCTGAAATGGTATTCCTATCACGGTCACCGGCAAAGCCGGTGACCGTAACTGAATATAACGAACCCTCCCCGCTCCAGGCGAAGAGGGTTCAGTGGACGCAGATCGACCGCCGGCTTTGCTTCGCCGGCGGTCCGTTTTCCTGTGCGTTGTCGCTCGATCATTCGCTCGCTTCGCCCAATCCGACGATCACCAGATCCTGCATGGCGTCCGGAATCCGCGTCTGCGGCTCCTGGAAGTAGGTACCCAGCCGATTCTGCCAGCTTCCGCAGATGAAACCGTTGCCGCCGGAGGCGCCATACGCCTTGTATTGGTTCACCATGTCCGCCGTCGCCGGAATCGCATAAGCAAACGCCTCGTTCACCGTCAGCATGCCGTTCATGTCGTCATCCGCTGCGGGCGCGACGCTGCCGCTCACCTGATCGTGTCCCAGGCCCTCGCAGAACTTGCGGGTGAAGAATTCAAACGTCGGCTCCGTGTAGCCGCCGCCGTGGACATAGTAGCTCGCGGGCTTGTCCTTGACCTGCGCCGTGATGACGGCAAAGTTGTCCATCGCGCTCAGATTTCCGCTCTGATGCGAGATAAACCGGCCGGAGTAGCAGCTATCCAGCACCAGCACCACGCGCCCCTTGATCGCGTCGCTGGCCTGAATCCAGCTCATGAGCTCCGTATCGGTGATGTAGGTGCCCGTCTTTTTGGTGGAGTAGCCGTCCATGCTGAAGCAGTACTGGCCCTCCATGCTGCCCGAGCCCTGATGGCCGTGCGCCACCACGTAGATCAGCGACACGTCGTTCGCCGTCGCGCCCGCGAAGGTGGAGGTGATGGCGCTCTTGATGGCGCTCTCGGAGGGATTCTTCCTGGTCACGACCGTATCGTAGCGCTGCCCGCCGATGTTCGACTGCGCCAGCGTCGCGGCCACATTGTCGATGTTGCTCTGGGCGAAGGGCAGCTGGTTTTTCCCGCCCACGCCGTTATACTCGGAGATCAACAGCGCGCGATACACCGGCGCGGCAGCCACGACGACCTCCAGGGTCGCCTTCTGCGCGCCGATCGCCGCCGTGACCGTGCATGTTCCGGCCTTCTCGGCGGTCTTGAACGTCCGCGCCTCCGCGTCGTAAGTCAGCATCTCCGGATCGGAAATCTCCACGTCGATGTCCCCCAGCAGCGGCTCCTCCGGCAACCCCCGCAGCGCGAAGCTGCAGTTCTCGCCGGTGGCCTCCGAGTAGGCGGCGGTGCCCAGTTCAATCATGGGGCCGGCTTGCTGGCCGTCGATTTCGAACACGGGCGTCACCGAGGCGTACACCTTCACATAGGCGGTGGACACTTCCCGGCCGCCAACGCGCAGTGTCACTTCCACCCGATCCGCCGCGGCTTGCGCGGTCATGCTGGCATTGTTGTCGATCTGCAGTGCGGCCGGATTGCTGCTCGTCACCTCATAGCCTTGCGCGAGCGCCTCGGAGTTGAGTGTGAGCGCCAAATCGGCGCTGCCGCCGACGGCCATCGCCGCCGTGCCGGACCAGCCGAGGCTGGCCGCGCCCGCACCGTCGCCCACGATGACCTCGCACTCGGCGGACAGGCCGTTGCAGGCCGTGACGGTGATCAGCGCCCGTCCCGCGGCGACCGCCTCGACCGTGCCGTCGTTGGACACGGTGGCAACGGAGGTGTCCGAACTGCCGTAGCGCACGCGGTCGTTTATCGGCTCCGCGCTCGACGTCAGCGTCGGCCTCAGAGAGATGCGCTCGTCCGGCTTGAGGCTCACCCGCGACGCGGGCAGGAACACGCCCGTCGGGCTGTACATTACGGTGACCTCGACCTGCGCCCGCAGGCCGTTCGGACCGACGGCCGTGATGGTGGCTGTACCCGGAGCGTTCGCGGTCAGCACGCCCTGCGCATCCACAGAGACGCACGCGGCGTTCGAGGACCCGTAGGTCAACTTTGCGCTGCATCCCTCGTCAAAGATCGGCGCGAGGGTATATTTTTCCGTCTCGCCCATCGTCAGGCCCGCCGCGCTCTCCGCGAAGCGGAGCGTCGAGCTGAGCCTGTAAACGGTCACGGAGCAGTACGCGGCCTTTCCGTTCTTCGAGGTCGCCGTGATGGTCGCGCTGCCGGTTCCGACCGCCGTAACCACGCCGCTTGCGCTGACCGTCGCCACCGCGGGATCGCTCGTGGTGTACGCAATGGATCCATAGTTCAGGTTCGTTCCGGTCACGGCGCCGTTGAGCGCGATGCTCTCCGTATAGCCGTCGCGGATGTAGAATTCATAGTTGGAGTGATCCAGCTCCACGCCGCTGATCGCGTTGGCGTAGACGCGCACCTTGATGGTGGCCTTCTTGCCGTTGTGGGTGGTGGCAGTGATGGTCACCGTGGAACTGCTCGCCTTGACGGCGGTCAGCGCATTGCCGCTGATCTTCGCGATCTTCGCGTTTGAGCTCTTGTAGCTGAACGTCGCGGGCACCGCGTTTCCGAAGGCGTCGTAGGCCACGGGCGCGGGCAGGGAGAGCTCGTCGCCCTTGGAGATATTCAGCTGTGCGGGCAGCCCGGCAAAGGCGGCCCGAACCGGTTCGGCCGACACGTTGACCTTCGCTGTGGCGAACACATCCTTGTTCTGCGTGCTCACGGTGATCGCCGCCGTGCCCGCGCCCACGGTCTTCAGTACGCCGCTTGCGTCGAATTCGACGACATTATGATTGCTGGTCGAGAAGGTAAAGCTCGCCAGCGTATTCGGCGGGGTGATCACCTCGTCCATCAGGTTCAGCGTCATGCCGCCCGAGGAGAGCGCGTATTCGCTGTGCGCGAGCCGCACCGTATCCGGCGCGGCCAGCACCGAAATCGTGCAGGAGGCCGTCTTTCCGTTCTTCGTCGTCACCGTCACCGTCACCGGTTTTTCTCCGGTGAGGGCCTTTGCCACGAAGGTGCCGTCCGGAAGGACTTCCACAACGTCCGGATTGTCGCTGACATAGGTGCAGTCGCTGTACGCCTTCGCGCTGTTGAAGCTCACAACCAGCTTGCCGCGCGCGCCCAGGCCGATCTGCTCCGGGTCCGCGCTCAGCTTCACACTCGTGGGCGCCGTGCAGACCTGCACCGTCAGTTCCTTGTAGACGCCGTTCTGCGCCGTCACGCGGATCTTCGCCGTGCCCGTCTTCTTCGCCGTGATCAGGCCCGTCGCGCTCACCGTCGCGATGTTCGTCTTGGTCGACTTGTAGGTATAGCTCGCGCTCGCGTTCGCGGGATCCAGCTGTATGATGCCGCCGTTCGCGACCTCCGCGAGCTGGTAGGTATCCTTGTTTCCGATCTTCAGCGTGCCGCCCGAAACGAAGGTGATCGACTCCGGCGCGGGAAGCACCGTCAATTCGATCTCCGCCTTCGCGTTCGAGTTGTTCGCCTGCACCGTGATCGTCGCTTTGCCCTGCTTTTTCAGCGTCAGCGCGCCCGTCGAAGCATCCACCGTCGCGACATCCGCATTGCTGGAGGTGTACGCAAAGTCGCACAGCGTTCCTGCGGGACATTCGCCCTGGACCGTCGCGCCCTTCTCGCCCACGCCCAGCGTCGCCTTGCTGGCGACGGCGCTCACCGTCTCCGGCGCGGGCAGCACCGTCACCGCGCAGCTCGCGCTCTTGCCGTTCTGCGTCGTGACCGTGATCGTCGCCGTCTTTTCATCCGCCACGCCCTGCGTCGTCAGGTTGCCATACCGGTCCACGCGCACGACGCTCTCGTCCGAACTCGCGAAGGTATAGCTGCTGTAGACGTCCTTCTTGTTGAAGCTCACCGTCAGACTGCGATCCGAGCGGGCGCCCAGCGTCAGCGCGCTCGCGCTCAGCTTGACGCTCGACGGCGCGTTCTGCACCTTCACGGTCAGTTCCCTGTAGACCTTCTCATCCTGCGTCGTCACGCGGATCTTCGCCGTGCCCGTCTTCTTCGCCGTGATCAGGCCCGTCGCGCTCACCGTCGCCACGCTCGTCTTGCTCGACTTGTAGGTGTAGCTCGCGCTCGCGTCCGCGGGCGTCAGGTGGATGATGCCGCCGTTCGACATCTCCACAAGCTGATAGGTGTCCCCCTTGCCCAGCGTCAGCGTGCCGTTTGTGAAGTCGATCGACTCCGGCGCGGGCAGCACTGTCAATTCGATCTCCGCCTTCGCGCTCGAGTTGTTCGCCTTCGCCGTGATCGTCGCCTTGCCCTGCTTCTTCAGCGTCAGCGCACCTGTCGCTTCGTCCACCGATACCACTTCGTCGTTGCTCGAGGAGTACTTGAAGTCGCACATCGTACCATCGGGACACACGCCCATGACCGTCGCGCCCTTCTCTCCCACGCCCAGCGTCGTCTTGCTCGCCACGACGCTCACCGTCTCCGGTGCGGGCAGCACCGTCACCGCGCAGCTCGCGCTCTTGCCGTTCTGCGTCTCAACCGTGATCGAGACCGGCTTTCCCGCTTCGGTCGCCTGCAGCGCCGTCAGGTTTCCATATCGGTCCACGCGCACAATATTTTCATCCGAACTTGTAAAGCTATAAACGCTGTAGACGTCCTTCTTATTGAAGCTCACCGTCAGGCTACGGTCCGAGTGAACACCCATTTTCAGTTCACTCGCGCTCAGCTTCACGCTCGACGGCGCGTTCTGCACCTTCACCGTCAATTCCTTGTAGACACCGTTCTGCGCCGTCACGCGGACCTTTGCCGTGCCCGCCTTCTTCGCCGTGATCATGCCCGTCGCGCTCACCGTCGCCACGCTCGTCTTGTTCGACTTATAGGTGTAGCTCGCGCCCGCGTTCTCGGGCTTCAGCTTTATGATGCCGCCATTCGCCATCTCCGTCAGCTGATGGGTGTCGCCCTTGCCCAGCGTCAAGGTACCGTTTGTGAAGTCAATCAACTCCGGCGCGGGCAGTACCGTCAATTCGATCTCCGCCTTCGCGCTCGAGTTGTTCGCCTTCGCCGTGATCGTCACTTTTTCATCCTTTTCAGCCTTCTTCAGCGTCAGCGCACCCGTCGAAGCATCCACCGATACCACTTCGCTGTTGCTCGAAGAATACTTGAAGTCACACAACGTACCCTCGGGGCACACGCCTGTGACCGTCGCGCCCTTTTCGCCCACGCCCAGCGTCGTCTTGCTCGCCACGATGCTCACCGTCTCCGGCGCGGGCAGTACCATTACTTGCACCGAACCATCGACCGTCTTCGCCGAGTTGGTGGGCTGGAAGAAAATCGTGACAGGGGCAGGGCTTGCAGTCACGGCCGTGACCGTGCCGTCCGCGGCGACCGTTGCGACATCCGGATTGCTGCTGACCAAAGTGTAGGAAAGGTAGGTCTTCGACGGGAAGGTCACCGTGATCTTCCCCTTCATACCGACGCCGAGCGTGCTTTTGTCGATCGCAAACTTGCTCAACTTGGCAGCCGCCTTGAGCACCTTGATCGTGAGGGTCTTCGATTGATTCGCGCTGTTGGTCACCTGCACCTTGGCCGTGCCGGCCTTCTTCGCCGTGACCGTGCCGTCCGCCGCGAGGGAAATGTACGACTGGCCCGAAGTGACTTTATATGTATAGCTGTCCGCCGCGTCCGCCGGATTGGAGCGCACGACGTCCGCGACGCGGAAGACGTCCCCCACGCCGAGGGACACATTGTCCACCGTCAGCACGAGTTCGGTCGCGGCGAGCGCCCCCGCGTTCGCTACGGGCATCGGATCGCCGCCATCCATCAACATGAGATTGGGCGCGTCGGGATCGACGGTTTCCGCCTCGTAAGCCCCGTCAGCCGCCGGTTTCCCGGATGCTTCCGTCGGAGTAGCGTCGGGGAAGGCGCAGGAAATCCGCGCCAGCGGAAGCTCGGCAAAATTTTGTACGAATAACAAATCGTCTTCATTTCGGCAGCGCTCGAGATAGGCAGGCACCTCCGACGCGGGGTCCATCGGGCGCACGCGCGGCGCGTCCACCCAACCCTCCTGGATGCCAAGTTCCGCTCCCGCGTTGAACGAAATCCGAACGCGGTCGGGATCTGCGTTCGAGCGGCTACTCACGTAGACCACGCCTCCGCCGAGCGCCGCTCGAACGGCAGCAGACGCGGCCGCAGATTCGTAAACCGGCGTGTCGCCGTGTAGCACCTCGGCGTAGCCTTGGGAAAACGCGGGACTCGCACCCGCGTCCGACGCGTAGTCGATCGCGTCCGCGGTCTCCGCAGGAGCGGGCTCCTGCGTGCCCTCGACTTCCTCCTCATCTTCTTCCGCCGCGTCCGGAATCTGCGCGACCGGCTCCAGAGGCACCTCCCAATCGGGCTCTGCGGTCGCCTCCGTCGTGCCGCTTTCCTCCGGCGGAATGGGAGCTTCCTCCTCCGGAACGTCCAACCCCGCCTCCGGCGTGAGCGGAGCTTCCGGTTCATCCGCAACCGATTCTGATATCGCGCCGGTCTCCTCCTCCGCTTCCGAGGCATATGCCCAGGCGAACGGCAATTCCGCCGGCGTTGCGGACATCAACAGCGCCAGGGAAATCAGCAGGGAAATCACTCTCATTCGCTTTTTCATTTTATTTCCTCCCCGAACGGAAGCGCACCCGTTCGTCCTGATTCTACAGACAGCTATAGTTTGACAGCTATATGGATTACATCGTAATTATACACCAAATATTCGCATGTGTACAGCAATTGTTCACAAATCTGTTATATTTTACCTTTATGTCAAACTCTGCGCGCCCATATATTCCATAGATATAGACGCTGGAAGCGCGCCAAATGTTGGCAGTTTCCAGCGTCATTTATAAATTTCATATTTTTATCACAATTTGAATCAGAGCGGAGACTCCCCCATCAGGTAGAGGTCCACCTCGCGCGCGGCGGCGCGACCGTCGGCAATGGCGCGTACCACCAGCGACTGGCCCGTGCGGAAATCGCCCGCGGTGAAGAGGTTGCCTCCGATGCGGTGGCTGCCGTCCACGGTGGCCGCGCTGCCGCGCGGCGTGAGCGCCAGCTCAAACGCCTCCACATTCGCCGCGTCGCAGCCCAGGAAACCCGCCGCGATCAGCAAGAGCTCGCAGGGCAGCACGCGCTCAGTGCCGGGCACGGGCTCGAAGCGCCCCTCCGGCGTGCGCGCGACGCTGGCGATCTCCACCTGGGCGAGCCTCCCGTCCGCCCCGGCGATGCAGCGGCGCACCGTGGTCAAGAACAGACGCGGGTCGGTTCCCTGCCGGTCGGCGGCCTCGAGCTGGCCATAGTCGGTGCGCAGCGTGCGCGGCCACTCGGGCCAGGGGTTATTCGGCAGTCGCTCGGCGGGCGCGGCGGGCATTAGCTCCAGCTCCGTCACGCTTTCGCAGCCCTGGCGCAGCACGGTGCCCACGCAGTCGTTGCCCGTGTCGCCGCCGCCGACCACGATCACGTGCTTTCCCTTCGCGTCGATGGCCGGCGCCTCCCCCGACATCACGGACTTGGTGGCCGAGGTGAGGTACTCCACTGCGAAGTGCACACCACTTAGCTCCTCGCCGGGCGCGTTCAGCCCGCGCGGCTTGCCCGCGCCGCCGCAGAGCACCGCGGCGTCATAAGCGGCTATGGTTCCCTTCGTCGCCGCCGTCCCCGTGACGAAGGTCACGCCCTCGGCCTCCATGAGTTGCACGCGCCGGCGCACGACCTCCTTGGGCAGCTTCATGTTGGGAATGCCGTATTGCAGCAGCCCGCCCGGGCGGTCGCTCCTTTCAAACACGGTCACGCTGTGGCCGCGCCGGTTCAACAGGTCGGCCACGGCCAGGCCGGAGGGGCCGGAGCCCACCACGGCCACGCGCTTGCCCGTGCGCACCGCCGGCACGCGGGGCTTCACCAGCCCGCGGCGGAAGCCCTCTTCAATGAGGAACAGCTCGTCGTCGCGCGTGGTCACCGCGCCGCGCTCGGCCAGCATACAGGCCTTCTCGCACAGCGCCGGACATACGCGGCCCGTGAACTCCGGGAAGCTCGCCGTCTTGGTCAGGCGCGAAATCGCCTCTTCAATCTCACCCCGGTAGATCAGGTCGTTCCACTCGGGGATCAGGTTGTGCAGCGGGCAGCCGTAATTGGACTGGCAGTAGGGCACGCCGCAGTTCATGCACCGCGCGGCCTGCTCGGCCCGCTGTTCGGGCGTGAGCGGCGCGTGCAGATATTCAAAGTCGCGGCTACGCTCCGCCTCCGGGCGGAAGGGCTCCTCCAGCCGCTCGTATTCCAAAAATCCCGTTTGCTTGCCCATGCCGTCACCTTCCTTCCAGCAGTCGCCGGTATTCCGTGGGAATGATGAGCTTGAAGCCGCTCAGCTTCGCGTCGTAATCGGCGAGGATCTCCGCCGCGCGCGCGGAGCCGGTCATCTCCACGTGGCGGGTCAGGATGTCCTTCAGTTCGGAGGCGTAGTCCCCCTCCACCGCCATCACTTCGACCATTGCGCGGTTGAGCTTCGAATCGAGTTCGCCGTCCGGGTCGTAGACGTAGGCCACGCCGCCGGACATGCCCGCCGCGAAGTTCTCGCCCACCGGGCCGAGGATCACCGCGCGGCCGCCGGTCATGTACTCGCAGCCGTGGTCGCCCACGCCCTCGACCACCGCCGTCGCGCCGGAGTTGCGCACGCAGAAGCGCTCGCCCGCCGTGCCGGCCACGTATACCGCACCGCCCGTCGCTCCGAACAGCGCGACGTTGCCGATCAGCGCGTCGTCCGCGTTCCAGTGCACGCCCACCGGGGGCCGCACGGCGATGGTGCCGCCGGACAGGCCCTTGGCGAGATAGTCGTTGGCCTCGCCGCTCAGCAGGATCGTCAGATTGTCCGGCAGGAACGCGCCGAAGGATTGGCCGCCGCAGCCGGTCGCGCGGATCGTGCGCCGCTCCATCCTGCCCTGGCGCATCAGCTCCGCGCCCAGCAGCGTTCCGAATGTGCGGTCCGTGGTGCGCAGGCCCAGATCGTGGCCGCGGAAGTCCGCGTCGGCGCGGGTGTAGAGCTTGAAGTCGAAGTTCCGCGCCTCCTCGTGGTGGCTGTTCTGATGGAAGCCCGTGATCTCGGACAGATCCAGCGGGCAGCCCGGCTTCGCAACCAGCAGGTCGGTTCGCCCCACCAGCTCGCTCACGCAGCGCGCGCCCAGCTTCGCCATGATGCGGCGCAGCTGCTCGGCCACGAAGAACATGAAGCGCTCCACGTACTCCGGCTTTCCCTTGAAGCGCGCGCGCAGCTCGGGGTTCTGCGTGGCGATGCCGAAGGGGCAGGTGTCCAGATTGCACACGCGCATCATCCGGCAGCCCATGGCGATCAGCGGCGCGGTCGCGAAGGCGAACTCCTCCGCGCCCAGCAGCAGCGCCACGGCCACGTCGCGGCCGGTCATCAGCTTTCCGTCCGTCTCCAGGGCGACCATCTCGCGCAGGCCGTTCATGCACAGCACCTGATGGGCCTCGGCCACGCCGAGCTCCCAGGGCAGACCCGCGCCGTGGATGGACGTCAGCGGCGCGGCGCCGGTGCCGCCCTCGCCGCCGGAGATCAGAATCACCTGCGCGCCGGCCTTGGCGACGCCCGACGCGACCGTGCCCACGCCCGTCTCCGCCACGAGCTTGACCGAAATTCTCGCCTGCTGGTTGGCGCACTTGAGGTCGTAGATCAGCTGTGCCAGGTCTTCAATCGAATAGATGTCGTGGTGCGGCGGCGGAGAGATCAGCGAGAGCCCCGGCGTCGTGCCGCGCGCGCGAGCCACCCACGGCTGCACCTTCGCGCCGGGCAGATGGCCGCCCTCACCGGGCTTCGCGCCCTGCGCCATCTTGATCTGAATTTCGTTCGCCGAGAGCAGATACGCCTCGGTCACGCCGAAGCGTCCCGACGCCACCTGCTTGATCGCGGAATTCACGCGCGTGCCCAGGCGCTCGGGCAGCTCGCCGCCCTCGCCGGTGTTCGACCGGCCGCCGATGCGGTTCATCGCCTCGGCCAGGCACTCGTGCGCCTCCTGAGAGAGCGAGCCGTAGCTCATCGCGCCCGTCTTGAAGCGGCGCACGATGGAGCTGGCCGGCTCCACCTGCTCCAGCGGGATCTCCTTGCAGGCGTCGAAGCGGAAGTCCAGCAGCGAGCGGATCGTCGGCGAACCATCCCGGAGGATCATTTCGCCGTACTTCTCAAACAGCGGGTAGTCGTTCGTCCACAGCGCCTGCTGCAGCGTGTGGATGATCTCCGGCGTGTAGAGGTGCTTCTCGGCCAGCGGGCCGGTGCGCAGGCGGTGCGTGCCCACGCTGTCCAGCGTCGGATCCGTGTCCGCGCCGGCAGCGACGAAGGCGTGGCGGTGCCGCCAGGCCACGTCCTCCTCCACGCGCGCCATGCCCACGCCGCCCAGGCGGCAGGGCGTGTTCGTGAAGTACTTCTCCACAAAGTCGCGGTCAAGGCCCACGGTCTCAAACAGCTGCGCGCTCTGGTAGGCCTGAATGGTGGACACGCCCATCTTGGAGGCGATGCTGAGGATCGCGTTGGTGAGCGCGGCGTTGTAGTCGCGGATCGCCTGCTCGGCGTCCTTGTGGATTGCGCCGGACCGGCACAGCGCCGCGATGCAGTCGTGCGCCAGGTACGGGTTCACCGCGCGCGCGCCGTAGGCGACCAGCGCGGCGAGCTGGTGCGCGTCGCGGGGATCGCCGCTCTCCAGGATCACCGACACCGCCGTGCGCTTCTTGTTGCGCACCAGGTGCTGCTCCACGCCGGACACCGCCAGCAGCGACGGGATCGCCCGGAACATCGGCGACACCCCGCGGTCGGACAGGATCACCACGTTCGCGCCGCGCGCATAGGCCGCGTCCACGTCGGCAAACAGCCGGTCGAGCGCGGTGGTCAGCGTGGTGGACTGGGCGTAGAGCAGGGAGATCGTCTCCACCCGGAAGCCGGGAAGCCGCATGGCGCGGATCTTCTCCAGTTCCGCGTCGGTCAGCAGCGGGCTGTCCAGTTCCAGCACGCGGCAGTTCTCCGCGCCGGGTTCGAGCAGGTTTCCATCGTCGGCGATGTAGATGGAGCAGTCGGTCTTGAGCTTCTCGCGCAGCGCGTCGATGGGCGGGTTCGTGACCTGCGCAAAGCGCTGCTTGAAGTAGCTGGCCAGCGGCGGATGCGCCTTTGAGAGCGCCGCCAGCGGCTCGTCCGCGCCCATGGAGCCGATGGGGTTCGTCCCCTTCTCCGCCATGGGCATCAGCACGTCGCGGATGTCCTCGTGGGTGTAGCCGAACGCCTTGCAGAACTGCGTGCGCTGGGCGTCGGTGTAGTCGTGAGGCGCGGCGGGCGCGTCCGGCAGATCGCGCAACAGCGTCAGCCCCGCGTTCAGCCACTCGGTGTAGGGATGCTTCTTCGCGTACGCGGTCTTGAGGGCGTCGCCCTCCATGATCTCCCCGGTGTGCAGATCCGCCATCAGCAGATTGCCCGCGCGCAGCCGCCAGCGGCGCACGATGCGGTCGTTGGCCTCGTAGAGCGCGCCCGCCTCGGAGGACAGAATCAGCCGCTTGTCGGAGGTCAGCGCGCAGCGCATGGGCCGCAGGCCGTTGCGGTCCAGCGACGCGCAGATCATGTCGCCGTCGGTGTAGATCACCGCCGCCGGGCCGTCCCAAGGCTCCATCATCAGCGCGTAGTAGCGGTACATGTCGCGCCAGGCGCTCTCCTTCGCCTTGCCCTGCCACGGCTCCGGCAGCAGCACCATGCCCGCCAGCGGCAGCTCCATGCCGCTCATCGTGAGGAACTCCAGCGTGTTGTCCAGCTGCATGGAGTCCGAGCTGTCGGGCTGAACGATGGGATAGACCTTGGGGAGCATCTCCTCCAGCTCCGCCGAGTGCATGGTCTCCTCGCGGGCGAGCATGCGGTCCGCGTTGCCGCGGATGGTGTTGATCTCGCCGTTGTGCATCAGCATCCGGTGCGGGTGCGCCTTGCGCCAGCTCGGCTGGGTGTTCGTGGAGAAGCGCGAGTGCACCATGGCGATGGCCGAAGTATAATCCACGTCGTGCAGATCGTCGTAGAAGGTGCGCAGCTGCCTGACCAGCATCATGCCCTTGTAGACGATGGTGCGGCTGGACATGGAGCAGGCGTAGGCGCCCATCTCCGCCTTTTCAAACATGCGGCGCAGCACGTAGAGCCGGCGGTCAAACTCCAATCCGCGCGCGCAGCCCTCGGGCCGCGCGATGAAGCACTGCATGATCGCGGGCATGGAGCTCCTGGCGCCCTCGCCCAGAATCTCGGGCCGGCAGGGCACGTCCCTCCAGCCGATCACCCGCAGGTTCTCCGCCTGCGCGGCGGCTTCCAGCGCGGCGCGCACCTCAGCCGGGGCCCTGCCCGCCGGGGCGAAGATCATTCCCACGCCGTAGTCCCTGGGCTCACCCAGCTCGATTCCCTCGGCCGCCGCCCAGCGGGAGAACACCCGGTGAGGAATCTGCGTGAGTATGCCCACGCCGTCGCCGGTGGTGCCCAGCGCGTCGCAGCCCGCGCGGTGCGCGAGGCGCTCGACGATGGTCAGCGCGTCGGAGACGGTCTGGTGCGTGGCTGCGCCGGTCAGATCGGCGACCGCGCCCACGCCGCAGGCCTCGTGTTCCATGCTCGGATCGTACATCGGATATCGCTTCATCGTAATCCATCCCCATTCAAAATCCGCCGCGCGGCCTCGGTCATGCGGATGCCGAGGTTCATGCTGGCGCGCTGGAGCAGGCGGTGCGCCTGGTCCTCGCTCAGGCCGCGTTCCTCCATGAGTCGCCCCTTCGCGCGCTCAATCAGCTCCCGCTCGTCCTCGTCGCGGCTGGGTTTGCGCATGTCGTGCAGCTGCAGAAGCATCCGCACCGCGCTGACCAGCTCCGCGCGGCCAAACGGCCACGGGAGCCGGAATAAATTCACATTTTCGCAGAGGGCGAGGCGCTCCGGCCTGGCCGCGACCAGCGTCAGCATCCGCTCGCCCGCGTCCTCCGCGATTCCATCCGCCGTGCGGTCCCGAAGCACCGCGCCGCAGATCAACACGCCGTCCTGGCAGAGGTTCAGGGCGCGCATGACCTCCGCGCCCGACAGGCAGCGCCGGAAGACCGGGATTCCCGCTCCCTCCAGCGCGCCCGCGATGCGCTCGCACTGTCCCTCCTCCGCGAAGGCGACGATCACCTTTGTCATGGCTTAATAGATGACCAGATACCTGTCGATTTCCCAATCGCTGACGTAGGTGCGGTAGGCGTCCCACTCCTTCTTCTTGCCCGCCACATACTGGCCGACCACATGGCTGCCCAGCGTGTCGCAGATGAGCTTGTCGGCGCGCATGGCCTTGATGGCCTCGTTCAGGTTGCCCGGCAGGCTGGCAATGCCCTTGGCCTCGCGCTCCTCGCGGTCCATGGCGAAGATGTTGTCGGTGATCTCCTCCGGCGGAGTCAGCCCGCGCTCGATGCCGTCCAGGCCCGCGGCCAGACACACGGCCAGGCTCAGGTAGGGGTTGCAGGACGGGTCGGGGCAGCGCAGCTCGACACGCGTCGCCTGACCGCGCGCGGCCGGGATGCGGATCAGCGCGCTGCGGTTGCTGGCGGACCAGGCCAGGTAGCACGGCGCCTCATAGCCGGGCACCAGGCGCTTGTAGGAGTTGACCAGCGGGTTGGTGATGGCCGTCATGGCGCGCACGTGCTCCAGCAGGCCGGCGATGAAGGCGTAGGCCTCCTTGGACAGGCCGAGCTTGCCGTCGGGATCGGCGAACACGTTCTTGCCGTCCTTGAACAGCGACATGTTGGTGTGCATGCCCGAGCCGTTGATGCCGAACACCGGCTTCGGCATGAAGGTGGCGTGCAGGCCGTTCTTCTGGGCGATGGTCTTGACCGCCAGCTTGAAGGTCATGATGTTGTCCGCAGCGGTCAGCGCCTCGGCGTACTTGAAGTCGATCTCGTGCTGGCCCTGGGCAACCTCGTGGTGGCTGGCCTCGATCTCGAAGCCCATCTGCTCCAGCGCGAGGCAGATCTCGCGGCGGGTGCTCTCGCCGTGGTCCAGCGGGCCCAGGTCGAAGTAGCCGGCCTCGTCGGAGGTGGTGGTGGTCGGACGGCCGTTCTCGTCGGTCTGGAAGAGGAAAAACTCGCACTCCGGACCCACGTTGAAGGAGTAGCCCATGTCCGCCGCCCTCTTCAGCACGCGCTTGAGCACGCTACGGGGATCGCCCACGAAGGGCGTGCCGTCCGGATTGTACACGTCGCAGATCAGGCGCGCCACGCGGCCCTGCTGGGGCCTCCAGGGCAGCAGCGTGTAGGAATCCAGATCGGGATAGAGATACTGGTCGGACTCGTTGATGCGCACAAAGCCCTCGATGGAGCTGCCGTCGATCATGATCTGATTATTTACGGCCTTCTCAATCTGCGAGGCCGTGATCGCGACGTTCTTCAGCTGGCCGAAGATGTCGGTGAACTGCATGCGGATAAACTCGACGTCGCTCTCCTTTACCATGCGGATGATGTCTTCCTTGCTGTACTTGCCCATGATATGTAACCTCCCTATGATTGTCATTGCCCCCGCCAAAAACAGCGAAAGGCAGGTCAGCACATAGCCCCCTTGCCTGTACCGCTGTATCTTAGCAGAAAGCGGCCCTCCTGTCAAGCTCAGGAGGCGCCGCTTTTTGTTTATTTTTCGGTAAACCGAAATCTTTGCACGATTTGAAGATTCTTCGGAACGCGGCCCTGGCACGGCCATTCTATGCGGCCGGGACGCGCGCTAGTCGAGCTTCGTGAGCTTGCGCGCGGCCACGCACAGCGCCGCCACGATCACCATGTCCGGCAGCGTGCAGCCCAATACGAAGTCCACGCCCATCAGCCAGCGATAGAGCAGGAAGCCCGCCAGCCAGACGCCCAGGTTGAGCGCGTCGAAGTCGCGCTTGGAGCTGTCGCGGTGCAGCAGGAAGTTGTCCGCGATCTGCACGGCGATCATCGGCGCGAACACCGATCCGATCAGGTAGAGGAAATCGGTGATGTCGTCCATCGGGAAGGCGATGGCGCCGATCACGCCGATCACCGTCACAGCGATCGCCGAGCGACGACCGTCGAGCTTCGACCAGATGGATTCAGCGGAGACGCCGGCGGAGTAAGCGTCCAGAAAGGTTGTCGTCACCGTGGAGAGCACCAGGATCACCAGCGCCGCGACGCCCAGCCCCGCCTTGACCATGATGGCGGCGATGTCGCTCTCGCCGGTGTAGATCGCCGCGCCCATGCCGATGACGTACATCCAGCAGGACACCGCGAAGTAGCTCAGCGTGCTGGCCATCGTCGCGCCGAAGGGATGCTCGGCCTCGCGGGTGTAGTCGCTGATCAGCGGCAGCCAGGACAGCGGCATCGCCACCGCCAGCTCCACCGCCGCGCCGAAGCTCATGGCCTCGCCGCTCACGGCCGCGCTCGCGCCGTCCCGGAAGAAGATCACCCAGCAGAGCACCAGCGTGAGCACGAACAGCGCCGCCATGGCGATCTTGTTGATGAGCCCCAAATTCGTAATGCCCACCAGGATCCAAACGGCGATGAGGCCGCCGATCACCAGCGACCACACCCATGCGCCGGTCGAGAATATGCCGTTGCAGGCCAGCGCGCCGTCGTAGATCATGATAGCCGTCCAGCCCACGAGCTGCAGCACGTTCAGCGCGGCGAAGAGCACACCGCCCCGGCTGCCGAAGCTCATCTTCACCGTCTCCATGGCGCTCAGGCGGGTGCGCCCGCCGATGTAGCCGGCCAGGAACAACAGCGCGCAGCCGATCAGGTGCCCCACGAGGATCGCCAGGAAACCCCGGCCAATGCCCAGCGGCGCGAAGGCCGTGCCCGTAAGAATTTCGGCCAGGGACACGCCCGCGCCGAACCAGATCAGGCCGTTCTGGAAGTTGGACGTGCGCTTCATGCTCCCGCCTCCTTCCGGTATTCGGGCTTGATGTCGAAGGCGTGATCCATCGGTCCGCGCCCCCTGCCCAGATTGAGCATCGCCGCGAGCGCGCCGGAGATGTACGCCTTCGCGCGCGCCACGGACTCCTCCAGATCGAAGCCCTTCGCGAGGTTCGCCGCGATGGCGCTGGAGAGCGTGCAGCCGGTGCCGTGGGTGTTGGGGTTGTCGATGCGCCGCCCCTCAAACCAGCGGCCGCCGCCCTCCCGCCAGAGGTAGTCGTTGGCGTCGTTGAGGGCGTGTCCGCCCTTCAAAAGCACCGCTGAACCGCAATTTTTTCCGATCTTCTCCGCCGCGCGAACCATGTCCTGCGCGCAGCGAATCTCCATGCCGGATAGCAGCTCCGCCTCAGGCACGTTGGGCGTGATGACCTCCGCCAGCGGCAGCAGCTCCTGCGCGAGCGCGTCCACGGCGTCGCTGCGCAAAAGCCGCGAGCCCGCGGTCGCCACCATCACCGGATCGACCACCACGTGCCGCGCGCCGTACTGCCGCAGCTTCGCCGCGATCACCTCGATCAACGGAACCGACGAGACCATGCCCACCTTCACCGCGTCCGGGAAGATGTCCGTGAACACGTCGTCGAGCTGCTCCGCCAGAAACTCCGGTGTGGATTCCAGAATGCCCGTCACACCCGTGGTGTTCTGGGCGGTGAGCGCCGTGATCGCGCTCATAGCGTAGACCCCGTTGACGGTCATCGTCTTGATGTCCGCCTGGATGCCAGCGCCTCCGCAGGAATCGCTTCCCGCGATTGTCAATGCTGTTTTCATTCGATCTGCTCCTTTCTTCGCCAAACAGCCTTGATTTTATATTGCGACGCAAGGTGGTGCCCCCAATGCGCCGCAGAAACGCGACCAACCGCGCTTCACCCGTCAGTCAAACAGCTCCTCCGCCTGTGCGCGCAGCCGCCGCGCGGCGGCGCGCGCGTCGCCCTGCCCAAAGATCGCGGAGACCACGGCCACGCCCGCCAGTCCGCGCCCGGCGAGCTCCGCCATGTTCTCCCCCGTGACGCCGCCGATGGCGACCACCGGTATGGTCACGGCGGACGTGATCGCCCGGTAGGCCGCGTGGTCGATGGGCCTCGCGTCCGACTTGGTGCCGCTTGCGAAGGCCGCACCGGAGCCGAGATAGTCCGCCCCGGCGGCCTCGGCGCGAACCGCCTCCGCCGCGTCGTGCGCCGATACGCCGATGATCCGCTCCGGCCCGAGCAGCGCGCGCGCGTGCGCCGGGTCCATGTCCTCCTGCCCCAGATGCACGCCGTCCGCGCCCGCGTCGAGGCACAGTTGCGGATTGTCGTTGATGATGGAGATCGCGCCCTTCTCGCGGCACAGCGCCGCGAAGCGCTTCGCCAGCTCCAACAGCGCCGCGCCCTGCAGGCGCTTCTCGCGCAGCTGCACGATGCGCGCGCCGCCCTCGATAGCCTCGGCCACCTCCGAAAGCAGCGCGTCCGCGTCGATTTCGCCCGCGGTGACGGCGTAGAGCCGCAGATCCTCCCGCTTCAGCTTCATCCTTCATTTCCTCCCCACGCAAAAGCCGCGCACGCCAAACCGGTGCGTGTGCGGCCCTCCGCTGCTCCCTACGTTGGCATGATCCAAGTCAGGTCAAAGGGTCGGAGCTTTGCGGCTCCCTCTCAGCCCGCGCGCGAGCGGACTCCCCCGCTGTTTGATTATATTCCTATGATATACGATTTTCACGAAGATTGCAAGCACATATTGACAAAAAAGCGAATCTGTGTCTATTGGCGTCAATCATAGGTAACAGCGAAGGAGGGGGCTGTCAAGGGAAAGGGTGGAGATTTTCCGGCAGGG
>CANQEW010000046.1 GCA_947596085.1 uncultured Clostridia bacterium | reverse complement strand
TCGTCCGTCAATGCCACCGCCCGCTGCGCCTTCTTGGATTTCTCCTTCTTCTTCCGCTGCTTGGCGATGTAGGCATCATGTATCCACGGCAATGCCTCCGCGCCGTCTGCGATCTCCTCCGGGGTTCCTTCCAGCCGCTGGCCCGTCATGGTAAAGTAGCGGGCGGCGGCGTACATCTCCACGCCGGATGCGCTATTCTTATTACCCTTGCCGGGCATCGCGCCTCGGTAGAAGATGTGCAGGCCCGTGCCTGAGGGCGAGACCTCCGTGTAGGAGGGATACCTGTCCAGAATGGTTGTGGCTGTTTCATTAAAGCTGCCGTCCTCATTGCGACAATGATCTATGTCCACGCCCACGATCCCGGCCTCGGGCGTGAATACGAAGCCAATACCGGTGAATATGAATTTCTGGCAAGCTGCCTGTGCCTCCGCCAGCGTCGCCCAGGTATCCGCATTCGTAGACGATGCCTTCCGGCCCGTCTTGGGATCATAGGGCACCTTCCGGGGCCTATCGCTCTTGGAATCCGGCTCCAAGCGCCAGCAGATCCATTGGCGCAACGCCGCCAATTCCTTCGGGGAACTCATATCGTCACCTCCCTGCAGTCATTGGTAAAATGCCGGACGGGTATGCCATGATGCCGGGCGCTCCGCAATTCCAGGCGCATACCGCTGCTGATCCGCCCACCGAAGTACCACAATTTCCGGCGAGGTTGAAATCCCCACAGGGGATTTCAAGTCGCCTTATCAGGCGACCGCGACGGCTCAATCCGAAGGATTGAGGCGCCGCGCCTAGCGCCAGCAAAATCAATCCCATGTGCAGCGCCAGCTCCCGCGTTTCCTTCGTTTCATCCTTACCGAGAAACTGCGGGAATAGCAGGTGCGGCGCAATGGGCAGCGCGCCCTGGGCCACCGCGTAAGCGCAGTAGCGCCGGGCATTGCGCAGATTTCTTTCAACATCCCCGGCGAAGGGCGAGCAGATATAGACAATCGGCATATAGCCCAGCTTTTTCTCCTCGCGTACCGAGCGCGCGATCTGCGCCAGCGCCTCGCCTGCCGTGGGATCGGGATAGCCCTCGTGATTGCGATACATCCTCAACCCTCCCATTCCGCCATGTGCCCGAAGTCCGGCCCATAGGCGGCCTCGGCCACAATCGGCACGTCCATCTCCGGGAAGGGCTGCGCATCCATGCACCCCTGTATGAAGGCGATGGCCTCCGCCAAACGCTCCCCGGGCAATTCAAAGACCAATTCGTCGTGAATTTGCAGCAAGGGCCGCAGCCACGGGCGCTCCGGCAATCCGGCAATCAGGCGGCCCAGCGCAAGAGTGGGTTTCTAAAAGCAGGGATGCGCAGATTCGAGCAGATTAGGTTGCAATTCAAGGCGATTTTCCGCAGGCTTGCCGGGGTAAGTCAAGGGAAATCAACGCAGAAGTGCAGCCTAAGATGCCGGAGATGCGCGTCCAAGGTTTTAGAAACACACTCTGATTTAAGGATGTCGGCAGCGGTGCCCTGGATCGGCGTATTGAGCGCGCACCGCTCCGCGAAGCTGCGCTTGCCCCAATCCTGCGAGCGGATGCCCGGCAAATAGCGCCGACGCCCGAGGAAGGTTTGCGTATATTGCCGCGCCGTCGTCGCGCGCTTCGCCTGCTCCTGCCAGCGGGACAATTTCGGATAGCCCGCCTTCAGATTCGCAATGATCCCCTCGCAATCGTCCAGCGATTTATCCAGGCCGGCCTTGAAGCGCAGCGTCCTTTGCAGGCTGCGGGGGAATAGCCCATAGAACACGCCGAAATTGACGTTCTTGGCTATCGTCCGGCGCTCCTTGTAATCCGAGGTGCCGCGCGACAAACCTCCGGTTTGCCGCGCGGCAGTCCCTTCGGGACTTGAAAACCCGTCCGGGTTTTCAACCTCTGCATTCTTATCCACGGCCTGCCCGTAGGGAATGCCGAATATGACGCTGGTCGTCGCTGCATGGATGTCCCCGCCGGTGCGGTAGGTAGCCAGCATCTTTTCGTCCCGGCAATAGAAAGTGCCGACGCGAAGCTCGATCTGTGAAAAATCGCAGGATACGAGGACGCAGCCCTCGGGTGCGATGATGAAGGATCGGATGCCCACGGGATCGTTGGTCTTGCGCGGACAGTTCTGCATATTGGGATTGCGCGCCGCGAAGCGCCCGGTTTCCGTAGCCAATGGCAGCAGATCGGGATGGATGCGCCCGGTCGCCGGATTGATGAAGCGCAGATAGCCGTCAATATAGGTGGTTTTGAGCTTCGACCATTTCCGATACTCCTGCACCAATTCAAAGAGCGGCACCAATGCCGGGCGCGCAAATCCAGCAGCCGCGCCGCGCATTCGCCCTGCTTGCGGATCATGGCGACCTCGTCCATCAGCAGGCCGTTGTACTTCATCAGGCCGCAGAATACCGCCGTGGGCGATTCGATCTCCTCGACGATCCAGCGGTGCTTCGGAAGGCCCGCATCGAACCACGCATTGAAGCGGTGGTAGAGGCGGAGGGCGTAATCGCTGTCCGCGCAGGCATAGCGCACCGTCTCGGGATCATGGGACGACAATTCATCGAAGAAGCGGCGGTGATTTTGCCGATTCTTTGAATCGTCAAAATCAGTCGCGCAGCGACTCGGAAACCCTCCGGGTTTCCGACCTCCCTCGGTGACGTCCTCGAAGGATGGCAGCGCATCGCCGAGCAATTCCGGCACGAGCCGTTTCAGGCCGCTGTCGCCAAGACCGCGGAATTCAAATGTTCCCTTGAGCGTAAGCTGCGCCGCCGCGATGGTATCATAGCAGGGCGGCTGAACGATGATCCCCAGCGCATAGAGGAACATGGATTCAAAGGACAAATTGTGCGCGATTTTCACCACGGCGGGATTCGTCCAGAGCGCGTCGTGCAGGTAGGGGATAACCTGCTCCGGCTCGGCATTCATTCCGGCCATATGCCGCAGCGGAATATAGATCGCGCTGCCCTCCGCCGTAGAGAGGCTCACGCCCACGATATGCGCCCGGTGCGCATCGAGCGAGGTCCGAGGGTCTGCGCGGTATTCCGCATCCGGCGCGGTTTCAAAATCGAAGGCCACAACGGACGCATTTTGAAGATAATTTTTAATCCCGCTCACGTCCGTCTCGCATCGGTAATTCATTCCAACACCTCCAATGGAGGGCCGGATGCCCGGCCCTCCGCATCGTAGATCATGCCAGCGGCGACAAAACCTCGCCGGTTTCCGGGTCGATCACCTCACCGCTCGCCTCGGCATCCTCATAGCCCACGCGGGCCGCGAACATCTTCACCTGCTCCGCCATTGCGAGGATCAGCGGCATTTCCTCCTCGGTCAGCGCCCGATCCACGGCGAATTGCGCCTGGGCGCGGTGTTCGGATTCAATGAATCCGAGCACCGCGGTCAGCCCTTTCAGGGCTGACTTGCAATCCCCTTCGGCGATTGCAACCTTCGTGAGGCGATGCCCCCGGCATTGGTGGCCTTGCGCAGCGAGAAGCGCGTCACCACGGCATTGGTTTTCCGGCCCCTGCCCAGCAGCCGCTTGACGTACACGCCGAATTCCTTCATAGAGCCGGTCGGGAGGGTCAATACCAGCGGGAACAATTCGCCAGGCCGGAGGATGAAGATGCGGCGCTTGTTCTTGCAGGCCTTGCCGCCATTCTCGCCGCTGCCGAATTGGTTCAGCAGGCAGCGGGCGCAAACGCCGCCCGGATCGCCGACGCCCGTCACGCCATCATAGCTGCCGCAGTCCGGGGGTTGCTGCCGCCCGAGAAGCGCTCCCGGTAATAGGTGAACAGCGGATGATGGTACAGGATCACGCCGGTGAATTCCTTCACCGTGTCCGTCTCGCCCGGCATTTCACCCGGCACCTCGAATACCATGCCGCCCGCCGCAGGAATCGTCACGCGGTCGAAGGTCACATCCATGCCCGCCAATTCCTCGGAGAGCGCGTCCGCCAGATTGAAGCCCTCAAGGGCCATGAAACCGTTGTTTTTCGAGATCAGCTCGTTCTTGCTCATTTTTCTTCCTCCTTACCTGTGCTTGCGCACACTCACCGTCGTTTTCTCGAATACGCTCACGAGGCCATTCAACCATCCGGGCAGCATATCGCCCTCGGCTTCCATCTGCTCCTTCACGAAGCTGGACAGGGAATTGGCATTGACCGTCTCGGTCACGAGATCGCCGTAGCCATTCTCCCGCAGCGCCGCGAACAATTCCGTGCGCTTGCCCGCCACCGCATTCGCGCGGGTCTTGGTCGTGAGGCAGAACGTCGTCCCGCCGCGGGTGAAATTCTGCGTCTCGGATTCCGCCATCAGCTCCGAAAGGTGCCAATCGGCATTGTCGATGTCCGCGTTCAGCTGCTTCATTTCTTCCTCCAAGGCCTCCTTGCGCTCCCGCAATGCCTTCAGCTGATCCGCCCATTCAAATAGCGTCTTGTTGTCCATCCTGTACCTCCTTCTGAGGGAAACCGAAGGTTGACTAGCCGTGTCAAATGCTCGCATTTGACGCGGCGTACCCAGCGACCGCTAAAAGCGGTTGATGGGCGAAGTCGAGAAAGGGTTCTTTCCGGCCCGGTAATCATCCACGAGGGATTTGGCGAGATTCGCCTTGTCCCGCAGCGCCTTGAGCACCTTTTCATCCACCGTGCCCTTGGCGACGAGATGAATGTACGTGCAGGGATGGCGCTGGCCCACGCGATGGATGCGGGCACGGGTCTGCTCATAGTTGCTCATGGAATAGTCGAGGGAGTAAAATACCATCGTCGAAGCCGCCGTCAATGTAATGCCCAAGCCCGCCGTAGCGATCTGGCCCACGAATACCCAGACGCCGGGATCATTCTGGAAGGCGTCAATCTGCGCCGCGCGATCCTTGACCTCGCCGGAGATCCGCGCGTAGCGGATGCCCTTCCTTTCCAGCATTTTGTCGATGGCCCGTATCTCCGGCAGAAAGCGGGCGATCACGACCAGCTTCTGCCTGGCACCGGGCCTCCCGGCGTCCTGATCCGCGCGATCCATGATGTCCGAGAGCGCGTCCAATTTCGCCGAGGATACCTGCTCCGTCGATGCGCCCTCGTCATTTCCGCAGTTCGCAATAGTCGCCTGTCTGCGCTCCGCTTGACACGCTCCTTTGCTCACTGGACTTCCGCCTCGCTTCATCCCGCACTGCGGGCGCTTCGGCTCCGTCCCAACGAATCCGCCTGTGAGCTGCGAGAGCCGCAGCAATCGCGTGAGCACATTCGTAGCCGTCACCACGCCCTCGGACAATTCCGCGTAGCTATCCCGGACAAGCTGCCGGTAGGTGCGCAACGCCGCGGGTTCCAATTCCACGCGCTGGATGATGTCGGTGGTATCCGGCAAGTCCAGGCATTCCGCCTTCGTCGCCCGGAACGCGATCCGATGCAGCCGCTCCGTGAATTCTGGCTCCATGCGCTCCTTCATCACCGGGGTAAATGCGAAGCCCACCCTAAAATATTGAGTCGCGCCTGCGCCTTTTCCGCCCTAGCTTTGCTTCGCTTCGGTCGACGTAGCTTCGGCTACGCCTCCCTACACTCAGCTTCGCCAGGACAGATAATTCTTGGTGCTTTGTCAACATTTTAGGATAGCCTTCGCATCATTCCCATAGCCTGTCATGTCGAAGTAGCGGTTGCGGAATTGGTAGAAGCTATTCCCGTAGATCGTCGGGTCGGCGAATTTGTACTGGCTGAAAACATCCACCGGGCGGTTTGTAATGACCGTGCCGGTCAGCAGCAGCCGATACCGCGCCCGCGCGCCCAGCCGGTGCAGCGCCTTGCTCGCCGCGATGTTGTGGGTCTTGATCTTATGGCCCTCATCGCAGACGATCATGTCGGGCCGCCATGCCGCCAGCTCCTTTTCCAGCCGCCACGCGGATTCGTAATTCACGACCAGCACCTGCAGCGCTGAGCCGTTCATATGCCGAATGGCGTCCGCCTTCCGCGCACCCGTGCCTTCCAGCACGACGAGGGAATAATCGTAATCCGCGAAGCGCGCGAATTCGTCCTCCCACACGCCGAGGATGGAGAGCGGCGCGACCACCAGCAGCCGCTGGATGCGCCCGGCCAGCCGGAGCTTGCCGACGATGGCGATTGTCGTAAGCGTCTTGCCCGTGCCCATTTCCATGAGCAGCGCCGCGCCGCCGCCCGATTCCAGGCGATCCAACGCGAAGGTTGCCGCGCGTTTCTGGTGCTCGTAGGGTGCCGCCCGGATCGGCAGCTTCATTTCATCCTGCATAGGTATCTCCTCCTTCCCTTATCTGCCTAGCCTTCGGAGAGCCGTATTCAATGAGCATTTGACGCAGGACTTCGCGCTCATGCGCATCGGCCGATGTCATCACATGGGCGAGGACGGCCTGCTGTTCCGCCGACAAAATATTGCGGTGCGGGTGATACCATTCGGCCACCCGGACGCAGCCGTGCCTGCCCATTACCGTTTCGAGAGGATAATCGGCTGTGAGCGTCAAAATATCTGAGCGAATTGTCCGGGTCGTAACCCGCAATTCTTCCGCCAGGCGCGTCATTGATTCGCTCCTGCGCGCGGTAAGAATACGCATGATTTCGGCCCGCCGCTCATTTGCCGTCACAGTCAATCACCCCCTTCCTCGGCTCCATTTGTAGGCTACCAGCAAAGTAGGAAGGGTAATTTCTTACTTTAGCGCTTTTGTAGGGAAAAAGAAAAAATCCGGCAAATAGGTTCGCCGATCCGTGGGGGAGTGTTCCTCCATTGATCGGGAATCCTATTTGCCGGATTCATGCCAGCGCATCCTGGCTCCAATACTTCGGCAAATCTTACAGGCCGGTTTGGCGCTCCTGATGATTCCTAGTCAAATTCAGCGTCGTTCTCCGCCTGCGAGAAAATCTATTGCAATCCTGCAACCATTCGCTGCTCCTTCGTATTCAATACGACCACTTTAACTGCCGTGTTTTCTACCAGAACCTCTAAATTTGCTCCGCATTTTGAGCATTTGATCCGTGTATCCGATCCTGGTAATGACCTGCATACCCAGCTCCCGCACTTGCAGCAATGTGCAATGAGTCCGAATTCGTCATAGTCCTTTTTCATTGCTTACCTCCGCTCTCGTCCAGCTTATGAACCTTTGATGCCTTCCGTATTCTTTCTCTCCCGAGAATTATTGTAGAAATGAATAGGCTCCATGTCAATGCCACATCAAATGGCCGCCAGAACGGGTTTTTCGACATAGTCGCGCGTAAAATCCCAGTATCTTTCCTTATTATGATATAACCACCACCATTTTTATATGCGAATTAGCTCATATTTTGTCGAATTTTTCTTTTAGGGAACACAATATCTTGTGATTGCTTCTTGTGCAAAACACTCATATCTTGTGTATTAGACCGGGCATCATTGTGGTTTCGCGTTTGTCCTACACCACTTTTGGATCACTCAGCAACGATGCCGCGCATATGGCGGATTTCCTACAACGACATCGACTTTCACCTATCACATCTGTTTTAACTCTCTCAATGCAAAGGACGAACACCTTTCCCTTGCATTGAGGGCAACGTATGACCTTTGGCATCTTAACTCCTTTCCGGCCCTGCCGATCCGTCGGATCACGGCTCCACCAAATCGGCGAGCCATCTGGCGGTGGGCCGGGCCAGTAGTCGCGCGTTCTGATAGGCCATTTCCAGCGTGAGGCAGGTATGGCCGATGTAGTATCCGTCCATGACCGTCAGCGCCATCGCCAAGTCGGGCTTGTCCATTTGCGTCAGGCATAGGGGAAGAAGGAATTGCATTTGGCTCTGGAAGATCTGAGGAACCGCGAGGCTCCAATCCGAGCGCGCCCTGCGCCGGGACATTTCCACCGCCGTTTCCAACAGCAACGGCAGATTCCAGGCCTCCTGCATGGATTCCGGGAGCCGCGCCACGTTTTCGGCATCGCCCAGGATGTGATCCACGTTGACGCGGATTTCCCAATCCGGGTCGAAGTATGTGCCCCATTGCCGCACAGGGAACGCGGGCCTGTCGGGAAGCGGGGCTACATATTTGAGCAGGTTCGAGCTTTCGTCTGCGAATGCTTTGAAGTACCATTCGCGCAGGGCATCCGCGCGTTTATTTCGCTCAAAGATCATGTAGATACTTCGCAGCTTGGGCGTCAGCAGCCCGGTATTGAGGCAGGCGATCTTGCCGCGGACGCAGAATATCGCGCCCGGCTGGCCTGATCCGGCGCGTAATTGTAGTCAATCGCCTGCTTGCGAAAGACCTGCTGAATGTACCGCTCAAGAATCGGCGTCTCCTCATTTTGCGTCTTGAATCTCGGCGCTTTGAACCGCCACGGCTCCGGCATGGCGATCTGGGACAGCTCGTAGAGCTGTTCATACCAAGCGGGAATGTAGGCGAAAGAAAATAGTTCTGTTTGAAGCCCCATTATATGATTTCCCTCCACTTTGTCCGTATTGCTTCCATCAGTTTTATTTGTACCTGTATCTTCCAATCCTCATTGATGACATGATGCGTTCTCCCGTCCTCATCCATTATATCGCGGGCAACTAAAGCATCGGGGAAAGGTTCATAAATTTGAAGGATTTCCAACAATGCCTCTTCTTCACCTTCGGTAGCCCGTTTAATCAGGCTGGTGTTGATTCCTTTGGGATATGTACTCCTTTTCATAATACTTCCGTATTGCCCTGTAAGCCCGCTGCCGAAGATTATATACCGTTCGCGTCGATATACCCATGTACTCGGCAATCTCTCGATTGTTCATGTCTTGCCAGAAATCCAGTAGCAACACTTTCTGTTGATCTCTTGGTAGCGATAAAAGGGCATTATAGAATGTTTCGTCTTCGACTACACAGGAATGCCCATCCACATAGAGCACAAGTGTATCAAAAGGATCGCTCTCCTCAACCGTCAGATAATCTCCAAAACTCTCAACGGGCATATCTACATAGTGCTTGTTGCGCAGCGCCGCTTCTCGCCGCAGATTTCGTACAAAGTTTCGTGATACCGTCTTTATGAACGAATCGAACATAGCGCATATCTGCTCCTCATGGGAAGGATCGTTTGGTTTCATCTTCGCTCTCCTCACACAAAACTTGTTTTTTCGCTTCGATATACCAAAACACATTTGGGGGTATCAAATCGGAAAGGTTTTGCCGGGGATAAGCGAAAAGCGAATAATTTAATAAATCTGCGCTATATAGCAATCGACCTATCATCAGTGATTTAATTACATCGAATCGGGCAAGACAAAAGGAGCCTGCATCCCAGTTCGCTCTGGGAAGTAGGCTCCGTGCGCTATACGTCTAACCCTCTGCCCTTTACCATATTGGCTTGTGAGCCATTTCATTTTGTCCGCTGGCTGTATTTTCAGTAATGCCGTAAATCATTCATCACTTCTCAACAGGATTTTGTTGCGCAGCGCATTCAATTTCGAACATTCCCATTTGTTTTTTTGACGATCAGGAAATCCTCGATGAAGCTGCCGCCTTTGTGTGCTGTATAATAGTAGCCGAAGATGGAGAACAATACCGCTCCAATGAAATTTACGAGGAGGTCATCCATTGTGTCGATCAGGCCGATGTCGAGGTAGCCCGCGATGTTTAACGCTTCGCCATTTACCGAGGTACTTTGAATCCCAGAAATTATGATTCGGATATTCTCTTGGGCGGGATCGAGGAGCGTGGAGGAGATGGTCTGCACAACCGTGTCCTTCTGCATATCCAGGAGAAAGATCTGATCCATGCCAAATTCAAAGAATTCCCACAGTACGCCGATCGTCATCGAAAAGCAGAAGGCGACCAGTGCCATGAACACAGGGGATAGCTCGAATTTCAGGTTTGGCCGATTATTCAGAATCTCGACGAGGGAAAAGCCAACCGCGCCGCAGAGAAAACCGTTTACCGTGTGCAGGATCGTATCCCAATAGGGGATGCGCTGATAAAATGCCTGCACCTCCCCGAGTATCTCCGCGGCAAAGACAAAGCAAAGCAAAACGATTTCCAGTTTTGTCGGAAAGTGCACACGGAAGGTGACCTGAACGATCTGCGGCAGCAGCAACAAAAGCAGCGTGAGCAGGCATAGGAGAACATCCTCATCTTTTCGATGCAGCAGCTTGATGATCAGCGTCACAATAACGAGCAGGCGCAGGATGAAATAAACGTAGAACGCTGCTTTGTTCTCCGTCATCTCCGTCCAAACTGCCCTTTCAAATGCCGCTCGTTTTCGCACCCTTTTCATGATGTTCTCCGAATTGCCGCTCGCTTTTGCGCATACGAGGTTATCTCGAGTCTACCGGTTGTTGCCCCAATAAATCAGCGCCAGCATACCGGGGCCGGTATGCGCACCGATGATCGGGCCGATGTCCGCGATATGAATCTCGACCTCGGGGAAGCGTTCGATGACCGCACGTTGGAGCTGATCCGCCGCATCCGGATCATCACCGTGTCCAACGACCACCAGCTTCCCGATTTCTGGCGTCCATCCATGCTCCATCTTGTCCAACTGGGTTAAAATGGCCTTCTTGCGTCCGCAAGGCTTTCCCTTTACTTGCAAACCGCCAGATTCATCCACATGGAGCAACGGCTTGATCTGCAACACATTTCCCATCGCCGCGGCAGCGGAAGAGACGCGCCCGCCATGCCGTAGATGGTCAAATGTATCGACCGTAAACCAATGGCAGACCTCCAAACGATGCGCCATGACCCAATCCGCCAATTCGTCAATCGTGAGCCCCTCAGCCTGCTTTCTGGCAGCTTCATGCACAAGAAAGCCTTCGCCAACCGATGCACACAGCGTATCCAGACAGATGATATTACGCTCCGGATATTTCTGCTTCATTTCTTCCACGCACAGGCGGGCGGATTCGAACGTCCCCGACATGCCCGAGGAAAAGCAAAGATACAGAATGTCGATACCCTGACGCAGAAAGGGTTCGAAGCATTCAAAGTACACAGATGGATTGACCTGCGAAGTCTGAGCGAATCCCCCGCTTCTCTGCAGCTGATAAAACTCCCGAACGGAAATATTTCCGTCTGGCCCATAAGTGTATGTGCTCCCAGAGATTTCCACCTGCATGGGAACGATCTTCACGGTGGGCAGCCCTGCCATCAAATTGGCGGATGAATCCGCCGTGGCGTCTGTGAATATCTGATAAGCCTTCATTGTCAGGCTCCCCGCTCACAGCCCGTGCAGCTGCCACAGTCATGCCAGAGCTTTTCCGCCGTGGGCGTCCAGTTGGCGGCGTAGGGGGTGGTCTTGTCGCAGAGGTGATCGACGCTCTCGGGGCTCTGGTAGTCGGTGTTGACCGCGCCTGTGGCTTTGACCATCTTGCGCAGGCACTCCGGATTCTCCAGCATCGGGCAGGGGCGCAGCATATTTTCATTGAAGGGCTGCGCATCGTGATAGGCCATGAAGATCGGGCTCTTGAGCGCATCCAGCAGCGAGCAGTCGTGGATGTTCGCGTTGGAGTAGTGGATGAACACGCAGGGCTCTACGTCGCCCTTGGCGTTGATGTGCAGGTAGTTCCGACCCCCGGCGATGCAGCCGCCCACGTACTGCGCGTCGTTCTGGAAGTCCATCGTGAACAGCGGCTTCGTCTGACGGAAGGCGCGGATGTTGCGGTAGACCGCCTCGCGCTGCTCGGGCGTGGGCAGCAGCTCGGCCACGGCGTCGTTGCCCACCGGCATGTAGTGGAAGAACCATGCGAACAGCGCGCCGCTGTCGATGATGTAGTCGAAGAACTCCTCGCTGGTGATGTCGGCGTAATTCCGGCTGGTGTAGCAGGTAGAGATGCCAAAGGGCAGCTTGTGCGCCTTGAGCAGCGCCATTGCCGCGGCCACCTTCCGGAAGATGCCCGCGCCGCGGCGGGAATCGTTGGCCTCCTCGAAGCCCTCCAGCGAGATCGCGGGGACGAAGTTCCGCACCCGCAGCATCTCCCGGCAGAAATCCTCGTCGATCAGCGTGCCGTTGGTGAAGGCCAGGAATTCGCAATCGGGGTGCATTTCGCACAGGCGAATCAGATCCCTGCGGCGCACCATCGGCTCGCCGCCGGTGTAGATGTACATGTAGACGCCCAGCGCCTTGCCCTGGCGGATGATGGAGTCGATGTCCTCCAGCGACAGGTTCAGCTGATGGCCGTACTCCGCCGCCCAGCAGCCGGTGCAGCGCAGGTTGCAGGCCGAGGTCGGATCGAGCAGGATCGCCCAGGGAATGTTGCAGCCCTCGCGCTCTTTGGCCTCCTTCTGGATTGCGCTGCCCTTCAAGCTGGCGTTAAACAGAAGATTTTGAAAGATCGCCTCGCGCGCCCCGGCGTCCAGTTCGTAGACCTTGAGGATCAGCTGATACCAGTTGTTCTTTTCCTGGATGGCGCTGCGCACCGCGTTGCGCTGGCCCACATACCAATCGTCCGGCGTGAAGCGATCCACCAGCGACATCAGCTTGGGAATGTTCTCCTCCGGGTTGCCCTCAATGTATCGCAGAGCCTGGGAGATGGCGAAATTCTGCATACTTTCCTTGACAGAATTGCTCATGTTGTGTCCGTCCTTTCCACCCGTTCCGGGCTGTTTTCCTAGAGTATAGGAGATTTATTCGGAAATGTCATTGGACACAAAAGGGCGCAAGTCCCAAATTGGGACACAGGTTCGCTTTTGTTACTTTTTGGGACACCGAGGCCTGTTTGCCCATTGTCTGCAAGGGACGCAGTCTATATCATTTCTGTATGGCGGTAAATGAGGCTTGATTTTTGGAAAGGAGCAAGGCGGATGGAAAACAGTACGTCTAAAATATTGGTGGGATCGGTCGTCAAAAAGACGCTGAGAGAAATGAAAGAAAGTCCGGAGCGGAGCATTCGCAATCTGATCGACATGGCGCTGCAGTTTTCGGGCGGGAGATTTCAGCAGGATTTTTTCACCGCGGCTCAGACCATGCTGCAAAATGAGAACAGCGCCTACTACAAGCTGGTGAGGAATGTAATCTCCTGCACAGACGCGCAGCGGCTCTATACCTTTGGCATGAATCTGGGGTATAATGGATGCAAAGCGGGCGCAGCGCGCATACGCGAAAACGAGAAGCTGCTGGGCTGCAATATCCCCTGGACGGTCGTGAGCCGGATCGACGGAAGCGGATTTGAGCAGCGAACGCAAAAGTATCAATCCATGATACAGTCGGGAGAGAAGCTCGGCATCTATACCTGGATGCTATTTTGCAGAGAAGAGCCGGGAGAATTGTTGACGATTGTGAGGGATCATCCCGACAGCGCCTTTTCTCTGTTTTGCGAGCCGGAGGATCTGACGTCGGATTTTCTGGACGAGGCGAGCGGACTCTACAACCTGATGCTTGTGGTGCGGTATGACGAGAGCGCTTCCGACATATGCGCCGTGCTTCGCCAGCGGGAAATGCTCTACTCCGTATGGTATCCATATGGGCAGCAGGATGCGGGAGCGATTCTGAACGGCGATCTGTTTTGCAGCGCCCAGCAGCTGTCACCCACCTTTACGGTCTTGTTGCCTGTTCCGGGTTGTCCATGCGACACGCAGCGCCTCGTGTATCAGACGGTTCAACAGGCCCGCAAGGAACAAAGCTACTCTACAATGCTTTGGGAGCTGCCGGGGGATGATCGCCTGGTTGACACCATTATTTCGGGCGACGCCTGTTCCGTCTACTTTGACGAGGACGGAAACATATGCGACCAACGCGGACAAATCGCGTGCTTGCATCACAATCTGTTTGAAAGCGACCTTGCGGACATCTTCGCGGATGCCTGCCCAAAGAAAGTGAAAAGAGCGGTATGAGCAGAGAAAAGATCGGCGTTGTGGATGTTGGAGGAGGCTTTCGCGGGATTTACGCGGCTGGGGTTTTGGACTACTGCATGGATCAACACATACGATTCGATGTAGGAATCGGCGTGTCCGCAGGGAGCGCCAATCTGATTTCCTACGCGGCGGGGCAGCGCGGCCGGAACTATACGTTCTATACGGAATATGGATTGCGCAAAGAATATGCCGGGATCAAGAATTTCCTGTTCAAAAAATCCTTTGTCGATTTGGACTATGTTTACGGCACATTGAGCAATTCGGGCGGGGAAAATCCATTGGACTATCCTGCCGCCGTCGCCAACCCGATGGAGTTTGTCGCCGTTGCCACCGAAGCGGAGACGGGCAATGTCAGGTATTTTGACAAACAAGATATGTCGCAGGATGATTATAGCATCATGAAGGCCTCCAGCGCGATCCCTTTTATATGCCATCCTTACGCCGTTGACAAGGGGCTGTATTACGACGGCGCGCTTGCCGATCCGGTTCCGATTCAAAAGGCGTTTCAGCTGGGCTGTGATCGCGTCGTACTGATCTTGACATTGCCGGAAGAAACAGTACGAACGTCAGATAGAGACAGGAAATTTGCGCGCCGCATCCGCAAGAAATACCCGCTGGCAGCAAGGCAACTGGAACAGCAGGCGGAGCGGTACAATGAATGTGTCGCAATGGCGCGCAAGCTGAAAGCCGAGGGAAAAATTCTCGTGATTGCTCCGGACGATACTTGCGGCGTGAGTACGTTGAGCAGGGATGTCGATGCTCTCCGACGGTTGTATGAAAAGGGCTATCAGGATGGAGAACGTATTCCGCCTTTCATCCAGAATACATGAGCGGCCCTTCACAATCGAGACTTGCCAGACAGAAGCGCTTCCACCGCGCTTCTTTTTTCGTACAGCACGCAACCGCCAATATGATCGTCAGAGAGCAGATCGCCCTCGCGCAGCGCGGTGAACAGAGGGGATCGCAGTGCCTCCTTCAGAGATGTATCCCGCACATTGATGTCCGAATAGGGAGAGAACGGACAGGGCTCCGCTCCGCCGTGGGAGTTGATGTGGAAGAAGCCGCGCCCCGCGGTAGATACGCTTGAAGATCAAAGTTTTCGTCCATTTTTTGTTTCTCTGTTTTTCTGCCGTCCTTTTCTAGTCGGGATTCATTTCCTGATAAATCGCGGCGGCTCCTCCCTGAATGATCCGCTTTGCCTTCGAGACAAATTGTGCGGGAGGCATACAATCCTTGTCCAGAAGCCACCTCTCTATGGCGCAGATCATTGCGTCGGTGAAGAAATCCACCGTGAAATCCTCCGTCGCTTCGTTGCCGATCAAATGCGCTACGCGATTTTTTATCAGCGGGAAACAATACTCCCGGAGATGGTCAGAAAAGGAATTTTGTCCCTTGATTCGAAGCGCTTTCCGGTAGAACGCACGGTTTTCATAGAAATATTCACAGGCCCTTTCGATCAGTTCCCATCGGTCATCCCCTGTGATCTCGCCAGAAAGTTCCATAGCCACCGAAATAAACTCGGTATCAAAGATCCAGTTGACCAGATCGTATTTGTCTTTGAAGTGATAATAGAAACTCTTTCGGTTCAAGCTGCATCGCTCGCAGATGTGGGTCACTTGTATCTTGTCAAACGGCATTTCCTGCATCAGCTCCCGCAGAGCGGTGGCCAACGCCCATTTGGTGATATTCGAGTCCGCCATGAGATACACTCCTTATGTCCGAGATGTTTTGTCACGCGATTGCTCATTGCAGGCATCCAGCGTGTTTGCATCTGTGCGCATATGCGCCGACCGCTCCCTTTCTGTGCATAAGTATATCAGGATTTCCTATTTCTTTCAACCAAATCTCGCCAGCTCTCCTCTGGACAAAAGAGCGCGCGTGTCCCAAAAAGTAACAAAATCCGCGCCGCGTCCGAAATTGACACACGCGGCGGTTTATGTCCAATGACTTTGGCGGCCCTTTACTGTATAATTCCCTTAGAATACAGGAAGGAGGACTTGCGATGATCGAGAAGGTAAACCCTGGGCATCCGGATAAACTGGCGGACAGAATCGCCGGAGCCATCGTGGATTTGGCCTATACTATGGAATCTGACCCCAAAATATCTGTGGAGGTTTTGATTGGTCACGGCCGGTGTCATGTCATCATCGAATCGTCCGTAAAACCGGATCGGGAAGCGATCACCCAAATTATCCATCGCATTGGTGGCGATGTGTCCCCGGATATTCATATCGTTCCACAGGACAACTTTCTTGCCATGAATCAGGAAAAGGGGCTGCGCTGCGGGGACAATGGCGTATTCAAGGGAATGCCGCTGACCGCGGAACAGAAGGCACTCTCAGAGATCGCCCACAGGCTTTATGCCGAGTATCCCTTTGATGGGAAGTATATTCTGGATGGAGACAGGCTGATTATCTGCCAAAGCCATGCCAGCACGGAGGCGATCCGCGCCGTCTATCCTCACGCCCAAATCAACCCCCTGGGAGACTGGACGGGCGGCACAAACGTGGATACCGGTGCCACAAACCGAAAGCTCGGTTCCGATATGGCCGATTCGATCACGGGCGGCGGCCTCCACGGGAAGGATCTGTCGAAAGCGGACGTTTCCATCAATATTTACGCCTTCCTGAAAGCGCAGAGAACCGGCAAGCCGGTGGAACTATGCTGCGCCATCGGCGACAGTGAGGTCGATGGGATGCCCTATTCGGATATAGTGGCTGAAGCGAAAAAGTATATTGCGGCCATCGGTGGGTTTGAGAAGCTCGCAGAATGGGGGCTGTTCTAAGCAAAGACGGATTGCGAGCATTTGCTCAGAATGGGAACCTTTACAGGTTGGAGGCATGGCATTCCCTGGATGCGGAAGCCATCCCTGGGACAAAAACGGTAAACGGAGGGAGTAAGGAGTTGCATGAGGCTGTTTGGCATCTCGTCAGACAGCCCCCGCGTTTCTTGTGTGCATTGTCAGAGGCGGCGAAAGCATATATGAAAAAACCTTTCCCAAAGGAGCAGCGTGTCGAACGGACATGGCTTTCCGCTCTTCCAAAAATAATAGGAGGCGTCTTCTGGATTTGCCTCATCCTCGTTTGCTTCATATTCAGGGATGAAATCACGGTCGATCGCGTTGTGAATTTCACTCCGAAGAATCCGGTTCTCGCAGTCTGTATCATCTTATTATGTTTTGCCTTGAAAAGCGTGACCGTAGTTATTTATGGGGGGATCTTGTATGCGGCAAGCGGTATTTTGTTTCCCCTTCCGATAGCGATTGCCGTGAATTTTGTTGGCGGCTTTCTTATGACGTCGATCCCTTTCTGGATCGGAAAACGATCTGGCACGAAAATGATGGATCGTCTTGTGCAGAAGAATCCCAAATTGGAATTGCTGCGGTCTATTCCCAAACGAAATGAATGGTTCGTTTCCTTCGCCGTTCGAATTGTGGGGATTCTTCCCAGCGATTTAGTCAGCATGTATTTGGGTGCCAGCGACCTTCGGTATATTCATTATATAGTCGGAACAATGGCGGGACTCCTTCCTTCGGTTATCAATTTCTCTGTGATGGGAATGAGCCTTAACGATGTTTCCTCACCAGCGTTTCGGATTTCTGTAGGTTGTGAAATAGGGCTGATGGCATTGTCGCTCTTGTACTACTTAATTTGGCATAGAAGAAGGAAAAGCCGCAAGGAGCATATGGAATGAGTATCGCGCAGGACAACCGGATCAACATTCTTGTTACGTTAGACGAAAACTATATTCCGTACCTAAACGTCATGCTTTCCACATTGGTGCGGTTTAATCCGGGGTGCAGTTTTGATGTGTATCTCCTGCATTCCTCCATCCGAAAGAAAGCGTTGCAATCCACCGAGAAAGTGTTGCAGGGGGCAGGACGTTTGATCCCGGTGAAAGTGCGGGATTTGTCCCTGTCGGATGCGCCGACGACTTCGCGTTATCCCCAAGAGATATATTATCGCATTTTCGCCGTCCGCTATCTCCCGGAGACGATTGACCGCGTCTTGTACCTTGATCCCGACCTCGTCATCAATGGCTCGATCCTTCCGCTGTATCAGCTTCCAATGGACGAATATTATTACGCGGCTGCTTCCCACATTGACAGTTTTCGGCTGATCCATAAGTTTAATGAACTGCGCCTTGATATGGATGACGAAAGCCCGTACATAAATTCCGGCGTACTGCTCATGAATCTCGCGCTTTTGCGGCAGGAGCAGGACTACGCGGACGTATTTCATTTCATTGAAAAACGGAAATCACTTCTGGTGTTGCCGGATCAGGACATCATCAGCAGCCTGTATGGGAGCAAAATATACTCGCTGGACGCCTTCCGGTACAATATGACAGAACGGCTTTACCGGATGCACAGCCCATTTGAAAAGGGCTTTAACCTGGCATGGGTGCGCACACACTCCGTCGTGATCCACTACTGTGGAAGGAATAAACCGTGGAAAGAAAACTATATAGGCAACCTGGACGTATTCTATAAAGAAGCCGTTTCCAAGATGAATTCGGGAAAAACGGTTTAGATGAAGGGTTTTTCAAGCAAAGGATGACGAAACTATTCTGATCTATAAATCCCCCATCTCCGCACGTCAAACACAACCGCATCGACCGGCTAAACCACGGACTACTTGAGGATTGGCGCGAATCCTTCCGCCGATTGCGTGAGCTGCGCACCGGCACGATCGAACTCATCGTCCGGGGGACGAGCGGACATGGATGATCCTGCCCGGTCTGGCATTGATCTTCGAGGGCATCCTTGGCGTGTGCGTCGCCTGCTGCACGCAGAGAATCCGGCCTAATAAGAAACCTTAAAAACAATAAATAAGTAACGTTCGTTGAAAAGCGCCATCGGGGGGGGGGAAAATATTTGCGAATATTCCACAAGGACTTGACAGTGCGTAAAACCTGTGCTACACTATTTACTAATATTATTAGCGATATGGGGCGGCAACATGGATTACAGAGGGATGGCGGAGGAATACCTGGCGATCCGGGTGGAGCAGATCAAGGTGCCCGCGCTTCAGTTGATGTCCAAGATGGAAAAGGGAGAATTGTTTGTTCTGAACTATCTCCGGGCGCACTCGCGCACCGCCTATCCCAAGGACTTGAGCCGGGCGATGGCCGTCAGCACCGCGCGCATCGCTGCCATATTGAATCAGGTTGCGGAGAAGGGCTGGGTCGTGCGCCGTGACGACCCGGAGGACAACCGGCAGGTGATCGTCTCGCTGACGGACGAGGGACTCGCTCGGATTCAGCGCCTTCGAGACGAGGTTGTCGATGCCTCCGCCAAGCTGCTGGAAGCCCTTGGACCGGAGGACGCCGCAGAGCTGTTGCGCATTCAGAAAAAGATCGCCGGTCTGGTACTTTTGAAGATGTGAAACAAAAGGTGATGCGGCTGAAATGAACATTGAGAGCCGTAGTTTCGGCTGCGGCTTTTTTGAAACTAAATTGATAACAGTATTAGCAATTTGAACCGGCTACTTGCAGAAACGACGAAGGAGGAGGCGTGAAAAATGTCGATGGGAACGCTGTTTTGGATTTTGACCGCTGTGATTTGTGCCATATTCTTGCTGATCTCATGGAAGGTAAAGGGCAAGGCAAACGAGAGCTTTTCGAGCTATGCCATCGGTGGCGGCTCGTTCAACATGCTGCTGATCTTCTTCACGCAATTCGCCAGCATCATGGGTGTGTCGAATTTCTTCGCCCATGCGGGCAACGCCTACGAGCAGGGCGTGGGCATCCTCGCCTTCATCTGGGGCGAGCAAGGGGCGAAGTTCGTATTTGCGCTGGTGTTTGCGGGCTTGATCGGTCGCTTTACCTACAATACGATCCCGGAAATGATGGATGATCTGATCGTCAAGGACAAGTGGACGCGCCTGATGCTGGGCCTGCTGGCGAGTATCATCATGATCGCGTCGGTGGGCAGCCAGGGCAAGGCGTTCGGCGATTTGTTCCAGGTGTTCACAGGCGTAGACGCGCGGCCCATCGTCGTCGTGTTTTCCGCGATTTTCATATTCTACACGGTGTCGGGTGGCATCCACAGCGTGGTCTGGACGGATCTGTTTCAGGGCGTCCTCTGTGTCGTCATCGGTTTAATTTTCTACTTTATGGCATTTTCCAAGGTGGATTTCAGTCTCTCCGTACTGAGCGAGCGCCTCGCCGCCGTCGGCAAGGCGGAGCTGTTGGACTTCGGAAATCTGGATGTGTGGGCCACGATCAACAAGTTCATTACCGGGCTCCTAGGCGTGCTGGTCTTTCAGGCATACTGGCAGCGCTGCTTCGCCTGCCGGGACGCAAAGACGGCAAAGCGCAGCATGCTCTACAGCGGCGTCATCTGCTTCGTCATGGTGACGTTCACGGCGATGGTCGGGCTGATTATCGTGACTTACAATCAGGGCCTGAACGCCAACGACGCCATGCCGTGGTTCATGATGAACTGCCTGCCGGGCTGGCTGTGCGCGGCGGTGTTCGTGCTGGTGCTCTGCGCGGGGATGTCCACGGCGGATTCCTGCCTGAATTCGGCGGCGATATTGATCGTGAACGACATGGTGCGCCCGTTCCGGGATTTCGACGACAGGCGGCTGATCCGGGATGCGCGCATCGTGACGGTGATCGTCGGAGTCGCGTCCTGTCTGTGCGGCATATTTGCGCCGACGATCCTGTCGCTGCTCTCCGGGGCCTACTCGCTGGCGGGCGCGGGCATCGTGCCGCTGCTCTGCATCGGCCTGGCCTGGCGCGAGCGGCGGGAGCCCCACGCGATGGGCAAGCCCAACAGCCGCGTGACCGTCTGGGGCGCGCGCTGCGGCGTGATCGTGGGCGTGGTCACCTCCCAGCTCCGCTTCCTGGGCAGCAACGCCACCCTGATCGCTCTGGCGGCATCGTCCGTCACGATCATCGTCGTCTCCCAGCTGACGAGGGGACAAAAGCAGAAGGCACAAGCACCAGCATGATACAATGAATGAAATGAGGGCACAAAGGGAACCGCGATGAAAGGAAGGCTTCGTCATGAAATACCAGGTGATCTACCAAGGCAAGGCTGGCAGCACCGTCAAGATTGCCAACATCATCGCACGGCTATTGCCGGAGTTCGAATATGAATTGGTTGATTTGGAAATGCGTTCGCCCCATACCGGCGCTGAGGTCGTATTCTTCTGCTTCGAAACGAGCGGAGGAATGTGCCCCATCTCGATGCTGGAATTCATGGAGGGATTGGAAAAAGAGACAATCCTGCTGTTGGGCGCGAGCTGTGTGGAGAATGATCCGCAGGAGCTTGCGAAGCTGGAATGCCAGATCGCCGCGTTCCTGCCCTATGGTTGCAACTACCTCGGCCTCCACCTCTGCAAGGGCCGGATGCGGCAGGCGGATCTGCCCTACGTCAAGGCGCAAGCGAAGAAACGCGGAAAGGATTACGACGATCACCAGCTCCAGGAACTCTATGATGAATCTCAATCGCACCCCGATCTGGAGGATCTGGGCGGGATTCTCCAATTTGTCAAGTCAAAATTACAGATTTGATCGCTTGTCTTTGTCTGCGGTAAAACTAAATGGTCGATGTGAGAACGTTCTATTCGGGCCTATAAATCTCGCAGCTCTGCACGTCGAAAACGACCACATTTCGCCCTTGTTTTACCGCATAGTTGATCGTATAGTATGTGCCCCCGGATTTTTCTCCATTGTATACTGCGATCATCTCTGTGGAATGGTCTACCATATACCGATTGCGCCTGTGAAAACAGCCCCGGGCGTTTTTCGGGCATATCTCCACAACCTCGGTTGCTGCCGACAAGAGGTGTTCATATCGTTTCTGCCATTTTATAGGCCAATGATCCGCCATCCCCCGAAAAGGCACAGCACAAATTAGCTTGACGCTCGGGTATCGTTCTTCCTTGAGCTTTATTACCAATTCCCCACAAATCATGTCCGCTCCCTGCGCACATCCCGTGATAAATGTTTCGCATCCATCTTCTATCATGGCAATCAATTCTCGTTCTATCGCGGTTTTAAGCCGGATTGCCATTTCACTCTGCTCATCCTCCCCAAAAGGTAAGCCGGATGGACGATGCCCGGTAAAGCAGCAAATTTTCTCATCAATATCTCGTTCCATTTTTTGCACCTCACAATTCAAAATCATATTCGCCCATCCGACGCATATTATAGGCAGCGTGTCTTAAATGGGATATATTCTGTCTACCAATCATGCACTATTATATCACCAATTCGGGAATTATAATAGATACGGATGGGGCGTGAGGACAAAATGGATGCTCAGAAACGTATCCGGGAATTGATGGCGGAACGGGGCTGGACGGATTATCGCTTGGCGAAGGAATCAGGCCTGTCTCATTCTACCATTACAAACATGTTCAATCGGAACAACGCGCCGACGCTGCCGACGTTAGAGGCGGTATGCGCCGCAATGGGGATCACGCTGGCGCAATTCTTCGCGGACGGCCCCGATTCCGCCGCGTTGACCGAAGAACAGCGCTCCCTGTTCGCTAAATGGAGCACGCTCACGGACAAGCAAAAGGAGGCCCTTCTGCTGCTGATCGACGCTATTTGATCCGCATAGGGCATGGTTATTTGAGATTTCGCTCTCGGCGCTTCGAACAAGCTCCGGGAGCGAAACTTTGTCCTCTTTTCCGAGCTTGAAAGGCACCTCGAATTCGGTAAGCTGTGACCACATTAAAGATAACTTTTAAGGAGGTCACACAAATGCTGAATGTATCCGAGATCGTAGCCAAGACCGAGGCCATGTTCGACCTGTTCAACGACCATTTCTACGGCGGCGAATTGAACCGCCCGGCCATCACGGTATCCCCCGACGGCGGGCGCGGAGCCTACGGCTGGTGCAGCGTTTACGAAATCTGGCAGGATAGCAGCAAAGGCTACCGCGAGATCAACATTTGCGCCGAGTACATCGACCGGCCCATCGGCGAGGTTGCCGCGACCATGCTCCACGAAATGGCCCATCTCTACAACCTAACCCACGGCATCAAGGACGTGAGCAACAACGGGTACTATCACAACAAGAAATTCAAGGAGACGGCCGAGGCCCACAGCCTGCACATCGAGCACCACGAGAAATACGGCTGGATGGTGACGACGCTGGCCGCGGATGCTGCGGAATGGATCGCCAAGGTTGAAAACCCGGAGGGTTTTCAAGTCGCTGCGCGACTGCCACGGTCGAATCCTGCGGATTCGAGCGCGGCACCTGCAGCCGGGAATGGCGGACATCACCGCCAGCCGCCGCACCGCCTTCCAGATCAAAACGAAGGGCGACGATAGCGAGGGCGGCGAGGAGCCGAAGCCCACGGCACGCAGGGGACGCACGACGAGCAAGAATCGCAGCATCAAGTATGTCTGCCCGCATTGCGGCGCGATCATCCGGGCGACGAAGCAGGTAAACGTAATTTGCGGCGACTGCAACGTAGCCTTCGAGAAAGCCTGATCCGCATAGGGAAAGCCAGCCGGGTGGCTGGCTTTGCTCGTCGCCGCAAGGGATCATTCGGGAAGATGATCGCTGGCCTGTGGAGATTCCTTCGAGAATGCCGCCAGCATCATTTGCGCGCCCAGGCGATACCCGCGCAAATATTCTTCCTCGCCCGTGATGTTCGATAGTATGGAACAGGCGTCGGAATACCGCTGAAACAGCGGCTTCAATTCCTCCGGGGCCACGCCCTCGATTTCCTGCCCGATCCGCAATATCTCGTCCAGGGCCTTCGCGTATTCTGGCCGCGCATGATATTCCCGCTCAAATACTTCGTACCTCCCGCAGTACAGATCGCGTATGATTTGATCCATCAAATTCACCTCCGGGCAGACAGTACCATGATCCGCAGGCCGTGGGAAGGGGAGAAAATTTCTTTTAAGGCGACACCGCGCAAAAGAAGCGGTTGGCAGGCAAATGAATTTTTCGTCAGATGCAAGCGCAAATCTTGAAGGCTTACTGGAGGTAAGTCGAAAGATTTGCACGCAGCAGATGGCGGAAAAGGCACTGCCTGACAGCCGCTGATTTGCGCGGGGGCGCCTTAGAAAAGAACAAAAAAGGCTTGCTTTCCACCCGTGTTTATGTAAGCTGTGAGTGCATCAAGGAACACCCCAACGACCAAGAAACGGAGGAATCAAGTAATGGAATGCGGAAAGCTCACAGCCAAGCTCAGGGACGCGGTGCCGGTCTGCTTCATGGTAAACGGCAAGGAGGTCAAGCGGTACAAGAACATCGAGATCCCGGACAGTCTGTTGGCGTCAATCATAGGTAACAGCGAGGGAGGGGGCTGTCAAGGGAAAGGGTGGAGATTTTCCGGCAGGGGAA
>CANQEW010000045.1 GCA_947596085.1 uncultured Clostridia bacterium | reverse complement strand
GGATGTGAATGGGTTTATTCTGTTCCATGCGGTATCCCTTCCCCGCCAGGAATTCACGGTACGCCGCGAAGGCGCCTCTTTGTAAGGGCAGCACCCGCACGTCGCCGATGAGCCCCATCTCCCGGGCGCCTTTGTATCCGAAGCAGCTCTCCCGAAGGCAGTCGTCCAGCAGTGTTTCCGCATCCGCCGGCAGCACTCCCGTCTTCGGCTCCAGATACACCGAATAGTACGGCGTAGATCCACGAAAGCCCGTGTCCGTGCAGTACCCCTCCAGGAAACAACCCGAAAGCCGCTCAAACCGCCGCATCGCCTTTTCCATCTGCCGCATATCCATTTTCTCGTCCGCCACGTTGAGCACCTGACTCTTCCGGCGGCTCATGCGAATGATCGGCGCCTCGCCGTAGAAACCCGTCACCTCCACGACATCCCCCATCACGTACCGGTAAAGGCCGGACAGGGTGGTAACGACCAACTCGTAGCTCTTCCCGGCCTCCACCTCCCGGAACGTCAGCGTCTGCTCTCCTGTCTCTCCCTCCGGAAGGAACTCAAAGAAGCAGGACTCCGGGATCAGCACGTAGCGGGCATCTTCCTCCTTCAGCGTGTAGACCGCGCCCAAGGTGCTCTCCGAGGATGCATAGGCGTAAAAATGGATGGGCAGGTCGCCGATGAATATGCGCAGTTCATCCATGTATCCCTGGAAGATGCTGCCCCCCGCCATGCGGATGTACCGCAGCTTCGGCCAGATGCGGCGCACAAGCCCGTCGGCCGCGCCGTTCCCCGCCGCAGCCCGCAACTCCTTCGCCCGTGCGGGATCGGGGGCAATGCGCTCTTTTATGTAGCTCTTCCACGAATCGCTGATCGCAAAGCAGCCGCTGACCTCTCCACTGCCCACATCCTTCACGAAGGCGTCCCAGTGCTCCAAGAGATACTGGAACATCTGCACCATCCCATGCACGAAAACGCCGTGGATTGCGGTGACATCCCGGCAGGCCAGAGCGAAGCGCAGCTTCACATAGAGCATATTCTCCATTTTCTCCGGGAACATCACCTCCCGGGGAGAGGTATACGCAGAGAAGTCGAGTTCGCCTCTCGATTCCAGCCACCGCATCAGCACGCCGGAGCGCACGCCGTTCATGGTGCCGTCCGGCATGGCGGTGCGGTAAAATTCACCGGTCTCAAAGATCTTGCCAAACAGCTTTTCGTCCGGGAGGCCCGCCAGCTCTTTCCGGATGACGTCCTGCACTGCATCCATCAGGTATATCCGGTGGATCGTCACATCTCGCTGGGTGATGGGCACATACTTCGGCTGGGAGGTGCTGCCCGCGCTGATACAATAGAACACCGGCTCATCAACTGTCAGAAGCCCTCTTTCTCCACTGATCTGGCGCTCTATAAGCGGTTCATAATCGTCATACCGGGAAAGGGGCACCTGCTTTCGGTAGTCTTCTACGGTGCGAAGGCCCGAAAAGCCACACTTCTTTCCATATTCTGTCTGCGCGTTGCGCGAGAGCAATCCTTTCAGAAATTGCTCCTGCACATGAACGGCGTTGCCGCACACGGCCTCCATGCGCCGGAGTCCCGTTTCTTCTGTCATATCCCGGTCTCCTGTTTGTTTTTCTTCCATCATGGCGCGGTGTTTCTTCACAGCACGATCAGAAGCGTATTCATCCCAAACGTGTCCAGGTAATCCACCTTCTTCACCAGCCTTTGCAGCATCCGTATGCCCATATAGAGCATATCGTCATCCTCGCCATCCTCGGACGAGAGCGGATTAAACTTTTTCCCGTTATAGCGGATACGGATGCCAATCTCGCTGGACACGGCGTACACCCGGATGTCAAACAGGATCCGCTGCGGGTCGTTGATGCTCGTGATGAGCGTCATCATCTCCTCCAGCGCCAGACTCACCCGCATCACCTGCTTGGCCTGCATCCCGTTTTCCTGGCAGAAATCCGTGATCCTTTCACTGGCCTCGCAGATCTTCTCATTATCGCTAATCATGGAGAAGTTGATGACCTGGCCCGCCTTTTCCAGCGTCTGATCCATGAGAAAATACCGGCTGGTCATCTTGCTCCGGCGGTGCAGGATTCCGGTAATGAGATACCACGCACAGACCGTGAGCAGCTCGCCCGCCGTGAGGAACAGCCACGGCGATATCCCGGATGCCAGCAGCGCCAGCAGACTCAGCGCCGCGAAGACATAGGACTTGAGGATGATAATCAGGTTGGACAGCCCCGCGTGGCCCGAAACGCTGTAATAGGAGGACAGCACGTTGTTCCAAAGGGAAGGGATCAGGCTGATGGCAAGGCACAGCATTGGAAACCACATGGGCAGCGCCAGTCCGTAGGCTGCCGCGATGAGATCCGCGCCCAGCACGATGACCGCGCCGAAAACAAAGCTGTACAGAACGCCCTTTTTCAGCTCCAACCGCAGTAGGATGCGGATGCTCTCGTTGTCTTTCTCGCCCCGGTACACGCCCATCATCGCCGTGCCCGCCTGGGGAACGCCCACCGTCACGGCCTCAGCAAAGGCGCTGATACCGTTCAACACGGAAAACTCCGCCAGCATCATGCTGCCGCCGTATTTCTGCAGCAAGCCATTCACGCATAGAAGGCGCAGTGTCTGCACCAGGTTGTTCATCGCGGCCGGACTGCCCGCCACGGCCAGCCCCCGGAGTTCTTTTCTCCCCGGGAGCGTCGGCCCCGGTCTGAAATGGAAGGTTCCGCGGTGAAGACCCATGAAGCCAACCAGACACGCCACCGCCGTTGCAATGACACTGGCCAGCGCCGCGCCGAACACACCCATATCCAGGCCGTACAGGAAGGCGATGTCAAGTGCCACGTTCCCCGCGCCCATGATCGTCATCATTGCGGTCACGGACTTGTTCTTTCCGTCCAGGCGCAGATACCAGAATGGGACATACAGAAGGATCTTCGGAAATGCGCCCGCCAGCGTGACCAGCGCATAGTCCTTCACCATGGGAAGAACCTTTGCATCGCTGCACAGAAAAGCTGCGATTCTATTGATCAGAAGAACCCCAGCGGCTGTCATAATAACGGAGGCAATCAGGCAGAGCGTGACCGCGTAGCGGTAATACAGCACCGCCTTGTCTCTGTGGTTGGCGCCGATTTCCCTGGAACTGCAGATCGCCGCGCCAGACACGAAGAAGGAGCCAGCAATGCAAAGAATCAGATAGACCGGCACACAGAGATTGATGGCCGCGAGGCCTCCTGCTCCGATCTTCTGGCCGACCAGGATCCCGTCCGCGATGATATTGACGCAGCCGCTTAAGATCGACAACATTCCCGGCCAAAGCGCCGCACGGTATGTCTTTCCCAGAAATTCCTCGCTCTGTACCAGGATGTTCTCCTCTTCCATGCTCTTTGACCTTCTTGCGATTTATTCAATGGTCAGGATGTCCGAAAAGCCCGTGACCTCGAAGATCTCCATGATCGTCTCGTTCACGTTTTTGATCACCATGGAGCCCTGCTTGTTCATGACCTTCTGGGCACTCAAGAGCACGCGCAGGCCAGCCGAGGACAGATACTCCAGCCCAGAGAAGTCCAACACCAACTCCGTGACGCCATTCACGCTCTGCTTCAGTTCCGCCTCCAACTGGGGCGCGGTGGTGGTGTCCAGTCTGCCTTCCAAGGCCAGATCCAGATGGGAACCGTTCTGGTTTTTCGTGATCGTCATGTTCATATCCCCCTTTGATCGATGGATTCTTGTTTCTGCCTGCCGGCGGGGATCAGACTGTGACCTCCTCCGGGGCAAGCATTTGCTGGAGCAGCTTCAACGCCCGATTGTGGCAGAGCTTCACCGTGCTGTAGGCGAGACACATATGTACCGCGACTTCCTTCAGGGTCAGCCCGTGGTAGTAGTGCAGCACGATTACGTCCCGCTCCCGCTCCGACAGGGCTTCCAGCGCCTCGGCCAGCGCTTCCAGCTCCATGTCCCGCTCCGGGGCCGGCACAGCCTCGTCCAACTCCGCTGTCGGTCGCCGGGCGCGATAGAAGTCGATGACCACATTGTGAGCGATAGAAAAAAGCCATGTGGACACCGAGGACCTCTGCCCATCGTAATCCGGCAGGTGCGCCCACGCCTTCATAAAGACGGTGGAGCAAAGATCCTCCGCGTCCTGTTCGTTTTCCACTCTGGCACGGATGTAGAACAGAAGCTTGTCCCTGTACCGCAGGTACAGCTCTTTCCCGTCCATCATTTCCGCTCTTTTTCCCAAGGGCTTTGCCTCTGGGTGGCGTCCAGATCGCCCGCCGCCGTCACCGAAGCCACGTCATCGTCCGCGAGGGGCGCGCCCCACCGGGCAACTGTCTCCCCGATGAGCCGCGCCAGACGCGGATCGTTGACCTTCCTCTGGCGGCCGAACAGCGCACTTAGACGCGCTTCCATGCCGCTCGCGATCATCTCGTGCCTCCCGCCGGTACTGTCTGGCGACTGTCTGTCACAGAACGGTGAAGGTGTTTGTCTTGGGAACTCCGTCGATGACGCTGTTCGCGTTGTTCGCGTTTGTCATGTTGGAAACGAGATTGTTCGCAATGTTGGAGACGAGTTTATTCGCACCTATAGCGTTGTTGACAGTAGACAAACCGCCCGCAACCCCTTCCAGTTCGGACTCATTCAGCTCACCCTGCTCCAGGACCTCGTTCTTCTTCTCTTCGGACATTGTTTTCCCCTCCTTAAAAAATTTGGTGTCTTTTACGGCTCTTAACCGCCGTACTGTCTCATTATACGTTCCAGCCCGGCGAAAGGGCCGACGCCTACAAAAAGATTTTGGAATGCTGCCGCTTATTCTGCCTCCGCAGGAATGGCGGCATAGATGGGCACGGTCACGTCGCTCTGACCTGTACAGAGTATAGCTCTGATCAGCGCCGGTTCATCGTTGAAAGCGCTGACGCTGAGCATGCGCACAGCGCAAGGAATACACGGCGTCAAACGCTCTCCGGCATATTCAGCCGGATGCGAGAGGTGAACATATCATTCTCGGCGTTATACCGAAACTTGGCGCTCCCACCATATTTCTGCGCGGCTTGGGTGATGCTCCGAAGGCCATACCCCCCCCACTATCTTTTCCGCTTAAAAACGACTCTGCGGGCAAGAAACCATCCTCAGTCTGCATCCGGCGGCCCAGGCGCACGCCGCTGCAGGAATTGGATATCTCGATGGCGAGGGACCCACTCACGGTGCCGACACTCACGCTGATCCATCGGTTCTGGTTGCATCTCCTACAGGCGTTGATGGCGTTTTCCAGAGCGTTTCCAAACACCACTGTCAGATCCGTGGGATCGATGGTCACCTCGTCACACTGAGCGCGAATGTCGCATCGGATGCCCTCGTCCTGAGCCAATCCCGCATAGTATTGCAACAACCCGTTGACCGCTATGTTTTTGCAGTAGACTTCGTTTATCTGCTTGGTTGTATCTTCCTGCACCTGGGACAGATAGCCCTCCATCTCCGCCAGCCGGCCTTCCCGAAGCATCTCGTTCAGGGCGCTGTAGTGGTGGCGCAGGTCATGGCGCATCCGCCGGGTGTTTTCCATTTCGCCAGCGATCTTTTCATACTGCAACTGTTGGATCTCCAGGGCACGCTGGTGGTCATTGTCACGTTTGCGCCACACGGACTCCCGAAAAATCAGCCAGTAGATCACCAGTTGATACAGCAACATCATCAAAAGCTGTGGCAGCTCACGCATATACTCCCGATATCCCAGGCGGTAGTAGCGGACATCAACCACCATCATCTGCAGCAGGAAAACCACCGTGGTCACCGCCAGTATAAAGAACTCCTGGTGCATCTTTTTCGTTTCTATCTCTTGGAGATATTCACTCAACGGTCGGATCACCAGAAACAGCATCAGCGGCAGCAATATCACCGTCGTGACCGAATATACCGCCAGCCCGCAGTAGGAATATACCGACCAGTTCTCCAACTCCTGGGACAGCGGGATCACCCCAGTTACACTACCGAGCAGCATGTTCACCACCCAGTACTGGGTCACGCCATAAAACACCACCACGAACACGACCATGGTCTTTTTGATCGGAGCCTCCCGCACCAGCCAACCCTGGGCGATGAGCGTGAGCAGTATGACGGCACCCATGAAGATATTTGCGGCCATCGCTATGGTTCCCTGTTGCGCTGCAGCGTACATCGCGGCCGGGAACAGGGCCGACAGTACTGTTCCCGTTGCCATCCCCCCGAGAAGAATCTGCTTTTTCTGGAAGCGGTACGCTTCCTCGGGAAAGGGCAGAAAGACCATCATCACACAGGGGAATATCTCCAGGAAGAAGCCAGCTGCGTTGCGCAGATATACGCCTATGCTCATGACCGCTCCTCCGAAAAACTCTTTCGCCGGGAAAGCTGCTCGAACACATAATCGTCATAAGCCGCACGTATGGCAGCGCTCTTCCGCACCGCGATGGGCAACTGGGTGCCATCCCACAAGGTGCAGGTGTCCGCTCTCATCTGCGCGATGTAGTCCATGTTGACGATGATCCCTCTGTTGATCCGTAAAAAGCCCTCGTCCAGCTTTTGTTCCAGTTCACTAAAAGGTTTCCTGACCTTCAGCCGCCGCCCATCGGACAGGGAGACGGTTACAACATGATTATCATTTTCTAGTAAGTAGATCTGATCCAAAAACACCGTGATGCGGTTTGTTCCCATGGCAAAGGAGATCGTCTCCCGCTGTTTTCTGCGGAGCTCCATCAGTCGACGGAAGGTTTCCACCACACCCTGGGTTGTCACCGGCTTGACCAGATAATGCAGTACGTTCAGGGAAAACGCATCCACCGCGTGTTCCGTGCTGGTGGTGACGAAGGCGATACCCGTCTCAGGAGATATCTCCCGCAACGCCTTGGCAATGTCCACGCCGTTTTCTCCGGGCATATAGATGTCCAAAAATGCGATATCGAAACCCGGCACGCTCTTCGATGCCTCCAGCAGCGAGGCGCCGTCCAGAAACTTCTCTACTTTCCTCGTCGGATCCCATCCCTGTAAGGCCTTCTCGAAATGCTCCAATTCCCGCGGGTCATCATCACAGACTGCGATCCGCATAGGCACACCTCCTCACAGCGGGCCCTGGATCATAACGCTTGCGATCCACTTCCATTCGCCCGTCAAATTGTGATGAGCACATAGCATTTTGTAAATTATAACATGCCGGCCGGGCTGCTTCAATGTGACAGGATTGACGTTTTCGAAGTCAAACATGACTTTTTCGAAATCTTGCTCCTGAAACAGCAAATAATCATCCCCCGGCAAAGCCGGGGGGTACAGATCACTGACAAAGCCTGCAATCAAAAAAGGAAGCAGGGATTGCTGTAGGATAGGAGGAACGATCGCGAGGCAACCAGCCTCTTGATGTTTTGAACTGCGGCGTTCAGAAAGCTCTGTTCGCCCATATTCCGGATCCCGAGCATGCGCGCATTGCAAAGTCCGTGATTCACTTTGGCCTCCGCGAAGGAACGTTCAATCGTCTGCTTTCTCCAGGCGTAGATGCGACTGCCGACATCGGTCTTGGTAAAGGCAATGACGTCATCCAAAGCATCCTGCCAAACATGTCTGTCCATCATCCTTCTGCTCATACTCTTTCCGAAGCACTCTGCTCGTCGTGGACATGCGGTGCAGGTTTTGCTGTCGCAGAAGTATTGGCGGTAGCCCTCCCGGGTGGTGGTTTTCCAGCGAAATTTGGCCGCTTCCTCCGTTCGGAGGGGGCGGCCCTTTTAATCCGCAGTTATTTTTCCATCCCGGAAATAAAGAAGTGTTCAATTGCGCGTCCGGGCGCGGCGCGGTATAATATTCTCGTCAGGGGCCCCTGCGAATTTCCATTCGAGGAGGAATCATCATGCAAATCAACCGCGTGATTCAGGAGCGCCGCCGCGCGCTGGGAATGACACAGGAGCAGGTGGCGGACGCGCTGGGCGTGACCCCTCCCGCCGTGAACAAGTGGGAAAGGGGCTCGACCTGTCCCGATTTGGCCCTGCTCGCGCCGCTGGCGCGGCTGTTGCGAATCGATCTCAACGAGCTGATGGGCTTTCACGAGAATCTGAGCGACGAGGAGGCGCAGCGCTTCGGCCTGGAGGTGATGCAAACCGCCGAGCGCGACGGCCTGGACGCGGGCTTCGCGCTGGCGCGGGAAAGGCTGCGCGCCTATCCCAACAGCGGCTTCCTGGCCTACACCGTCGCCGCGCTGCTGCAAAGCCAAATTGCGCTCTCCGCCGAAGGCGCCGCGAAGGACGAATACGAAGCCCAGCTCGACCGCTGGTACGAACTGGCCACGAACTGCGACGACGCGCGGGTGCGCGACCGGACGGCGGCGCTGCTGGCGACGCGCTACATCTCCCGTGAGGACTGGGACACCGCCCAGCGAACCATCGACGCCATGCCCGAGCGGCAGGTGATGGACCGGCGCGCGATTCAGGCCAACCTGTACCACCGGCAGGGCAAGTTCGAGGAGGCCGCGAAGCTTTCCGAAAGCATGATGCTCGCGGCGGCGAGCGAGGCGTGCTCGGCGCTGCAGCAGATGGTCACATTCGAACTGGCCGCCGGGGAGCCGGAGGCCGCCGCGCACGCGGCGGACGCGCTGGAGCGCGCGGTGGAGGCATTCGACCTGTGGCGCTACACCAGCCTGGCCGCCCCGCTGGAGTGCGCGATCGCGGCGAGGGACGTGCGCGAGAGCGTACGGCGGCTCCGCCAGCTCCTCGACGCGCTCGACGAGCCCTGGCGGCCCGCCGCGTCTCCGCTCTACCGGCGCATCTCCTCCGATAAGGAGGGCACGATCAGCGGGCGCGCCTACGCGCTGATGTGCGCCGACCTGGAGGGCAATTCGAACTACGACTTTCTGCGCGGGGACGCGGAATTTCAAGCGATATTGGAGGAATTCCGCGCCCGCGCCGCGCGGACATAGCGAAGGGGCCGCCTCAACGCGAGGCGGCCCCAAACATCGCGCGGTCAGACGCGCAGCATCCGCAGAAGCAGGTCGATGTCCACCGGCTTGGTAATGAATTCGTCCATGCCGCTGGCGAAGGCGCGCTCCCGGTCCTCCTGCGTGGAGTTGGCGGTGCAGGCAAATATCTTCACGCGCTTCGCGTCCGGGCGCGGCAGGCGGTGAATCTCCCGCGCCGCCTCGTAGCCGCTCTTGACCGGCATCAGCAAGTCCATCAGAATGAAGTCGATGCTCCCCACCTCGGAGGCCTTGAACAGGTCCACCGCCTCCTGGCCGTTCATCGCCAGCTCGGTTTGGAAGCCCTCGCGCTCCAAAAGATCCACCAATATCTCGCCGTTGAGCTCGTTGTCCTCCGCAATCAGGACGCGCCTGCCGCGTCCGATCATGCCAGCGCCGTTCCCCGAGCGCGCCCGCTCCGCGGGCAGATCCGCGATTTCCGCCGGGAATGTAAGGATGAACCGGCTGCCCTCCCCGGGCTTGCTGTCCACGCGCAGGTCGCCGTCCATCAACTTCGCCAGCTGATAGCTGATGGCCATGCCCAGGCCCGTGCCCTGATTGCCCTTGGAAACCACGCTGCGCTCCTGGGTGAAGACGTTGAAGATCACCTTCTGAAATTCCTCGCTCATGCCGCAGCCGGTGTCCGCGATTTCGACGCGCGTGGTCACCCTGCCGGGCCGGCCCTCCTCCTGCCGCACCCGCAGCGCGACACGGCCGCCCCGGTCCGTGAACTTGTAGGCGTTGTCGATGATGTTCAACAGTATCTGCTCCAACCGCACCTGATCCCCGACGATGACGGGATGGGAAAGATCGACGTCCATGGCGAACTCCACGCCCTTCTCCCGCAACCGGCTGCCCTCGATGGCCTCGATCATGGACAGCGCGTCCTTGAAGGAGAACGCCTCCTTGTGCAGCTCCATCTTCTCCATCGACAGCTTGGACATGTCCAATATGCTGGTGAGCAGCGACTGCAGATACCGCGCCGTGGAGGAGGACTGCTTGAGATAGGCGTCCAGCTTCGTTCGGTCGTCCAGATTCTGCTCCATCATGTAGTTGAGGCTGATCAGCCCGTGCAGCGGCGTGCGGATCTCGTGGCTCATGGACGAGAGGAACTCACTCTTGGCGCGAGATTCGGCGCGCGCGGTGGCGGAGCGCAGATAGAAGTGCACGCTCACGCCGGTCAGCATCAGGATCAGCGCCAGCGCCACGCCCAGCGCGATCAGCGTGTAGCGATAGCTGTACGCGATGTCCGAAAGCGTGTATTTGTATTGGTTGGAGAGGGTGCTCTCAATAACATAATTGGAAATTTCCACGTCGGAGAGCATGGAAATCGCGCGGTCGAGGATGTCGATGATCTCCTCCGCCCGATCGAACGCCTCGCCCTCGCCCTCCAGCGGGGTCACGGCGGAAAAGCACAGCGCGTCGTCCATGCCCATCATCGGAATTACCGCGAGCTTTTCGTACTGGGGCTTGTACAGGTAGTGCTCCACCACGTACTGATTCTGAATCAGAATGTCCGCGTCGCCGCGGCGCACGGCCTCGAAGCAGTCCTCGATGGTTGCGTAATCGACCATCTCAAAATTCGGAAAGTAGGAGAGCAGAACCTTCTTGATCGTCTGCGAACCGGTGGAGATCGCCACCTTGAGGTTCGTGGCGCGATTGAAGCTGATGTTCGCGTGCCCGACAATCACCTTTCGGCTGACGAGATAGGGATCGCTGATCAGGATGCCCCGCGCGCGCTTGTTTTCCTCGTTGTATTCCACGCTGGTGACCAGATCCAGGCCTTCGCCCAGCAGGTAGTCGTAGGTCACCGAGCCCATGGGCAGCTCCACATAGGAAAACTGCAGCCCGCTCAATTCCTGAATGCGGTCGAAGATCATGCGCGAAACGCCGCCGAGCTCGCCTGTGTCCTCCTGCGTGAAGGAGATGGGGATTCGATCTTGCACATAACCCACCTTCAGCGTGCCGAAGGAGCGGTTGTGCTCGATCTCCTCAGGCGTAAAGCCGCCCGACTCCTCCGCCCACGCGGCAGGCAGAAATCCCAGGCACAGCGCGATCAGCAGCAGAGCGCACATTCGCCTTCCGAACTTATTCCGAAGCATGCGCATCCACCTCCATCCGCACGCTATCCGAATTCACCCTCGAAAATTATAGCATTCGCAGTCCATTTCTGTCAATTTAATTTACAGGCAATTGATGCCACACAAATTATTTCTTAATGATCGGCCGCCTGCCCGAAGATCGCCGCGCGCGCCGCGTTCACGTCGCCGTCGAAGATCACGGCGTTCATGCCCGCGAGCTTCGCGCCGCAGACGTTGAGGGCGGAATCGTCCAGGAACAGGCATTCCTCGGCCCGCAGATTGAACTGGTCGAGCAGGCGGCGGTAGATCTCCGGCATGGGCTTGATGCAGCGCAGCGGCGCGGAGACCATCATGCCGTCAAAATACGCGCTGCCCGGCACGCGCTTCCAGTAGTCGTACAGCCGCGCGCTCGCGTTGGAGAGCAGATAGACGCCCAGCCCGGCCTCCTTGCACGCGCGCGCCAGCGCCTCCATGCCCGGGATCGGCTCGATGGGTTCGTCCCAGTGGTAGATCAGCGTCCGCGCGGCGTCGTGGAGGCGCTCGGGAATTCTCGGCAGCACGAGCGCTTCAAATCCCGCCTCGTCCAAGGCGCCCCAGTCCAGCATCGGCCATTCCGCGCTGCGAAAGATCTCCCGCAGCAGCAGTTCCCGATCCTCCGGGCTGTCGAGCCCCAGCCGCTCAACAAAGCGCGCCGGATCGAAGCGAATCAACACGTTTCCCATGTCAAAAACCACGTTGCGAATCATGCGTTCCCCTCCCATTTCACCCCATTCAGTATAGCTTCACGGGCGCGGCCTGTCAACCGCACACGCGCGATGTGCAAACATTCACCGTAGTTTAACCGCCCGTCGGTTGCCTGGGCGGCACTGCCAGGATAATATAGAAGCATGAGTGAATTGCGATTTTCCGAATTGAATTTGATCCCCGAGATGCAGCGCGCCATTGACGAGCTGGGTTTCGACCTCGCCACGGACATCCAGGCCTCGGCCATCCCCCGCATCCGCGAGGGGCGCGACCTGATCGGCCGCTCCCAGACGGGCACGGGCAAGACGCTGGCTTTCGCCATTCCCGCCGTCGAGGCCATCGACCGCGACGAGGCCGAGCCGACCGTGCAGGTCATCATCCTCTGCCCCACCCGGGAGCTCGCCCAGCAGGGCTGCGACGAGATCCGGAAGCTCACCCGCTTCATGCGAAACGTGTGGGTGACGGACGTGTACGGCGGCGCGCCGATGGACAAGCAGATCGCCCGCCTGCGCCGCTGCAACCTGGTGATCGGCACGCCAGGGCGCGTGATGGATCACATGCGCCGGGGGACGCTGTCGCTGGCGAACGTGAAGCTCGTGGTGCTGGACGAGGCCGACGAGATGCTCTCCATGGGCTTCCGAGAGGACATCGAAACCATCCTCAAGGATGTGCCGGAGGCGCACCAGACCGTGCTCTTCTCCGCCACCATGCCCGCACCGATCCTGGAGCTCGCAGAGGAGTATCTGCGCGAGCCGCACATGATCGAGATCAACCGCGAGCAAGTGACGCTGGAGAACATCCGCCAGCTCTACGCGGACGTGCCCATGGGCCGCAAGCTGGACGCGCTGAACCTGTTTCTGCGCGCCTGGGAGCCGCGGCTGTGCATGATCTTCTGCAACACCAAGCTGATGGTGGAGGAGGTCACGCAGTACCTGAGCCGCAACGGCTTCGCGGTCGAGGCGCTGCACGGCGACCTGAACCAGTCCCAGCGCACGCGGGTGATGGAGGCGTTCAAGTCGGCGCGGGTGCCGCTGCTGGTGGCGACGGACGTGGCCGCGCGCGGCATCGACGTAAACGACATCGACTACGTCATCAACTACGACGTGCCCAACCACGACGAATATTACGTCCACCGCATCGGCCGCACGGGCCGCGCGGGCAAGGAGGGCTGCGCGCTGACCATCTGCTCGGGCCGGCGGCAGCTGTACCAGATTCGCGATCTGGCGCGCATGGCGAAATCCGAGATTCAGGAGGCGCCCATCCCCAAGGTGCGCGAAATTCGGGAAAAGCAGCGCGCGCGCCAGCGCCAGGCGCTGATGGACGCCATCACCGACGGCGTCCGGCAGGATTGGCAGGACATGGCGAGCGAGCTGCTCGACGCGGGCTGCGACCTGCAGATGATCGCCTCCGCCGCCATGCAGCTCGCCTTCGAACGCGAGGAGCTGCATCTCACGGACATCGCCTTCGAGCGCCGCTCGGCGGACGGCTCCGCGTGGCGCAGGCTGATCCTCAGCGTGGGCCGCAGTCAGGGCGTCGCACCCAACCACATCGTCAGCGCCATCGCCTCGGCCGCCAATATCTCCGGCCGCGAAATCGGCAAGATCGAGATCTACGACGACTGGAGCGCGGTGGGCGTTCCCGCCGCCCGGGCGGAATTCATCGCCCGCAAGCTGCGCGGACTTCGAATCAACGGCCATCCGGTCACGGCGCGGCTGGCCCGGGAGAAGGCCCCGGACGGCGCGCGGGCGGATCGCGCCCCGCGTCCGCGGCGGAACCCGGATTCCGCCGCGCGCGCGGACCGGCCGAAATCCGTTTCAATGGATCCGGAGCGCCGGGGCAAGCTCCGGCTGTCCGCCGAGGCGAAGGCGCGGCTGCTGGACGGGAGCGATTTGAGCCGGTTCGAGATTCAGAAGTCCGCCCGGGGAAAGCAGGAGCGCCCGCGCTCGAAGCGCGAGAGCGGCGGCCACCAGAATCGCGACCGCCGCCCGGCGCACAGGAGTCGGAAGGGCTGAGCGCGCCTGTTGACATTCACCTACAATTCAATTGGGGCGGAGCGCATTGCTCCGCCCACAGCGTTTACAGCAATATGCAGATCATGCCACCGGTGCCCTCGTTGATGATCTTTCCCATGGATTCGCGCAGTTTGGCGCGCGCGTCGTCGGGCAGGCGCGAGAGCTTCGCGCCCATCTCATCGCACACCAGATCGCGCAGGGGCTTGCCGAACACCTCGGTGGCCCACACCCCGGAGGGATCGCTCCTGTACTCCTCCTGCAGCCGCTCCACCAGCTCCTTCGATTGCTTCTCCGTGCCCACGATGGGGCTGACGTTGGCCTTGAGATCCACGCGGATCATGTGCAGCGAAGGCGCGCTGGCGCACAGCTTCACGCCGTAGTGCGCGCCCTCCCGCGCGAGCTCGGGCTCGCTCAATTCCAGTTCGTCGATGGCCGGCAGTACCACGCCGTAGCCGGTGCTCCGCACGCTCTCCAGCGCGCCGGCCACCTTCTCGTAGGCGCGGCTCTCGCGCACGAGCGTCTTCATCAATTCGAACAGGTGTTCCTCGTCCTCGATCTCCTGCCCGCTGGCCTCGCCCAGAATCTTGTAGAACAATCCGTCCTTCACGTTGAGCCGGTAGTCCACCTCGCCCCGGTTGAGCTCGATGTTGTGCAGCGTCACGTCCTCGGCGTACTCGTTTTCGCCAAACGCGGCCGGCAGCGCCGCGTGGTCGCGCACCTTGCGCATGTTTCCGGCGGCGGCGCGGATCGAATCCAGCACGGCCTTGCCCAGCCAGTGCTCGCCGTCCAGCGAGGTCAGCCACGCCGGCGCGCCGATGCGGATCTCCCGCAGCGGGAATTCGAACAGCAGGCTCTCCATCAGCTCGCCCACGTCCTCCTCGCCCATGTTCTGGATGTCGGTGGAGCGCACCGGCACGCCGTACTTCTCCTGCAGCCTGCCCTCCAGCGCGCGGGTGGACGCCTCCTTGGGATGGGTGCTGTTGAGCACCACGATGAACGGCTTTCCCAGCGCGCGCAGCTCGCTCACGCAGCGCTCCTCGGCCTCCTCGTAGGCGGAGCGGGGCAGCTCGACGATGCTGCCGTCCGTGGTCACCACCACGCCAATGGTGGAGTGCTCGTCGATCACCTTGCGGGTGCCGATCTCCGCCGCCTCCTCGAAGGGGATGTCGTGGTCGTACCACGGGGTGCGCACCATGCGCGCCGCGTCGTCCTCGCTGGTGCCCAGCGCGCCGGGAATCAGATAGCCCACGCAATCCACCAGCCGCACGCGCGCGTTTGAGGCGTCCTTCAGCTTGAGCCGCACCGCTTCGTTGGGCACGAACTTGGGCTGATTGGTCATCACGGTCTTTCCCGCGCCGCTCTGGGGCAGCTCGTCCAGCGCCCGGGCGCGCTCATGTTCATCCTCCATGTTGGGCAGGACCATCAGCTCCATGAACCTCTTGATGAAGCTTGACTTGCCCGTGCGGACGGGGCCGACGACGCCGATGTAAATATCGCCGTCGCAGCGGCCCGCGATGTCGCTGTATAGTAAGTTCTGATCCATGGAACCGCCTCCCAATGCTTCTTCACCTCAACCTTATGAGGCGCCGCCGGGCCTTATGCGGAAGGAATTTCCCTTGCAATCGGCGCGGCGACGCCTTATAATAGTGAGAAAGAAGCGGCGGGAGGAAACCCATGAGAAGGCACCATCGGCATCACCGCAGACACGAGGCGCAGCGGCGCCTCGTGATCGTGCTGTGCGCGCTGGTAATGCTGGCGAGCGCGCTCTACATACTGCGCTATGAGCAAACCCGGCGGAAGATCCTGCGCGACAACGCTGAATTCAGCGCGCTCTACGACGCGCCGGAGATCACGGACGCGCCCGCGCCGAGCATCGCGGCCACAGCGATCGCCGCGCCCAAGCGCAGCGCCCCTTTCGCGCCCAGCCCGACCGCCGCTGCTACCGCGACCGCTTCGCCCTCCCCCGCGCCCAGTCCGACCGCCGCTGCCGCGACCGCTTTGCCCTCCCCCGCGCCCAGCCCGACCGCCGCTGCTACCGCGACTGCTTCGCCCTCCACCGGGCCCAGTTCAACGGTCGCGCCTGATAGCACGCCCGTGCCCACGGCAAATGCGGACACGCTGGTGGTCACGATTGAGACCCCGCCGCCCGTGCAGGACAGCTTCGATAATCTGCTCCAGGCCAACCCAGAGACGGTGGGCTTTCTGCGCATCGAGGATGTGATCGACCTGCCCGTGGTGCAGCGCCCGGGCGACAACGAATTCTACCTGCGCCACGGCTTCGACGGCGAGGAGAGCATCGGCGGGACGCTGTTTCTGGACGGCGCGAACCTGCTGGTGCCGGAGGACGACTGCCTGATCGTATACGGCCACAACATGCGCAACGGTACGATGTTCCACATGTTGTCCGCCTATGAAAAACCGTCCTACCTGAAGCAGCATGCGCTGGTGCGCTTCGACACGCTCTATGAAAGCCGCATCTACGCGCCCTTCGCGGCGCTGTCGGTTTCGGCGGATCCGAACGACGAGCGCTACCTGAATCTGCGCGAGTTCAGCTTCGACGAGCCGGGCTTCGACCTGTTCGTGCGCTCGCTTCGGACGCTTTCCGCCTGGGACAGCCCGCTGGAGGTGGAGTACGGCGACCGCATTCTGCTGCTGGTCACCTGCGAATACGTCCACGACGACGGCCGCTTCGTAGTGGCGCTGCGCGCCGAGCGCGACGACGAGAGCTGGGATCAGCTCCTGGCGCAGGTGCAGGACAGCAAGTGACTTCCCTTTATCTCCGTCAGGTCCGGTGCGCCTCGGCCCTCTCCCTCGCGAGCGCCATCAGTTCGCGCTCGCCCTCGATTTCGGCGGGATAGGGATAGCGTGCGGCGACCGCCTCGAAGCGCTCCGCCGCCCCGGCGGAGCGCGCCTCGTCCCGATCCAGCAGCAGCGCGCGGGCATAGCGCGTGCGCAGCACCGAGGGATAATCCCGCATCGCCTTCATGATCTTCTTCTGCCGCTTGTCGTCCAGCATGTTCGAAATGCGCTCCGCGCTCTCCCCGCCGAGCAGGGCGCAGTACGCGCGGTCGCAGATCAGTAGCCGCCGGAACAGTTCCGGCAGGGCGCTTTCGCACGACAGCAGATGATCCATCGTCCGCGCCGCCTCGTCGAAGCGATGCGCGTCCAGCAGGCGGTTGCAGCGAAACGCGGCGAGCTCGGCGATCAGGCCGTTGGACAGCTCCGAATCCGCGGGCATGGCGAACCACTCCTCGGGCATGTCCCGCAGGCGCACGCCGTCTCCCTGCAGCTCGTTCATCTTCATCTGAATCCAGAACGCCCGCCGCGCCGCCGCGTCCCGGCGCAGCAGGAGCGCGTTGCGGCCGTCGTTGTCCAGCATGCCCCGCACCGGTATGCCGTTCACCAGCGCGAACAGAAATCCCGGTATGGCCAGCACCGCCAGAATGATCCGCGCGGCGCCGCCCGCGTACAGGCCCAGCAGCAGAAAAACCAGCCCCGAAAGCGCGTTCAGAATCGAACCGCCCAGGTTGTAGAGCGCTATGGGAAAGCTTCCGTCCACCGTCTCCGGCGGCTTCATCAGGCACTGGCCGCCCGTCCCCGCGAGGGAATAGCGGCACAGGCGGATTCCGCCGTCCCGCGCGATCCAGATCAGGTTTCCGATTCGAAAGGACGCGAAGCGATAGCCCGTCAGCAGGCCGAAGACCAGGTGCCCGGCCTCGTGAACGATCAGCTGCATCAAAAACGCGGCGTACATCCACAGCAGCAGCGCGATCCACTCCGCGAATGACGCGTCCGGCGCCAGCGCGGCCATGCACCATCCGCAGATTCCGCCGATCAGCATAAAAAACACCGTATACAGAAGCTGACCCGCCCTTCCGCTCGCCTTCTTCCGCGCACCCTTCTTCAAGCGTCACAGCCCCCTCGTGAGTTCGTACATCATGATGCCCGCCGCCACCGCCGCGTTCAGCGACTCTGCGCCGCCGCGCATTGGAAGCTTCACGCGCACGTCCGCCGCGTCGCGCACCGCGTCGGAGATGCCGTGCGCTTCGCTGCCGATCACCAGCACGAAGCGTTCGCCCAGCTCGCCCCGGGCGTAGAAGTCCTCCCCGCGCAGGTCGGAGGCGACGATCCTCCAGCCGCCCCTGCGCAGCTTCGCAAGCGCCTCCGCTAATGGATCGGCCTGCGCGAAGGGCACGCGGAAGCCGGAGCCCATCGCCGCGCGCTGCGCCTTCGGTGAGAGCGGATCGGCGCAGCGCGCGCCCAGCAGCAGCGCGCCGAAGCCCGCCGCGTCGGCAGTGCGCCAGATCGTGCCCAGATTGCCGGGATCCTGCACGCCGTCCAGCGCCACGACGCGGTCGGGCAGCGCCTCCAGCCCCAGCGGCGCGGGGCACTCGAAGGACGCGCACACGCCCTGGGGGGTGCGCGTCTCGCACACGCTCTCCAAAAGGCTTCGCGTCACGAGGCTCACACGATGGTCCGCCGCCGCGAGCTCCGCCGCGAAGTCCGCCGCGCCATCGTCCGCGACGGCCTCCCGCAGCGCCAGCCCGCAGGCAAGCGCCTCGCGGATCATCACCTCACCCTCCACTAAAAACAGGCCCGCTTCCCGGCGCGCCCTCGCGTTTTTCAATTCTCGAAGCCGCTGAATCGTCGCATTCTTCGCGCTGGTGATTCTATCCACGATCTCTTCCTCCTCCCATGGCGTAGGCCGCGAAGTACACGCGTCGCGCACCCGCCGCGCGAAGCGCCTCGGCGCAGGACTGGGCCGTCGCGCCCGTGGTGCAAACGTCGTCGATCAGCAGCACGCGCGCGCCGGACACCAGGTTTGCGCAATCCGCCGGCACGGCGAAGCCGCCCTTCAGGTTCTTTCTTCTCTCCCGCGCGTCGAGCCGCGCCTGCTGGGGCGCGTCGCGCGTGCGCACCAGCACATCCCGGTATTCCGCGCCCAGCTCGCCCGCCGCCTTGCGCGCGATCAGCTCCGCGTGGTTCTTGCCGCGCACGCGCAGCCGCTTCGGATGCATGGGCACCGCCGTCACGAAGTCGAGCTCCCGAATGCGCAATTGCTTCGCCGCCCGGGCCACGTCCGCGCCCATGGCCTCCGCCAGCACCCAGGCCGAACCATATTTCAGATTCCGCACCACGCCGCCCGCCGGGCCCGCGTAGGCATGGGCGTAGGCCGCGCCGTCCAGCCGGAGCCGCGCCTTGGGCGTGCGCGGGCCGATCCAGTTTTGCGCGAGCTTCGTCCGGCAATCCTCGCAGAGGTCGTCCCGCTCGCAGCCGATCATGTCCCCGCAGCCCGCGCACACCGCCCGGCGCGGATAGATCAGATCGACAGCCGCCTTCCCCATCCGTTTCAACAGGTTCACGCACTCATCTCCGTTTCCTCCCGCCGCGGTATCCTTTTCGCTTTCCCGCATTCATCAACAAACCAGAGTTTATAATCTTGGCGGTTGCCGTGCAGGGGCGAGCACGGCCCGCCCTTGCACTTACGCAGTTCCCGTTCTATTGAATGCGGTCATAAACCAGTTCGCCGGTAACTTATGAGAACCACCAGCCAAACAGCGGCGACAGCGGTATCATAAAAACCGAAAAGATCATGGATGACGCGGAGATCAGCGTGGCCCGCTGGGCAGACGGGAATCGGTCATTCAGTCTCTTGTCGCTGACCAACTGGAGGCCATCGTCCAGAAGTCCCGCCAACAGGCCGGAAGCCATCAGCACCGGCAGATGCGTCCCTCGCACCGCCAAAGCGCAGAGCAACACGCCGCCTCCGGTGAAGGCCACCGCCTTCGGATAGGACAGGCGATCCAGCCTGCTCGTCAGTAGTCCCGCCAGACCGCCGCCCAACCCCAGTGTGAACAGCGCCGGTCCCAGCAGCGCCGGAACCGTCACCGCCGCCTCCACCTTCTCCTGCAGGTAAAATCCCGTCAGCGTCGCGCATGCCCCTACCAGGGCGTTGAGCGCCATGATCCGAGCGGCCACGCCGTCCGATCTGAGGAGCAACCCGGCTTCGCGGACTGTCTCCGCCAAGGCGGCAGGCAGCGTCCGTAGCGTTGTCCCCGGGACGTTCCGCTCCGGTTCGATTATGGTCAACGCAGCCGCTAAACCGATGAGCGCGATTCCTGCGTCCAATAGATACGCCCTCCGCCAGCTCAAGAGCACCGTAGCCCCCGCCAGCAGCATCGCGCCGCCGCCGCTGAAGCGGTAAACCCCGTTTTGCAGGGAGGAGAACTTCAGATAGTCCGCCTCCCGTCCCGCTTGCAGCATGGATTCATAGGTAATGGCCTCCCGCGTGCCGGATTCCAGGTTATACCCGAGCGCGGAAACCGCCAGAGACAGACATACTCCAGCCATCCCCTGGGAAACCACCATCAACAGGGTCGAGAGCGCAAACATCACATGGCTGGCCGTCAGCGTCCACTTCCGACCCAGCACGTCCGCCAAAAGTCCCGAAGGCAGCTCACAGCACAGGCTCACAACGTGGAATACCGCCTCCGCCAGACCGATCTCCACCAGGGAGAACCCCCGCAGCGCCAACAGCAGAACCCACACGCTTCCCGCCGGGCGGAAGCCCACCGACCATTCCAGGATCAAAAGGGCCAGCTTTTGCCTGGAAAGAGAAAACTGTTTTGCATTTATGGACATAAAAATTGCGCCATCCTTTCTTTTTCATCCGAAGAAAAGGATCGGCGCGACCATTTACCGTGACCCGCGGTCACTGAAGAAAGGGCGCACTGATCCCGTGGATGGCCATATCATAGCCATGAAAATGCAGGATCAAGCCACCCAGCATCCACCGCATCGTTGCACCCTCCTCTCATAAGATGGGGCAAGTATAACATGAGCGGACATGGAATGTCAAGAGATTTTTCTCCAGGCTCAAATCCCTTTTGATGACCTCTTCCTTAAAAATCTTTCTCCTTTAAAATCACCAATTTCGAGTGGTTGGATTGCGATTCCCGTCCGCTTCTTCTCACTGGCAGGCATCGAGCCAAACCCATATTCGCTCGTCCGTTTCTTCAGCAATCGCGCCGCCGTTCAATTATGACGATTCATTCTCCTGAGCTTCAACCCGGCCGCGATTCCCTTCACTCCGCCTCCGCGCGCAGCCGCTGCGCCAGCGCGCTGTAGCGGCGGCGGATGTGGTTGTTGTCCACCATGCGGCGCACGCAGTCCTCGCGGCCCACGATCACCACCAGCTTCCGCGCGCGCGTGATCGCCGTGTAGAGCAGGTTGCGCGTCATCAGCAGCGGCGGGCCGGACAGCAGCGGCAGCACCACCGCTTCAAATTCGCTGCCCTGGCTCTTGTGCACCGAGATGCAGTAGGATAGTTCCAGCTCGTCCAGCATGGAGTCGTCGTAGTCCGCGCGGCGGCCGTCGTCGAATTCCACGGTCAGCGCCCGTTCGGCGCGATTCAGCGCGACGATGTAGCCGATATCGCCGTTGAACACGCCCGCGCCCTCCTCGCCGCCGCGCTTCCATTCGATGTCGTAGTCGTTGCGGATCTGCATCACCTTGTCGCCCAGGCGGAACATGCTCTCGCCGCGCGCCAGCTCCGGCTTGTCCCGGCCCGGCGGGTTCAGCGCCGCCTGCAGCTGGTTGTTGAGCTGCAGCACGCCCAGCGCGCCCTTCTTCATCGGGGCCATCACCTGAATGCCGCGCAGGCTGTCCACGCCCAGATACTTCGGCAGGCGCCTGCGCACCAGCTCGGTCACCGCCGCAGTAGCTGCCTGCGCGCTCTCCTTTCGCTCGAGAAAGAAGTCGGTGTCGCGATTTTGGATGATCGGATACTCGCCGCGGTTGACGCGGTGGGCGTTGACGACGATGTGGCTCTCCCGGCCTTGCCGGAAGATTTCGGTCAGCCGCACCACCGGCAGCGTGCCGGAGGCGATCAAGTCGCGCAGCACGTTCCCCGCGCCCACCGACGGAAGCTGATCGGCGTCGCCCACCAGCACGAGCTTCGCGCCCGGCCGTAGTGCCCGCAGAAGCGACCGCAGCAGGAAGATGTCCACCATGGACGTCTCGTCCACGATTACCGCGTCGGCGCGGATGGGGTCGTCCTCGTCCTTCTGGAAGCCGCTGGCCTCGCCGGAGTATTCCAGAAGGCGGTGGATGGTGCGCGCCGGTCTTCCCGCCGCCTCGGACATGCGCTTGGCCGCGCGGCCGGTGGGCGCGCAGAGCTCCACCGCGCCCCGCGCCTCGAGCACGCGCAGGATGCAGTTGATGGACGTGGTCTTGCCCGTACCGGGGCCGCCGGTGATGACGCTGACGCCCCCGCCCACGGCGCAGGTCACGGCCTCGCGCTGCAGCGCGCTGAGCTTCACGCCCTCGTCGCGCTCGTAGTCCGCGATTTCCCGCTCCACGTCCACGGCGGCCTCGGCGGCGATCCGGGCCTGGTCGCGCCGCTCCAGCAGGAGGCGCGCCGCCTCCACCTCGGTCTGGTGGAGCTTGGGCAGGTACGCCGCGCGCGCGCCGTCCACTTCCTCCTCCACCAACTGCCCGCCGATCACCAGTTCGCGCAGCGTGCGCTCCGCCAGTGCGCGCTCCACGCCCAGCACCCCCGCCGCGCGCTCGGCGAGCTCGTCCTCGGGCAGGTACGTGTGCCCCATGCGGTTTACCGCCTCCGCCAGCACGTAGCGCACGCCGCTGCGCAGCCGCTCCGAGGATTCCGCGGCGAAGCCCATGCCCCGGGCGATACGGTCGGCGGTCTGAAAGCCCACGCCCTCGATCTCGTCCGCGAGGCGGTAGGGATTGCTCCGCAGCACACGCTCCGACTGGTCGCCGTAGGCGCGGTACACCTTCATGGACATGGCCGGGGTCAGCCCCGCGCCCTGAAGGAACACCAGCGTCACGCGCGCCTCATTCTGCGCGGCGAAGCTCTCGGCGATCATCGCGGCGCGCTTGGGCCCGATGCCGGGCACCTCGGTCAACCGCTGCGGCTCGGCCTCCAACACGTCCAGCGCCGCCGCGCCGAAGTGCGAAACGACCAGCTTCGCCGTCTTGGGCCCCATGCCCTTGATGAGCCCTGAGCCCAGGTAGCGTTCCACGCCGGACTTCGTTTCAGGCCGCGTCTGTTCGTAGGAATTGACCCTGATCTGCTCGCCGTAGTCCCGGTGCTCGACCAGCTCGCCGTCCAGGATCACGTGCTCGCCCGGCGCAAGAAACGGCAACACGCCCACGGCGCTGGTGCGCCCCGAGCCATCCAGTCGAAAGGAGGCCACCGTCCAGCCGTTCGCGTCGTTACGGAAGATGATCTCCTCCACCGTGCCTTCGAATTTCGACATGCGTATCTTCCCTTACGCTTCCCGCCGCGCGCCCGCCGGGAAGTTTTTCCTTCGCTCGTTCGCCAGCACGCCGCCGAAGTGCTCGAAGCCAAACCAGTCCGTGTAGCTGGGGCACTTGCTCAGCAGCAGGTAGTAGACATTCAACCCGCATCCGATCAGGCTCTCGAAGTTGCCCTGCCCTTTGGCGATGATCGCCGCCGCGCCCTCCAGCCGCGCGCACACCGGTTCTGGCAGCTGGTCGAACTGCGTGCCGGGGACGTCGGCCAGGCCGTTGTCCAGCACCTCGGCGACCTCGGCCAGGCCGATCTGCTCCGCATCCTCGCGCGTGGCGTCGTTGGCGACGGGGCCGCCGCGCACCAGCGACGCGGCCCGCACGCCCGGATAGAGCCGCAGGATCGTCTCGATCAGCAGCTTGTCCAGCACCACCTCGCCGCAGTTGTCGTGAATGAGCACCAGCTCGCCGCCCTGCGCGAGATCGGCGCGCAGATGTGCGCACTCCGCCTCGTCCAGCTCCCGATCCGCCGCCTCATCCAGCAGGCGCAGCGCCCCGTCCGGATCCACGTCGCCCAGCAGGTTGAAGTCGATGTAGTTGCCCACCATGGACAGCTGCAGCGCCGCGCGCAGCGGATCGTCCGCGCCCCACACCTGATCGCGCAAGCGGTCGAACATGCCCAGCAGCAGCGCGTTGAAGTCGCGCTTGATTCGCGAATAGTCCTCGACGATTCCCAGGTATTCGCGGCGCAGGCGCACAATGCGCGCGTCCAGCAGCGGCGCGGAGTCGTACTCCGCGTCGGCGGCGCTCAGGATTTCGCACACCCGGCGCATGTACTCCGTCCGCCGCGCCAGGTCGCGCTCCGGTTTCGCGCGCTCCAGCGCGCTCTTCGCCAGACAGGCGACGCATTCCGCGTGCAGCTTCATCGCGCTTCCCCTCCTTATATCCATAACTTGTTCGATCATTATAGCACATCCGCGCGGACATCACAAGCCGTGCGCCGGTCCGGCATTGCGCGGCTTTTCTGTTGGCGTCAATCATAGGTAACAGCGAGGGAGGGGGCTGTCAAGGGAAAGGGTGGAGATTTTCCGGCAGGG
>CANQEW010000044.1 GCA_947596085.1 uncultured Clostridia bacterium | reverse complement strand
TGGAAATTACGCTCATCGGATCACCCATCTCTCCAATATGAAGAGGCACATAATATCGCAAAGTTTCCCATGCCAAAGAAATATAATCGAAGCTGCGTACTGCACGTCAATATAGTAGTAATGCAATTAATGGGACGGGAAAATCCATGTTCAAATCTATAATTTGCATGAAATCCTGCGGTTTTGCATTGATTTGATTCGATTCTCTCAAGATGTCCACGATGATTTTCTGAGATGGAATGCAGAAAAATGCGTCCTTCTCCCTTGCTGCTTCGATTTTCCCTTCATATATATAATAGAGCACGCAATCGGATTGCCTTTGGTCTAGCGCAATTTTCGGATCCACTCAGATCTGCTCTCGTTTCAAAGGAAGGAAACAGCGCTGTTCAGACGGGCAGAGCTGCTTCAGATCTATATCCAGCGGTTGAAAAGCGAAATTCAGGATGTCAGATGACTGGGATAGGGGTTTTCTGGTGGTATGTTGCTTTTGAGACGTAAAAGGCCACATAACATAGCGTTATGTTGCCTTATTCCCCCTGCCCACCTTGCCCACCTTTTCCCCCACCTGTCAAGCCGTCTTTTCCCCCTGCCCACGGCCACGACTCGCCACGGCTTGACGCGCAAAAGCGCGGCCATATGTGGGCGAAAATAGCGGCCACAAAAGCGCGTTTCTGGTGGATTTTTGCCCCCTGCCAGGACGAAAAAAGCCATTTTTCGCATATATTGTAGGGTTTTCACAGTTTCAAAACCTGTCAACCCGGAATATTGCACAAAGTTTTCGACAAAATTTCAGGGCAAGTCTGCCTGATTGTCAGGGATGGTCAAAATTTTTTCCTCCCATAGAGCGCGATTAAAGCGCTATTTTTCTCGGGGTCCAGCGTCTCGCCCACGTCAAAAAACCATGTGCTATGCTTGTTTTGCCGACCGGCACAGCGATGGACCGGCCGGCAGGGAAGCAAAGCGGCGGCAAAAGGAGGCGAACAGAGACGGCCGCCCAAACAGGGATTGCCGGGAAAGGAGGTTAAGGCAAGCGGTCACGGTCTTATGTGGCCCCCGGAAGAAGGGGTAAAAGCAAGCGGTTACGGCTGATGTAACACCTGCCCACGTGGTCAAGCGTGGGGGCAATGCCGGCCGACGGCAGCGCGTCAAGTGCAAGGCTTGACAGGTGGCAACTTTATAGCATGGGTCTTTTCCGTGGGCGGCGATAGGTGTGAAAGCACAGTAAAGGCAGGGGCTGAAAACCCCACGCGCCGAAAGGGGCGGGCATTGCGGGGAAGGTGAAACAAGTGAATAGCGCATGGCGAGACATACGGCACGACGTGTAGGAATGATACACAAAGCCCCGAAAACCCCGCATTTCCAGGGGGTTTCGGGGCCTCTGTCTCTTCTTTGATAACAAATTGATAACGGCATTCCCAAAGGGCATTATTGTGGGTATCCAGTGGATTGTGAGTATTTTACCTTTAGAAACTCGTTTCGCGCAATCATTGTTAAGTTCTTTCGTGTTTGTCGTCGATAATCGTTTTTCAATCGATGCAAATAGAAAAAGCGATTACCTGTCTTCATAGAGGCCCTTGCTGAAATACCGGTCGCCGCGGTCCGGGAAGACGGCGACCAGCCTGCCCCGCACGCCGCCTGCGATGAGCTTCATGGCCGCCGCCAGCGCGCCGCCTGAGGAGGAACCCGCTATGATGCCTTCGGTGCGGGCCAGCAGGCGCACGTGCTCGAAGGCCTCGACGTCCGTCACCTTGATGACGCGGTCGACCAGCGACATGTCCATGGTGTCCGGAATGAAGTCGTTGCCGATGCCCTCGATGTCGTAATCGCTGTGCGCGCCGCCGCCCATTGTGGAACCCACGGGATCGGCAAGCACGCCCCGCACGGACGGGTCCCGCTCCTTCAGGTAGCGGACGATGCCGCTGTAGGTGCCCCCGCTGCCAGCGCCCGCGATCAGGTAGTCCACCCTTCCGTTCAAATCGCACCAGATCTCCGGACCGGTCGTCTCATAGTGGGCCAGCGGATTGGATGGATTCTTGAACTGCTCCAATGAGATCGCACCGGGAATTTGCGCGCGCAGCTCCTCCGCCCTTTGGACCGCGCCCAGCATGCCGCCCTCCCGGGGCGTATTGATGATCTGAGCGCCCAGTGCCCGCATCAGCGTCTGCTTCTCCTGGCTGAACTTCGTCGGCACCACGAAGATCACGTGATAGCCCTTGTTCAGCGCCGCGAAGGCGATGCCCAGGCCCGTGTTGCCCGCGGTCGCCTCCACGATGGTTCCGCCGGGGCCGATGCGCCCGCTGCGCTCCGCGTCCTCGATCATGTACTTGCCGATCCTGTCCTTTACGCTGCCCGCCGGGTTGTACAGCTCCAGCTTGGCGTAGAGCTCCACGCCCTCCGGCAAACCCAAATGGGACAGCCGAACCAGGGGCGTATTTCCGATCAATGCCTGCATGGAATCATAGAGCGCCATGGATCATCCCTCCCTGCTCACCGCGATGGCCCGCTCAAGGTCGCAAATCAGATCGTCAGAATCCTCGATCCCCACGGACAGGCGGATCAGGCTGTCCGTGATGCCCACCGAATCCCGGATGTGCTTCGGGATCGAGGCGTGGGTCATGCTGGCCGGATGGCACACCAGCGACTCCACGCCGCCCAGGCTCTCCGCCAGCGCGACGAGCTGCACCGAGCGGAAGAATTTGCGCACGTCGTAACCCTCCCTCAGCTCAAAGGAGATCATTGCGCCGCCGTTCTTCGCCTGCCGCCTCTGGATGTCATGGCCCTGCGCGTTCGGCAGGCCCGGATAATAGAGCCGCCGCACTGCGCCGTTCGTTTGTAGCCACTGGGCGATGCGCTCGGCATTCTCCACATGGCGATCCATCCGAACGGCCAGCGTCTTGATGCCCCGGATCAGCAGGAAGGCATCGAAGGGGCCGAGCACGCCTCCCGTGGCGTTTTGGATAAAGCCGATCCGCTGCGCGAGCTCCGCGCCCTTCACCGCGACGAGCCCGGCGATCAAATCGCTGTGACCTCCCAGGTACTTCGTCGCGCTGTGCACCACGATGTCCGCCCCAAGCTCCAGCGGCCGCTGCAGATAGGGCGTCATGAAGGTGTTGTCCACAATGGACAGCGCGCCATGCTTTCGAGCGATCTCCGCCACGCTCGCCAGATCGGTGATGGTCAGCAGCGGGTTGGCCGGGCTCTCCACCAGGATTGCCCTTACGCTGGGGTCGATCGCCGCCTCCAGCGCCGCCAGATCCGAGGTGTCCGCAATCGCACAGGCCAGGCCGAACTGCTTGAATACCTTGTCCAGCACGCGATAGGTGCCGCCGTAGACGTTGGATGAGATCAGCACCTTGTCACCCGATTGGAACAAGCTCAGCACTGCCGTGAGCGCCGCCATGCCGGAGCCGAAGGCGAAGCCCGCCGTGCCGCCCTCCAGCTCGGCGATCAGCGCCTCCAGCGCCGCCCGGGTGGGGTTGCCGGTGCGGGAATACTCCCACTTGGGGTTGCCCTCGATTTCAAACTGCTGATAGGTCGATGTCTGGTAGATGGGCACATTCACCGAATGGACCAGAGAATCCTCAAACGCGCCGCCGTGGATCAGCGCGGATTCAATGGAAAGGTAGTTGGACATTCGTCATCATTCCTCCTCTTCGTCTCGGACAATAAAAATAGCCCGCCGCCGCATCCCCATGGGATTCCGGCAGCGGGCTTTGCAACGTGTTCGCCATATCATTGCAGCAGAAAAAGCCCTCCGCCGGGAGAGATGCAACAACAGGCGCACACAAAGGACGGGTTCGAGGCGAAGCCTGCGGCAGGGAAAACATTCCTTCTCCACATCGTCACGACGCATCGTCTCCAATTCCTATCGTTATGCTAGGTATTATATGCCCGCCGCCGCGCCCTGTCAATAGCAAATCAAAATCTTTACGATACACCAGTAAACCTATCGTTATTATATATTTTATCTATACCCCGTTGACAAGCCGCTCGGGCATTTGCTATAATATCGCAAATTCACGGGGAAGTTCCGAATATGAGCAGCGAAACCCTATGCGAGCGGGAGATTCCGTCTGGAATTTCCCGCTTTCTACAATGGCCCCCGGGAGGTTCTCATGACGCTACAGCAGCTTCACTACGCGATTACCATCTCCGAGGCCGGCTCGCTCAACCGGGCTGCCGAGCTTCTCTACGTGGCGCAGCCCTCGCTGTCGAGCGCGCTGCAGGAATTGGAGCGGGAGCTGGGCATCACCATCTTCCACCGCAGCGGTCGAGGCGTGACGCTCACCAACGACGGCGTGGAGTTCATCTCCTATGCCCGCCAGCTCTATACGCAATATGAGAACATTCTGGAGAAGTACGGCCAGGGCGGCGCGATCAGGCGAAAGTTCGGCGTATCGATGCAGCACTACTCCTTCGCCGTCAAGGCGTTCGTGGAGATGACGCGCAGCTTCGATACATCGAAGTACGAATTCGCCATCCGAGAGACGCAGACGCAGAACGTGATCCAGGACGTGGGTACGCAGCGCAGCGAAATCGGCATACTCTACCGCGACGAATTCAACGCGCCCATCATCGACAAGCAGCTTGCCCGCAACGCGCTCGCGTTTCACCCGCTCGTCACATGTCCGGCGCACGTCTACCTCTGGAAGGGGCACCCGCTGGCGAAGCGTGCGCGCATCCGCTTCGAGGAGCTCGCGCCCTATCCGTGCCTGAGCTTCGAGCAGGGAGACAGCAATTCCTTCTACTACTCCGAGGAGATCCTGAGCATGCTGGACTATCCGCGCACCATCAAGGCCACGGATCGGGCGACGATGCTCAATTTAATGGTTGGCGTAAGCGGCTACATGCTCTGCTCGGGCATCATCTGCGAGGAGCTGAACGGATCGGACTTCGTAACCATCCCCTTCGAGGGCGACAGCGAACATCCCAACCCCGACATGGAGATCGGATACATCGTGAAAAAGAATATCGTTCTGAGCAGCATGGGCGAGCGCTACCTGCAGGAGCTCGACAGGTATCTGCGCGAGATCCGAGCGGACAGAAGATAGAAAGGAGTTCAAGAGCATGCCAAGGATCAAAATGATCGAAATGGAAGCCGCGTCGGAGGAGGCGAAGAGGGCTGCCAAGGCGCATCTCGCGCAGGGATACCGCCTCACCAATGAAAAGCGCACGCTGCTGCACAACCCCGTCGCTTTTCGGGCATTGGAGGAGGAGTCCTACGCGCTCGACCGCGAACTGCGGAAGTTCGTGGGCAAGCGCGCAGCGGACTTCTTCGAATATGCAGTCTCCCTGCAAAACGACTGCCTGGTGTGCAGCACGTACTTTGCCCGGCTCCTGCGCAGCTATGGCATCGAGGATTTCGCAGGCTTTGAATTTACACCCCAGGAAAGGCTTCTGGTCGAGTATGGTCGGGCCATTGCGAAGAACCCCAAGCAGGTTCCGGACGAGCTCTTTGAGGCGCTCCGCAGGGAGTTCTCCGACGAGGCGCTGGTGGTGCTGACCGCAATGGGCGTGTTCATGATCGCAAATAACTACTTCAACGACATCCTCCAGATGGAACCGGAGACGGTTTGAGGCAACGCCGCACAAAGCTGTGCGGCGTTGCCTTAGCTCGAGAATCTTCATTCTGCAGCATATTTATACTTGCCCACCATCAATTCCCCCTGCAAAAACGCCTGGCAGCGCAGCGCCGAAGGGCAGGTGGTGCAGCCGCCGTGCAACAGCTCCGGCGAGGAGGCCTGGCGATTGCGTTCGATGGCCTGCAAAACCTCGTGATAGGGGATCAGGGGATCGATGCCGGATAGCGCCAGATCGGCGTAGAGGGGCATGGTGACTGCCGCGCGAATCGTGCGGGTGATGCAGGGGAATTCCTTGCCGCCCGGGATCGGGTCGCAGGGGATGCCAATGTTGGCCTGCAGCGCCATGGATGCCGCGCGCTCTACCTGCACGCCGTCACCGCCGGCCAACCAGGTCACCGCGCCGGACCCCATCGCGCAGCAAACGCCCGATTCGCCCACGCAGCCCGAATTGCCGCTGGCCTGACAGTTGGTGAAGGCAATCGCGCCCAGCCCCGCGGCCACGATCAGGCTCTCGATCACCTTCTCGTGGGAGAATCCCTTCGCGTCCGCCACCGCGCGCACGGCGCTGTACAGGTAGCCGCCGCCCGTGCCCATGGGCCCGGGAACGATCCGCACGCCCGGCAGCTTCGCGTTCGTGGACATGGCATGTACGATGATGTGGTCGGTCAGGCTGTCCTCCAGCACGCGACCTGCCCTCCGGTAGCGATCCCACCAGCGGCCGTAGATGGGCAGGTTGGGCGTATCGAGCGATTCGTCGTATCCCACCTCCTCCAGCGAATGGATCTGATGATTCCATATTGCTTCAATCTTTTCAAAATAAGCCCATATCTCCGCCTCCGACCATCCGGAGAAGCGCTTCTCATACTCAATCGCGGCCTGCACGAACGATATGCCCCGCTCCTTCGCCACCTGACGCCATTCCTCCACGTTCCGAAACAGCTGCGGCTGGCGGTTCCGGATGGTCACCACCGGCAGCAGTGCGGGCAACAGGCGGTATTCTGCGTCACTTTTGAACAGCACCTTCAGCTCGCCCTCTTCCGGCATCGTGGAAAACTCCCAGAAGCGCGCGGTTCGATCCGCACCGTCCGTGTAGGTGTTGGCGTCGACGAGATCGGCGCGCTTCCAAAAGTATGCGTCCGCCCGTTCCAATGCATCGCTGCTCCCCCAGGCCAGCACCGCATGGGTGTCTGCCTGCCACTGAATGGGAAAGCCGTGAATCTGATAGGTGCTGACCATGCCGCCGCCGATGGAGCGCCCGACCAGCGTCGCCACATCTCCATCGACGCCCGTCAGTTCAAATTTCACGCTGTCCGGCCATGGACTCGGCTGTTCCAGCTCGGAGAACTCGTAGGAGATGCCGGCTGCCCTCGCCAAATCGTGCGCTGAAAATAGGCGTATATCGTCGGTGGCAAAATCCTGCAGGCCGCCGAGATAGCCGCGGTCATCCATCATATTCCCCAGATTCCTGAGGTGGTTGCGACCCGCGTCGAACAGGATGCGCACGCGCCTGGGTGCGCTCTTGAGCGTGTGGCGCGCAATGCGGCCCACGCGGCTGGTGCCCGCAAAGCTGCCGCTCGAGCCGGGCTGCATGATCGGGCCGAACACATCGTTAAAAAAGTCAGGATAGAACAGCTTTGACATTTACATTACCTCGCTTCAAATGTGTTGATGGGATGCCCATCGTGAATTATTGCAGATCGGCCTGCCGAAGGAACTGCACGGCGCGCTCGTGTCTGGGATGCTGGAACACCTGCTCCGGTGTTCCATCCTCGAGAATGTGCCCATCGTCCAGCAGGACGACGCGCGTGGATACGTTGCGCACAAAGCGCATCTCGTGGGAAACGACGATCATGGTCATGCCGTCCCGGGCGATTTCCGTCATCACCGCCAGCACCTCATTGACCCACTCCGGGTCCAGCGCGGAGGTCGGCTCGTCAAACAGGATCACCTTCGGCTCCACCGCCAGCGCCCGGGCGATGCCAACGCGCTGCTGCTGGCCACCGGAGAGAAAGGAGGGATAGGTGTCGCACTTGTCCGACAGTCCCACGCGCTCCAGCAGTTGCCGGCCCCGCGCCTCCGCTTCGGCCCTGGGAAGTTTCCTGACCAGAATAAGGCTCTCGGTCACGTTTTCGAGCGCGGTTTTGTTGTTAAACAGGTTGTAATGCTGAAAGACCATGGCGCTTTTGCTGCGAAGCTGCTTTATGCTGCGCTTGGTCGCCCGGGTCGCGTCGATGGTTGCGCCGTCGATGGTGATCGTGCCCGCATCCGGCACGTCCAGCCAGTTCAACGTGCGCAACAGCGTGGTCTTGCCCGCGCCGGAGGGGCCGATGATCGTCAGGATTTCGCCCTTTGCGATCTCCAGATTCACGCCGCGCAGCACGCGGTTGTCTCCGAACGATTTCTCAAGTCCGCGAATCGAAATCATTTCACGATCCCCCTCTCGTAGCGGCGCACGTGCCGCTCCAACAGCGCGAGCACGCGCTCCATCAGGAAGCATACCGCCCAATAGATCAGCGCCACGACGATGTACACCTCAAAAAAACGATAGGAGCGGGAACCGGTGATCTTCGCCTGCGCCATCATATCGATCACGGAGATGTAGAACACCAGGCTGGTTTCCTTGAGCAGTGATATGAAGGAATTGCCCAGCGCGGGCAGCGCATTGGTAAATGCCTGGGGCAGTATAATCCTGCGCAAAGCCTGCCAGGTCGAGAGATTCACGCTGTAGCAGGCTTCGAGCTGCCCGGCATTGATCGCCAGCATTGCGCCGCGAATCGTCTCGGACATGAACGCGCCGCTGTTGAGCGACAGCGCGAACACCGCGAACACGACGGCGGGAATGCCGTTGACGGAGAAGCCCGTGCCCAGACTCGCGTTTATGGCGCGCAGGAAAATGGGAATGCCGTAATAGGCCACCAGTAGCTGCACCATCGCGGGCGTGCCTCGCATGAAGGAGACGTAGACCTTGCAGATCTGGGTCAGAATCCTTACGTGAAAGTAGCGCACCATTGCGACCAGAAAGCCCAGCACCAACGCAATGGCGCCGGATAGAAAGACGATCCACAGCGTCACCGGCAGCTTGCCCACGATGGGCGGAATGGTCGAAATCATAAAGGAGAGGTCGAATATCTTGCCCACGTTTCATTCAACTCCTGCACCGCAATTCTGAGTAAAACAGGGGCTTGGCCCGCGAGGCCAGGCCCCTGTAGGGAGGATTTATTTCGAAATCGCGCTCAGTTTGCGCCGCCGATGCGGCTGCGCACCGCTTCCTCAGTGGAGTAGTCCGCGCCGAGGTATTCCTCGCTGATCTGCGCCAGCGTGCCGTTGTCGATCAGTGTCTGCAGCGCCTCGTCCACCTTCGCGGCAAGCTCCCGATTGGCTTCCCCGTAGGCATCCGTCAGAGAGTACAGCCAGTAAGTTGCCAGCGGCCTCGCCTCGTCGCGCAGCACGTAGTCAACATCCAGCCCCTGCGCCTTGATGACGTTCTCAGCCACCGCTGGGCTGACCAGCGTCGCGTCCACGCGGCCCTCCTGCACGTCCAGCAGCGCCTTGCTGATGTCGCCGTCGTTGTAGACGAGGTTGAGCTGCGCGTCCGGGTGCTCCTCGTTCCAGGTCAGCGCGGTGTTCTCATTGGAGGAACCCACCGCTACGGACAGGGTGATGTCCGTGCCTCCGATGCTTCCCAGACCGGTGATGCCTTCGCGCCCCTTCCTGAACGCGATCGCGCCGGCCTCCCAAGTGTAGGGGACGGAACCGAACAGGTACTTCGCCTCGCGCTCCTCGTTCTTGGCGGCCTGGGACACGATCACCTGATACCGGTCGGCCTCGAGACCCGCGAAGATGGAGGACCACTCCACGGCGATGTACTCAAACTCGTAATCGTCCAACAGTTCGTCCACGGCCTTGGCCACGGCGATATCGTAGCCATCGGGGTTGCCCTCGTCGTCCACGGTATTGTAGGGAGGGTACGCGCCTTCGGTGGCGATGAGCACCTTCGTGGGTTCCTCGGCCAGCGCAGCGGCGGAAAGGATCAGCGCCGCAGCCAGCAGAACGACCACGGATTTCTTCAAATAAGCCAGCTTCTTCATTTGGATTTCCTCCTCGCTCGAATATAGAATATCGAATTTGTCATGAAAGCGTTTTGCGCCGTTGGTGTTTTCTCGCCGCAAATCACATTCGATCGCAAACGCCGCCGACATATCGGTGAAACATAGCCAATCCTCCTTTTCCAGACTGCCCAGCGCCGCCTCGCAGTCGCCTGAGCACGAAGGAATCATAGCACATTGTCCTTTCGCAGTCCAATACAGAAAATCGATTTCGTGATATAGGATGAATTTATAATGCTCATGAACATCTGTCAGATCGCATGGGAGAGCCTGCTTCCAGATTCATTCGGGAAGCAGGCCCTTTCATAATTGTTGCGAAGGTGAATCCTTCAAATTCTGTTTTGCACCAGATCCTCGATGGTGATCGTGTCGAAGAAGTCGTTTATCAAGCGGTTGAGCTTCGTCCACATGGGGAGCGTCTTGCAGTATTCCGCTCGGTGGCAGGGGACGGCGCTGCACGCGAGGCAGGCGACCGGCGCAAGATCGCCCTCGGTGAGGCGCAGGATGTTCCGCACATTGCATTCCTCGGGAGGCTTGCGGAGGCGATACCCGCCGCCCTTGCCGTGAAGCCCCTCGACATAGCCATTCTTCGTGAGGAAGGGCATGATCTGCTCCACGTACTTCGGCGACAATTCCTGACGCTTCGCAACCTCCTTCATGGGGATGTAACCCCCATTTTGATGCTCCGCCAGGTCGATCATTATGCGCAGGGCGTATCTGCCCCGAGTCGAAATCATCATGTTGCTTCCTCCGTTCCGTCCGCGGTCACGCAAATCGCGTTCTGGATCATGCCCATCCGGCAGGTGTAGGGGATCGTGCCCGCTGCGTCCGGGGTGAAGCGGCCACTCCACTGGGATACCTGCTCGAGCGGTCCAAGTCAGCCGCCGAGATAGGCGCTCTTGACGCGGGGATCGCGGGCCAGCTCCGCCGCCGCTCCGGCGATGGCGATCGTACCCGTCTCCAGCACGTAGGCGCGGTGGGCAATGGAGAGCGCCATGTTCGCGTTCTGTTCGATGAGCAAGATCGTCGTGCCCTGCTGGTTGATGGACTGGATCAATTCAAAGATCATCGCCACCAAATTTGGCGCGAGGCCCATGGACGGCTCGTCCAGAAGCAGCAGCTTCGGCTCGGACATCAGCGCCCGGCCGATGGCCAGCATCTGCTGTTCGCCGCCGGAGAGCGTACCCGCGGTCTGGCCGGTGCGCTCCTTCAGGCGCGGGAACAGCGCATAGACGCGCTCGTAGGCGGCCGCGACGCTGCGCTTGTCGCTGCGCGAATAGGCGCCGAGGCGCAAATTTTCGTGCACCGTGAGCGCGGGAAAGACCTCGCGGCCCTCGGGCGAGTGGCTGATGCCCAGGCGCACGATCCGATAGGGCGAAATGTTGGCGATGTGCCGCCCGTTGAAGGAGATGTCTCCGGACTGCACCTTCGCGAGCCCCGTGATCGCGTTGAGCGTGGTGGACTTGCCCGCGCCGTTGGAGCCGATCAGCGTGACGATCTCTCCCTCGTTGACCTCCAGGTCGATGCCCTTGAGCGCATGGATCGGGCCGTAGGAGACGTGCAGGCCCTCAATCTTCAGCATTTGCTTCACGCTCCCCTCCCAGATAGGCGCGGATGACCCGCGCGTCGTTGACGATCTCCTCCGGCCTGCCCTCGGCGATGCGCTTGCCGTGATCGAGCACATAGATGCGGTCGGAGATGTTCATGACCACGCGCATGTCGTGTTCGATCAGCAGCACCGTGTAGCCGGCCTCCTTCAGGCGGAGGATGAAGCGCAACAGCTCCTCGCTCTCCGCCGGATTCATGCCCGCCGCCGGCTCATCCAGTAGCAACAGCTTCGCGTCCGTCGCCATGGCGCGGGCGATCTCCACCTTGCGCTGCTCGCCGTAGGGCAGGCCCTCCGCATAGTCGTTGACCCGATGGCCGAGGCCGATGGACTCCAGGATCTCGACGGCCCGAAGCTCCTTTTCGCTCTCCTCCCGGCGAAACGCGGGCGTCCGGAACAGGCTCTGGAAGAAGCTGTAGTTCGTGTGGATGTGCGCGCCCACCAGCACATTCTCGATCACGCGCATCTTCGGGAAGAGGCGTAAGTTCTGGAACGTGCGCGCGATGCCCAGCGTCACGATCTCCTGGGGCGTCCTGCCGTCGATGCGCCGGCCCATGAATTCGATCTGGCCCGCGTCCAGCCGGTACACGCCGGTGAGCATGTTGAATACCGTGGTCTTGCCCGCGCCATTGGGGCCGATTAGGGAGACGATCTCGCCCTGCTCCACATGAAAATTCACGCCATCGACGGCAGTCAGGCCGCCGAAGCGAAGGGTGATGCCTTCGACGTTCAGAAAGCTCATGGCGTCGCTCCCTTCTCCCCGCCCGGCAGGACGCTTCGGTGCGCCAGCTCCTCGCGCGTTCGACGGGAGAGCGGATAGGGCAGCGTGGACTGCCAGCCCAGCGCGCCCTGCGGTCGAAAGCGCATCGCGGCCACCAGCAGCACGCCGTAGATCACGAAGCGCCATTCGTTCAGGAAGCGGAACACCTGCGGGAACACCTGCGGGAACAGCTGCAACAGCGCCGCGCCGAAGAACATGCCCCGGATCGTGCCCAGGCCGCCCACGACCACGACGGAGATGATGAGCACGGACACGTTGAATACGAAGTTGTTCGGCTCGATGTAGCCGTTGTTGATCACCGAATAGAAGCCGCCCGCCACGCCGGTGATGAAGGCCGAGATCACGAACGCCAGGATCTTGTAGCGGGCGGTTCGCACGCCCATCATGCCCGCGGCGAGCTCGTCGTCCCGGATGGCCTGGAAGGCGCGGCCATACTTCGAGCGCTTGATGGCCAGGCACCCCAGCGCGGTGAGCACGGACAGCGCCAATATGATTTGATAGAAGCCGCCGTTTTGCAGGTTGAACTGGTGGCCGAACAACTCCGGCTTGGGGATATTTCGGATGCCATAGTTGCCGTTGGTGACGGAATCCCACTGCTTGAGCACCATCTGCACGATTTCGCAGAAGCCCAGCGTCACAATGGACAGGTAAGTTCCCGACAGCCGCAGCGAGGGCAGGCCCAGCAAAAAGCCCACCAGCGCCGCGAGGCACCCCGCCAGCAGCAGCGCCGGCCAGAAGGAGAAGTTCAGCCGCGTGGTCAGCAGCGCGCAGCAATAGGCGCCGATGCCGTAGAAGCCCGCGTGCCCCAGCGAGACCATGCCCGCGTAGCCGGTGAGCACGTTCAGGCCCATGCCGAGCATCGCATACAGGAGGATCATCGTCACGATGCGCTGTGTCGAGCGGTCGGCGACGGGCGTGTAGGGAAAGGCGATGGCGAGGAGCGCCAGCAGCGCGATGAGGGCGGCTCTGTGCGCGTCGATGAAATGTTCAAAGACGTAGAGGAAGCCGTTCTCGCGGATCGTTCCGAGTTTCTTCTTCATGTGCTCACACCTTCGTTATGCCTTTCTTCCCGAACAGGCCGTTGGGCTTGAGGATCAGAATGAGGATCAGAATCACAAACGCCATCGGGTCGCGCACGTTGCTTCCCAGATACTGCGCCGCGACGCATTCCACCACGCCGACCACCAGGCCGCCGACCACCGCGCCGTGCAGCACGCCGATGCCGCCCACCACCGCTGCGGCAAACGCCTTCAGGCCGATGGTGGAACCCATGCCGGGATTGATGACGCCGTAATAGCCGCCGATCAGCGCGCCCGCGATGGCCGCGCACGCGCCGCCGATAAAGAAGGTAAACGATATGACCAGATCCACGTTGATGCCGGCCAGATGCGCCGCCTTTCTGTTCTGCTCAATGGCGCGCATCGCCAGTCCGACCTTGGTTCCCTGCACCAGGAATGTGAGCACCCCCAGCAGCAGCACCGCGACGATCAGCATGATGATCTGGCTGGACTGGATCGTAATATTGCCGATGGAGAGATTGGCAAACAGGTTGGTCGATGGAAAGGCGCGGCGCTCGCTGCCGAACACGTACTCGATGGACAGCACGTTCTGGATGATGAAGGACACGCCGATCGTCGTGATCAGCGTGGCGATCGGTATGGATTTCTTCTTGCGCAGCGGCTCCAGCGCCACCTTGTCCACGAGCATCGCCAACAGGCCGGAGATGACCACCGAGAGCAGGATCGACGCCAGCAATCCCAACTTCAGCGACACAAAGAAGAACACCATGTACGCGCCGAAGGCGTACACCGCGCCGTGGGAAAAATTGATGAGCCGAAGCACGCCGAAGACCATGGAATAGCCGACGGCGATCAGCGCGTAAGCCATGCCGAGGGCGAGGCCGTTGATCACGGCTCCGAGAAAAGTCTGCACGGCGGGCGGCCTCCCTTCCAACGAATTGAATTTGTGCTGAGTTTGCGCTGAGTTTGCGCCGGGGAGGCGAGCACCTCCCCAGCGTGGAATTTGTTATTCGGCCACCACGAAGGCGCCATTCCTGACAACGATCTTGGTGAACACCTTCTGGGCGTCGCCGATCTCGTCGAAGGTCGTGTAGCCGGACATGCCCTGGTAATCCGTCTCATACATGGCGTCCTTGACGGCTTCGCGGTCCAGCACGCCCGCGCGCTCGATGGCCTCCAGCAGGATGCCCACGGAATCGTACGCCTGGGTAGTCAGCGCGGAAGGAGCCGTGCCGTAGGCGTCGGTATAGGCCTGCACGTATTCCTGCACGGCCGGATCGGGATTGCCCGCGAAGAAGGAGACCGGCGCGTAGATGCCCTCAGCGGCGTCCCCCGCGATGGAGAGCAGGTTGTCCGTGTAGGCATTGGAGCAGCCCACCAGCCGCACATCGTAGCCGCTGTTCTTGCAGGCGACCGCGAAGGGCGCCAGCGTGCCGTACATGCCGGCCACCATGATGACGTCCACGTTCGCATCGCGGAAGTTCGCAATCTCCGTGGCAAAGTCCACCGCAGATTCGGAAACCTCCTGGCGCAGCACGAAGTTGCCGCCCAGCGCCTCAATGTTCGCTTCCATCGCGTCGCCGGCGGACACGCCCCACTCGGTGTCGATGGACAGCACGCCGATGTTCTGGCCGCCCAGGTCGTTGATGGCGATGTCCGCGCCGGTGGCCGTCTCCACGGTGATGACCGTGTTGTTGCGGAAGATGTAATCGCCGATGCCGGAGTAGTCGGCGTGCGAGGAGGTGGGGCTGATGTTGATGTACTGCGCGTCCTGATAGGTCGGCGCGGCCACCATGCAGATGCCGGAGGCGAAGTGGCCGATCACGCCCCAGATGTCCGGATCGGAGACGATGTTCTCGGCGATGATGGCCGCCTCATCGGAATCGGACTTGTCGTCGTACTCGACGATCTCGATCTTATAGGTCTCGTCGCCCACATGCACGCCGCCCTTTTCGCTGTTCCACTTCTCCGCCATGAGCTTTGCCGCGTTGGCGAAACCGATGCCGTACTCGGCATTGTCGCCGGTCATCGGGCCCGCGACGGCGATCTTGATGATTCCTTCGCTCTCCGCGAGCGAGACGCCCGACAGCGCAATCAGCGCCGCGACCAAAATGATTGCGATCCACTTCTTCATGAGATTCTCCCTCTTTCTGTTTCGTTCAGTTTGTTCACCGATGGAAGTGCAGCTTGCAGCACGCGCAGCCAGCGGCGATCGTGTCGGTCAGTTCCAGCTTGTAGCCCATGGTCTCGGCGATGCCCCGGTCGCCGTCCATTGCGATGTCGCACAGCCGGGCGCAGGTCGCGTCGTCGAATCCCAGCTCCTTCCACGCATGCACCAGCGGGCAGTAGTGGAAGTCGATGCGCAGGTTCTTCGCGTCGTTCTCGGTGACCTCCATATCGAAGGTCGCCATCGTCAGATCGCTCAGGAACACCTTGCGGAATTCCCGCAGATCGGTCGCGTCGGCGCAGTTGGACAGGTGGCGCGCACCGTGGATGTTGCCGCAGCGCTTGATCGCCGCGCGACAGATCGCCTCCGCATCCGCACCCTGCTTGCGCGCCTCGTCATAGATCAAGCCCATCCACAGAGCGCGGTGCTCGATCGCTGCGCGATTGATGTTCGCCTCGTTCTTCATGCGGGTCCCCTCCTCAATTCTTATTAGCCTAGTAGGCAGATGGGATTATAAACTCAAATGATTTCCCTGTCAAGGGGCGTGCACAAGAATTTACGTCTGCGGCGAAGAATCGACGGGAATCCTTGGCAGCGATGACAGGGAACGCGGTAGTGGCAGCCGCTGCGCCGTACTATCGGCGCATCTTGGTGCGCATGGTCTCCAGGCGGTTGAGCGCCTCGTTGAGCGTGTCCTCCCGCTTGGCGAAGTGCAGGCGAATCAGGTGGTTCACCGGTTCGTGAAAGAAGCTCGAGCCGGGCACCGCGCCCACGCCCACCTTGCGCGCCAGATCCTCGCAGAATTCGAGGTCGCTCTCGTAGCCGAATTCCCGGATGTCCAGCATCACGTAGTAGGCGCCCTGGGGATCGGTGTGGACGATCTTCAGCGCGTCCAGGCCGTTCAGGAACAGCGCGCGCTTGCGGGCATAGCTATCGCGCAGCGCCCGATAGTAGTCGTCGCCGAAGCGCAGGCCGACGACGGCGGCCTCCTGCAGCGGGGCGGCCGCGCCGACGGTGAGGAAGTCGTGCACCTTGCGCGCCACTTCGATCAGCCGCGCCGGTGCGATGATGTAGCCCAGCCGCCAGCCGGTGATCGAGTACGTCTTGGAGAGCGAGCTGCACGAGAGCGTGCGCTCGAACATGCCCGGCAGCGCGGCGAAGTACACGTGCTCGTGGGGCTCGTAGACGATGTGCTCGTACACCTCGTCCGTGATGACGTAGGCGTCGTACTTCTCAGCCAGCCGCGCGATGCACATGAGCTCCTCGCGGGTGAACACCTTGCCGCAGGGGTTCGACGGGTTGCACAGAATCAGCGCCTTGGGCCGCTGCTGGAATGCCGCTTCCAGCTCGTCCTGGTCGAAATTGAACTCCGGCGGATGCAGCGGCACGTAGATGGGTTCCGCACCGGAGAGTATGGCGTCCGCGCCGTAGTTTTCGTAGAAGGGCGAGAACACGATGACCCGGTCGCCGGGGTCGCAGACGGTCATCACGGCGGCCATCATCGCCTCCGTGCTGCCGCAGGTGACGACGATCTGGCTCTCCGGGTCGATGTCGAGCCCGGTGAAGCGGCGCTGCTTCTCGGCCAGCGCCTCGCGGAAGTTCTGCGCGCCCCAGGTGATGGCGTACTGATGTGGCCCACCGTGCGCGGCGTTCGCCAGCGCGTCCAGGATCTCCCCGGGCGGATCGAAATCCGGGAAGCCCTGGGACAGATTCACGGCCCCGTATTGGAGCGAGACGCGCGTCATGCGGCGAATGACGGAATCGGTAAAGCCGGCGGTGCGCTTTGAGAGTTCTCTCATGGTGCAAACCTCACTTCAGGTATCACTTCAGGTATCACTTCAGGTTTCACTTTAAGTAAGAAATATGATCGTTCAGGATGTGCCGGGGATCGAGCGCGTCCTTCAGGCTGCGCATCACATCCAGGTTCTCACCGGGCGTGTTGGCCAGAAAGTACGGCCGCTTGGCGATGCCGATGCCGTGCTCGCCGGAGGTCAATCCGCCCAGCGCATACGCCTTATTGTACAGCGTGAACATGTTCTGTGTCAACTCCCGCTGCCAGTCCGCATCGCTGCGGCTGCCGCGCACGATGCACAGGTGCACGTTTCCATCCCCCGCGTGGCCGAAGGCGACCATTTGCATGTCTGTGCGCGCCTCGGTATCGTGTACGAACTCGATGAATTCGGCGCTGCGGTTGATCGGCACGACCAGATCCACCGGCTCCTGCTCGGAGTAGGCTTCCACCGCCTTGACAAGGCAGCCGCGCACGCGCCAGATGTCGGCGGACAGGGCGGGGTCGCTCAGCTCGATGAAATCCAGCGCTCCGGTGCGTCCCGTCACGGCCTTCACCCGCTCGACGCTGGACGCCACCAGCTCCCGCGGCCCGTCGAATGTGAGCAGAATGTACGCCTTCGCCTGGGGGCAGGGAAAGGTCACGCCCGTGAAGCGCTCGCCCAGCTCCACGACGCTGCGCTCGATGAACTCGATGGCGGTGGGGTTGGCGTTGGCCTTGATGATCTCGATGACGCTGGCGATGCCCGAGCGCAATCCGCCGTAGGGCACCAGCACGGAAAGCGACGTCTCCGGCTTGGGAATGAGCTTGAGGATGCACTTCGTGATGACCCCCAGCGTGCCCTCAGCGCCGATGAAGAGTTGCTTGAGCGCCAGTCCGCTGGCATCCTTCACGTTTTTGGAGCCCACGGTGATCACGCGCCCGTCGGCGAGCACCAGTTCCAATCCCCGCACGTAGTCTCGCGTCACGCCGTACTTCACGGCGCGCATGCCGCCGGCGTTCGTGGAGATGTTGCCCCCGATGGTGGCCGTCTTTTCGCCAGGGTCCGGCGGGTAGAACAGGCCCAGCGACTCCACGTGCGCCTGAAAGTCCTGAAGCACGACGCCCGGCTCGATGGTTGCGGTAAAGGTCTCCCCGTCCACCTCCAGTATACGGTTCATTCGGGAGAGATCGAGTATGATGCCGTCGCCCTGCGGCACCGTGGAGCCCACGAGATTCGTGCCCGCGCCCCGGGGCGTGACGGGAACACGCTCCTCCCACGCCAGCTTCATCACGGCCGCGACTTCCTCCGTGGAGATCGGAAATACCAGCGCCCTCGCCGTTCCCTTGAGCCGGCCCAGTTGATCCGTCAGGTACTTATCTTCGATCTCGCCAGTCACCACGCGCTCGGGATCGCGGATCAGTTCGCGCAGTCTCTCAATCATACCCGTCCCTCCCTGTGTACTTGTGGATGTTTATTTGATGTCCCAGGCGACCTGGAAGAAGCCCTTGAAGGTGGTGTTCATGACTTCCTCGGTCAGCTCGGAGCAGAACACCTCGGCCACGCGCCGGTAGGTCTCGTTTTCAATGTCCTCGGAGCGGACGGCGATGAGGCAGATGAAGTTCTCGTCGCTCAGGTCGATGTTCTCATAGAAGATGGCGCTGTTGGGGTCGACGCCGTAGCTGGCGGCGTAGTTGCCGTTGATGACCGCCGCGTCCACGTCCGCCAGGAACTGGTAGGTCATGGAAGCGTTCACAAGGTACAGCTCCACCTTGCTGTCGATGATGTCCTCCGCCAGGGGCGTGCCCTCATATTCGCCCAGCGTCAGCAATCCGGCGTCCTGTAGCACGATCAGCGCGCGGCCGTAGTTGGTCGCATCGTCCGGCACGGCGACGGTCAGCTTCTCCCCCGCGTCCGCGGCGGCGGCCAGAGCGTCGATGGTGTCGTACTTGGAGGAGTAGACGTTCATCGTGATCACGAAGGTGTCCGCCAGCACGCTCAGGTCGTAGCCGTTGGTGGTGGTGTCGTTGTTGAAGTAGGCATGGTGCTGGAAGGCGTTCATCTCCAATTCGCCACTGTTGAGCGCATCGTTGGGCAGGGAAAAATCGGAGAACTGCACCAGTTCCACGTGGATGCCTTCATCGTCCAGCGCCGCGATCGCGGGCGCCCAAAGGTCCTCGTAAAACGCGCCGGTCACGCCCACGCGCACGGTCGTATCTTCCGCCATCGCCAGGTTCGGCAGGATCAGCAGAGCAAGGGTCAGGATCAGCGCGGTCAGTTTCTTCATCGTAGTTTCCTCCTTATGGGTCTGAAATGTATTCATTAAAATTCCTCTTGGAATCCTAATGCGTATTCTTGCGGGCGATCAGCGTGCCGGCCGCCTGGATGACGGTGACGATCAGCACGATCACGATCACCGACGCCCAAACCACGTCCATCCGGTTGTAGTTGTAGCCGAATACGATGGCATAGTCGCCGAGTCCGCCCGCGCCGACGTAACCCGCCATCGCGGTCAGTCCGATCAGGCTGATCAGCGTGATCGTGGCGCCCCGGGCGATGGCCGCCGTTCCCTCCCTGAGATAGACGCGAAGAATGATGCCCAGCGGACGGCAGCCCATCGACTTGGCGGCCTCGATCAGGCCCGGATCGACCTCCGCCAGCGCGCTGTCCACCTGCCGCGCGAAGAACGGCGTGGAACCCACCACCAGCGGAGGAATCACGCCCCGCACGCCGATGCGCGTGCCCATGAGAAGGCGCGTCACATTCATCAATAGCGCGATCAGGATCACGAACGGAATCGAGCGCAGCAGGTTGATGGCCTTGTCCAGCACCTGATAGATCAAGCGATTCTCCAGAATGCCCCGCGGTTTCGTCGCCGTCAGCGCCACGCCCAGAATCAGCCCGAACACCAGCATTAGCGTCCCCGACCAGCCGGTCATGATCAATGTCTCGACGATGCTGTCGAGAAAATCCTGTGGCCGCTCCACCACGTGGGGAAACAGCTCAGCGAGCAGCCCTTGCATCGACCAACACCTCCACTTCCACGTTCTTATCCCTGAGATACTGAATGGCTCCATTGATGCTCTCCGGCGCGCCGCTGACGGTGACGATCAATCCGCCCAGCGGGTTTTCGCCGATCATCTCGATGCTGCCGAAGATGATGTTCAGATCCAGCGCGTACCGCCGGGAGAGCTGCGAAACCAGCGCTTCGGAGGAGCTGCGCTCCAGATACTTCATCCGCATGATGCACTCGCCCGGCTTCACCCGGGTGATGGGTGCGTCCTGCTCGATCAGCTTGTGGATTCGGGAGAGGTTGGTCGCCGCGCTCACGAAGCTCTGCGTCACCGGCTGCTGTGGGTTGGCAAAGATGTCGAACACGTCGCCGGTTTCGACCACCCGCCCCGCCTCCATCACGGCCACTCGGTTGCAGACCTGCTTGACCACCTCCATCTGGTGGGTGATGATGACGATGGTGATCCCCAGCTCCGAGTTCAGCCGCTTGAGCAGATGCAGAATGGAGGTGGTCGTCTGCGGGTCGAGGGCGCTGGTCGCCTCGTCGCACAGCAGAATCTTGGGATTGCTCGCCAGCGCCCGGGCGATGGCCACGCGCTGCTTCTGCCCGCCGGAGAGCTGGGAGGGGTAGCTGTCCGCCTTGTCCTCCAGCTCCACGAAGCGCAACAGCTCCTGTGCGCGCTCGCGGATGTCGTCGCGGCGCATTCCGCTGTAGCGCAGGGGGAAGGATACGTTTTGCAGCGCCGTGCGCGTGGCGAACAGGTTGAACTGCTGAAAGATCATCCCGATCTTTTTGCGCGCCTGGCTGAGTTCCCGGCTGTTCAGATCCGTCAGCACGCGCCCGTCCACCACCACCCGGCCGTTGTCCGGCCGCTCCAGCAGGTTGATCAGGCGCACCAGCGTGGACTTGCCTGCGCCGGAGAAACCCATGATCCCGAAGATCTCCCCCTCGTGGATCTCCAGACTCACATCCCGAACCGCGTGCACGGAGCTTCCGCTTCCCGCAAAGGTCTTCGAGACGTGCTCAAGTGTAATCATACGCATCCTCTCCATCGCTGTTTTGCGCGGGTCGCTCGTCGCGCTGCGCGAAAAAACCGGCCGGGAAGCTTCGATGAAGTCTCCCGACCGGCATCCAGGGGCCATGATATCCGCACGGCTACCTGTCTTCCCCTTCGCTTGGAGGCTCCACCCGTTTCGGCGCACAGCAACACATGCGCATCCGCATGGTGCGCATCCGCATATCCATTCCGGTTCTCCGCTGACCCGCGCGCTTCACGATGGAATCTCCCCTTCAAAGAATACTAAAACCATAGGTTGATTTGGATTGATTGGGATTATACATCTCACTCGAAAGGCTGTCAAGGGGTTCCCACAGGAATCTACACTTGCGATGAAAGACGCTCGACGATTCTGAGCGAACTTGCCAGTGCGCGCAATAAGCATTTAACTATTTATTCCATTGACTTAATAGGTTGAATGTGAATATAATCAACGATGGAACGGGCGGGTTTCCAACCAAAGCCCGTAAACGCTCATGTTGTATTGGAGCTGAGTTGAACAATCTTTGCGGGCGGGGCGTGTGCGATGAATCAGTTTTCGAGAACGGAATTGCTCCTGGGCAGCGAGGGGATGCGCCGGCTCGCCGCGTCCCGCGTGGCGATCTTCGGCGTGGGCGGCGTAGGCGGCTACGCCGCGGAGGCGCTGGTGCGATGCGGCCTCGGCGCAATCGACCTGTTCGACGACGACCGGATCTGCATCACCAATCTGAATCGCCAGGTCATCGCCACCCGCAAGACCGTGGGCAGGTACAAGGTGGACGCCATGTCGGAGCGCCTGCTGGAGATCAATCCGGAACTGCGAATCGAGACGCGCAAGCTGTTCTATCTGCCCGAAACCGCCCCAGATGTCGATCTGTCCGTCTACGACTTCATCGTGGATGCGGTGGACACCGTGAGCGCGAAGCTGGAACTGGTCGTGCGCGCGCACGAGCTCGGCGTTCCGATCATCAGCGCGATGGGCGCCGGCAACAAGCTCGATCCCACGCAGTTGCGTGTCGCGGACATCTACGATACCCGCATGTGCCCGCTGGCGCGGGTGATGCGCACCGAGCTGCGCAAGCGCCACATTCCCGGACTGAAGGTCGTCTATTCCACGGAGCCGCCGAGAAGGACCAGCGACGACCCCGCCGTCAGCTGCCGCTATCACTGCGTCTGTCCGCCGGGCACGGTGCGCAAGTGCACGATCCGCCGGGACATTCCCGGCAGTACATCCTTCGTGCCCCCCGCAATGGGCCTGATCATCGCCAGCGAAATCGTTCGCGAACTGGCACAATGACATTTTCGCAGCGATATGGAAAGTGGCGTTTGGAAAGTGACGTTTGCGATCAAAGTGCGGACACCACTTTCCATTTTCCCTTATTCGTTCCGAATTGAGCCAGTCCTTGCACAGCACTTCCAGCATCACCCGCGCGCCCGACGAATGCCCCGCAACGAAATTTCCCACGCAGGCCATATCGGAAAGATCAACGCATGCGCGCACGTACTCGTCAAACGCAGCCTTGTTTCCTTTGAATAGCGTTTTCCTGGCGCAGTCTTCCAGTATATTATAAAAAAGTGCGCATGCCATGCGCACTTTTAAGATTTGATGAAATGTGAGAAACACCCTTGACAATATCTGTCACAAAACATGCGTTTCCGACAATCCCTGATGAAGTACACGCAGAAATTTGGCGTCACGCAAGCCAGTCGCAGGTTCAATAAGAGAAAGTCGCATATTTACTTCTGGCTAAAAAGGCACGACGGAAGCATCGAATCCCTCGCCCGTCAGTCCCGCCGGTCGCACAGTCATCCCAACACCCATACGGAAGTGGAGCTGAAGCTCATCCGGGATATGGCCATAGGAATCCCGATCTTGGCCTCGTGGAACTCTGGCACCGGCTGCGGTTGCGCGGTTATTCCCGCTGCGTGGAATCGCTCTGCCGAGTCATGCGCAAACTCGCATGTTTCCAGTCAAAAAGGGAAAGAAGGAGTACGTTCCCAAACCGTATCAGTAAATGACGCATCCGGGCGAGCAAATTCAGTTCGACGTCAAGGTCGTCCCTCGCGACTGTATCGCCGCCCCTGAGCACAAGTTCTATCAGTACACCGCCATCGACGAGTTCTCCCGCTATCGCGTCTTGGAAACCTACGACGAGCACAGCACTTCCTCTTCCACCGACTTCCTCAGGAACCGTCGTGCGCAGGTTTGCCAAACTGGGCATCCGGGTAGAGTGTGTACAGACGAATAACGGTTTCGAATCAGCAACCGTTTCTCTGTCTCCAGGCGCGATCTTCCCTTGCTCTTCGAGGCGCCGCTGAATTGAGCATTCGCCATAAGCTGATCCGTCCCTACACTCCCAGGTACAATGGCAAAGTCGAGCGCAGCCATCGAGAGAACCTGAAACGCTTCTACGACTCTCACCGTTTCTATTTCCTCGCCGACTTCCCCCCAACTTGCCGTTCATCAATGCCGCTCCCACTCCATACCGAAGCGTTCCCTCTTCTGGCGCTCTCCTCAGAAATTTTAACGCGCCTTCTCTATCCAATATGTTTGATAAGCTCGCACTATTACAGACGCCACTCGACCACTTCCTGTAGGGCGCGTCTCGGCCGCGGCGCGGGCGTTTCGCCCGGCTCGCCCAACGCCATGGCGGCAAACAGCTCCCCGCGCGTTCCCAACCAAGCATTCAGCTCCCGCTGGGCGAAAAATGTGTCGCATATCCACAAGGAACCCAGGCCGAGGCTGGTCGCCGTCAACGTCATATTTTCCATCGCCGCGCCAAGGGATTGCGCGTTGCAGATTTCGTATACGCGCTCCTCTGGATTGAGCGCGCGGGAAAGCGCTTCCGCCAACGGATTGACGACAAAAATCACAACAGGCGCCGATTCAAGCACCTTCAACGTGAATTCCGCTCCGGCAAGATGATATATGCTTCCCGGCAGCAGCGGCTGAACGCGCTCGCGACCTAGCCCTTTGCGCATTTCAAAAAGCATCTCTTCTTTGCTTCGACCCATCGCAACCACAAACTGCCACGGCTGACGGTTTTTTGAGGATGGTGCGAGACAAGCCGCACGAAGAATCTCTTCAATACGTTCTCGATCAACGGGAGTCGCCTTATACTTACGAATGCTCCTACGCTCCTCAATTGCCCGCAGCATCCATACGACCTCCTTACAGCGTTTTTATGTGTATCCAATGCATAGATAAGAGCGATCCATCAATGAGATGAATCGCTCATGGGATCCGGCGACGACCTACTCTTCCGGGCGGTTGCCCGCCAAGTACCATCAGCGTGCTGAGGCT